>JAFMDE010000012.1 GCA_017857425.1 Akkermansiaceae bacterium
GGGAACTCTGGCCCGAGCAATATAATACTCCCGGAGATGCAGAGACATATCTTACCACTTTGCCTGTAGAGGAGGTTGAGCGCAATCTTACCTTCTTCGCATGGGTGCAGTGGCATGCCTTTTCCCAGTGGCGAAAACTGAGAGATTACGCACAGCAACATGATGTTAAGTTGATGGGCGATATCCCGATTGGGATTTCCTACAGTAGTGCGGATGTATTTTTTGAACCAGAGTGGTTTGATCTTACTTTATCAGGGGGATCGCCTCCTGAGACGGTATTCAAGGACGATGCTTTTGCCTGTCAGTGGGGTCAGAACTGGGGGATTCCGATTTACCGCTGGGATGTGCTAGAGCAAAATGATTTTTCATGGTGGCGCCGCAGAATCGAAAAGCTGACGGATATTTTTCATATTTTCAGAATTGATCATATTCTCGGATTTTACCGTATTTATAGCTTTCCGTGGAGGCCAAGGAGCAACGAAGAATTTGTTGGTTTGAGTAAGAAGCAGGCAAGAGATATTACAGGAGGGCCTCTGCCAGAGTTTTTCCCGCGCTCAGATGATACTGATAAAAACAGAGCCGCAAATCTGGCAGACGGCGACAAGTATCTAAAGGTGATACAAGATGCTGCTGGTGATGGGGAAGTGGTGGGAGAAGATTTGGGTTGTGTGCCAGATTACGTGAGGCCCAATATGCAGGACCTAGGTATCGCAGGGTTTAAAGTTTGCCATTGGGAAGTCCGAGGCCACGGGGAAACCGTTCCTGGCTCTGATTATCCAGAGTGTGCCTTTGCAACGTACGCCACCCATGATCATGAGTCTATTCCCGCAATGTGGAATACCCTCAAGGGTATGTTGGGAGGCCATGATCATGATGGGGCGATCAGAGGTTTGGAGCTGTTGAGTGACTTTGCAGGTTTACCGAAGGGCGGAAGTGCTGACTGTTATTCCGACTATGGCCCGGTGGTAAAATGGGCATTGTTTGATCGCTTACTCAAATCTAATGCTGATTACGCATCGTTGATGATCACAGATATCATTGATAGCACCGAACGCATCAATATTCCCGGCACAGTGGGGGGCAAAAACTGGCGTTTCCGCTTACCCTGGAAACTTGAGGATATGCCCGAGCCTCTACAGGGTGAATGCTCACGTCTGCGGGAGCTAATCCATATCTCGGGGCGCGGCTAGCTCCACAGCGTGCTCGAGAATAATATGGCTGAGATGTTGTTTTGACGCCTTTGGTGGTCTCTCAATATAATCGACTGAAATGAGCAGTATCTCGTTTTGATTGGTATCAAAGCCTATGTCTTTGCGCGAGACGTCATTGGCGACAATAAGATCGCAGCCTTTGCGCTTTAGCTTTTCGCGAGCATTCATTTCAAGGTTCTCTGTTTCTGCGGCAAAGCCAATTAATACCCCCTGATATCCAAATTTCTGCTTCGCTGAACCAAGTATATCTGGAGTCTTAACGAGTTTGAGAGTGATGGTTTCGGCATCCTTTTTGATTTTCTGCTCGGAGATGTTGGCCGGCTGGTAGTCAGCAACTGCTGCTGCAAAAATTGCGATGTCCGCTTTTTTGATCCAATGCTCGACGGCATCATACATTTCTTGAGTGCTTTCTACGGGAATGTAGTCGACTAAGTCAGGGACATTCAAATTTGTAGGGCCAGAAATGAGGATGACACGGTGGCCTTGATCGGCCGCTGACTTGGCGATGGCATAACCCATTTTTCCAGAGGATTTGTTAGTCAAGAAACGTACAGGATCGATGGCTTCACGAGTAGGCCCAGCAGTGATGAGAATAGTCATCGGAGGAATCATCAGCGGGCTCAGCAGAGGGTGATTTTACGAGGTGCGGAGTAGCGTTTCTGCAGCATCAACAACCTTGGATTCTTCCATGAGTCTGCCAGGGCCGGAGTAGCCACAAGCGAGCATGCCTTCTTTTTCCGGCCCAATAAATTGGCAACCATCTTGTTCTAAGCGGGCAACGTTACGTTGGGTGGCTGCGTGCATCCACATTTTGCCATTCATGGCGGGCGCGATAAGAACGGGAGCTTCCGTGGCGAGGTAGATGCTAGAGAGTGGGTCGGGGGCAAGGCCGTTGGCAAAGTTGCCCAAGGTATTTGCAGAAGCAGGGGCGACAATTACCAGGTCTGCACGATCCGCAAGATCGATGTGTCCCGGTTTCCATGCTTGTTTTTCATCTTCTAAGCTGACGAGAACCGAATGTTGAGAAATGACTTGAAGAGTAAGGGGGGTAATAAACTCGGTCGCCGATTGTGTCATCACACAATGGACCAGGTGGCCATTTTTAACCAACTGTGAGGCAATGGTCGCTGCTTTGTAGGCGGCTATGGATCCGGTGATTCCTAGAATGATCGTTTTCATGTATCGAGAGGAGGCTAGAGGTTTTTGAGTCGAGAAACCTTAAGTCGCTCAGCAATGATGAGAGACTTGAATTGGTGGTAGTCTTGCTCACGTGTGTCTGAGAGCAAACGGTAGGTGTATTTTGGCCAGTTGTCGATTTCCCCAAGAGCATTTTTCATGCGTAACTCGATGACCTCTTGTGCATCTGAGCCGCGTCCAGTTAGGCGTTTGAGAAGTTCATCCTCGGTCTGAGGCATGACAAACAGATCAACCAGCGCAACTTGTATGCTTGTGTCATCACAGTCGCGGACCTGATCTGCTCCTTGCACGTCGATGTCCATGACCACATCAGTGCCTACTGCAAGGTGATTGAGGACTTCTGTTTTTAGTGTGCCGTAAAAATTGCCATGAACTTCAGCATATTCGAGAAATTCCCCATTGCTGACTTTTTGTTCAAATGCCTCCCTGCTGATAAAGTAATAGTCATGGCCGTCACGTTCACCCTCTCTGGACGGGCGGGTAGTGCAGGAGGTAGAATAAATGGCCTCACCTTCATCTGCTAGTCGCCGGCAAAGCGTTGTTTTGCCGGAGCCTGATGGCCCGGACACCAATAGGAGGATGCCTGTTCGCTCAATGGTCATGATTTAATCGTGCTGGTTCATATACGGGTTGTGATGCTTCAGCTATCACGGGTCTTGCCTTTAAGCATGGCTTCGATGAAGGGATCGAGATTGCCATCCATTACAGATGAGATATTGCCAGTTTCCTCACCCGTTCGCAAGTCCTTGACCATTTGATAGGGCTGAAAAACGTAAGACCGGATTTGGCTCCCCCAGCCAATTTCTCCTTTGGCAGAGTATTCGCGATCGGCTTCTGCACGTTGTTTGTCTTCTTCGATCTGATAAAGCTTGGCACGCAGTAAGGACCATGCGTTTTCACGATTTCGCAGCTGGGATCGTTCTTGGGTGGAACGAATCATGATGCCAGTGGGTTTGTGCTTTAGGATGACGGCAGTCTCAACTTTGTTGACATTTTGGCCGCCAGCGCCGCCTGAGCGGGCGGTGCTGATCTCAACATCAGAGTCGGGTATTTCGATATTGATGTCCTTGGATATTTCGGGAGTGACATCGATTGCTGAGAATGAGGTATGGCGTTTGCCGGCAGCGTCAAAGGGCGATATGCGAACGAGACGATGAACTCCACGCTCGCTTTTGAGATAGCCGTAGGCGTAGGGACCATCAATTTTAAGAGATGCTGTGCGACAGCCAGCCCCGTCTCCATCTTGGTAGTCAACATTGGTGACGCTGAAGCCCTTGTTTTCTGCCCAACGGGTGTACATGCGTAGCAGCATTTCCGCCCAGTCACAGGCCTCAGTGCCACCGGCGCCCGCTTGAATATTGAGGTAGGCGTTTGACGCATCGGTGGGCTTATCTAGAAGGGTGATCAGCTCAAATTGATCCAACTCCTTGGTGATGGAGTGAAAGTCATCATTGGCCTCTCGTGCAAATTCGATATCGTCCGTTTCTTTGGCGAGCTCGATCACTTCATTGAGATTATTAGCACGGTCCTCTAAAGCGAGGAAAGGGATGAGTCGGCCTTTGACTAAGTTGGCCTCACCAACAATGCTTTGCGCTTTATCCGGATCATCCCAAAAAACCGTATCGGACATAATGGTGTCGTATTCGGCAAGTTTTTGTTCCAGTTTCGGAACGTCAAAGATACCTCCTGAGTTCAGATAGGCGGCTTTTTAGGGCCCCGGTATCCAGCGCCAGGAGGTCAGCGATATTGTGTTCACTCATGCGTGTCAGATTCTTAGCCGCTGACACGTAAGATTCAAACTCCAAATAGCAAAAAGGCGACAAGATCAAGGTGGAGGTAAATTTGTTGTTTAGTGTCAGGCTAAATAGCTTCACTATGGCTTCACAGATGGAGAAATCAGAGGGCATTATTATGCGGCTTACTAAGCTCACGGAGACGAGCTTGATTGTGCATTGGTGTACTCGCGACCATGGCCTGATCAAGACAGTGGCCAAGGGGGGGCGCCGGGCCAAGGGGGCGTTCGCCGGAAAACTGGATTTGTTTTTTGAAGCCGAGCTTAACTGGGTGCGGAGCCGAAAGAGCGAGCTTCACACCTTAAGTGAGATAGCTGTTTTGGATTACCGAGAACATATCAGAAAGAGATATAAGGATACGCTGGTTGCTTCCTATTTCGTTGAACTATTAGCACACGTAGTGGAGCCGGACCATCCTGTCCCAGAGCTTTATGATCTGCTAAAGAGAGGGCTGGGGTATATCGGTGATCATGGTGCTGATCAACGCGGGGTGTTACACTTTGAGCATGAGTTAGCTCGTTTGCTAGGAGTTGCTCATGAGCGCTCCAGTGCAGCCATGGCTTTGGAGCAGGCTTTTGGTAGTATGCCACGCGCCAGATCGGCTTGTATCGACGAGGTTGGAGGTTAGGTGAGGCATTGATTTATGTCTGGTCATGAGGTTTTCCCTAGTGTTAAATACCTGCATACAGGTCTCACATCAAATATCATGGGTGTGATTGTAATTTAGCTCACCAGAATCTCACCAGAATAAATGGACTCAGGAACAGATAATTTACTGAACATGTTACATGATCGTGTGAGGCAACTTTGCCAAGCCGGGCGATGGGAGGAGGCTAAAAATACGGCCAGCGCGGCAGTCGAAAAGTCACGTTCAAAATATCAAGAGGATCCGGGTAATATTGATGAGTTCTCATTCTCACTTGAGATCCAAGGTGATTTTTATCGTCAATATGGTAATCTCGAAGAGGCAAGGAAATCCTATTTTGAGGCACTAGAACTTCTTGAAGGTGAGGATGCCAAAACGGAGGCGTTAGCTCGTCTCAGTGCCAGTGTAGCAGTAGTCTATGAAACGGATGGCAATACAGACGAAGCTATTACTTTTTATGAACGTAGTATTGAATTGTTTGAGCGGATGGATCCGCCCTCAGCGATCGATATCGCAAGTTTATGCAACAATCTGGCATATATTTACAAGAGTTGTGGAGATTTTGATACCGCAGAAAATTTGTATCTTAAAGCACTCGAGCTATATAACGAGCATTTAGGTTCAGAGGACGAAGAGACTGCAGCAATCTGCAATAACATTGGAGCCCTTTATTTGGCAGCGGGATGTTACGAACAGGCTCGTGAAATGTTTGTCATGGCTCTCGATGCGCGCCGCAAGGTGTTCGGCGAGAAACATCTGGAAACAGCGCAGGCATATGCCAACCTAGCAGTCGCCCTCAGCCACACCGGGGAAGAAGGGTGGGCAAAAGAAAACTACCAGACTTCACTCAAAATCTATGAGGATAAGGTGAAAGTGGCACCCATGGACTACGCCACAGTGTCAGCTAACTTTGCTGAGTTTCTCCGTGCTAATGAAGATGATAGGTCTGCATGTTCAGTGGAAAAGCGGGCCAGTAAAGTGCTCAAGAGGGCACACTAAATTGAGCGTTATATTGACTCAATAGCTTGGTATGACAATCAGGCTTTGAATGCTTAGACTCTGTAGTTATCAGGAACCCGTATTAGCCTGAGACATCAATGTCTCGATCTCATCAGCTTCGATGGGAATGTTGGACATGAGATCCAGATTTTCTTTTTCTCCAATAAGGACGTTGTTTTCTAGGCGTATGCCTATTTTTTCATCAGGAATATAAATGCCGGGTTCGATAGTGAGTACCATGCCCGGAGCATAAGGCTCATCAGGTGGGCAAACATCATGGACGTCGAGGCCCAGGTGATGCGATGTGCTGTGCATGAAATATTTTTTTACGAGAGGTTTGCTGGAGTCTTGTTGCTTGGCCTCATCCTTATCAATGAGTCCTAGTTCGATGAGTTCGCCTTCCATGAAATCAATGGTTTGATTTTGATAGTCCTTAGGGGTGATGCCTGGGCGCAGGATATCATTGCACTTCCTAAGAACGCGAAGAACAGCGTCATAGACGGCTCGTTGCCGCTCGGAAAATTTTCCGTTAACGGGAACAGTTCGGGTCATGTCTGAGTTCCAATTGCCGTATTCTGCAGCAACATCCATGAGCAGTAATTCGCCATCCTGACAGCGTTGATTATTTTTTATATAGTGAAGTACGCAACTGTTTTTCCCGCTGGCGATGATCGGGGTGTAAGCAAAACCCGTCGATTGTCGTTTGATGAATTCATGGATAAATTCAGCTTCAATTTCCCACTCGCCAACGCCTTGTCCGATAAAGCCAAGCACGCGCCTGAAGCCAGCTTCGGTGATGTCACAGGCTTTCTGTATCATCTCAATCTCCAGGGGGTGTTTGGTCACTCTGAGTTGATGCATCAAGGGCGCGAGTCGTTCATGGTGATGATGGGGGTAGTTTTGTTGGCATTTTTCAAGTAATCGGACATCACGAGTTTGCACGGTCATGTCAGCTCGTGGGTGCTCATTTGCATTGAGGTAAATATGCTCAGCTTGCTGAGTGAGACGTTCCAAAACGGTGTCGAGCTGACAGTTCCACTGGACATTAGAAATGCCGGATAGCTTGGTCGCAATTTGCTGGGAGAGTTTTTCACCTTCCCAAATGGCAATGTGCTCACTGGTTTCTTTGATGAAAAGAATCTCCCGATCTATTTCTTCAACTGCATCAGGAAATAGCAGTAAAGTGCTTTCCTCTTGATCGATGCCAGAGAGGTAATAGAGGTCTGAGTTTTGTCGCCAAGGAAGCGTGCCGTCTGCATTGGTGGGCATCAAGTCATTGGAGTCAAGTATGGCCATGCTATTGGGTTTGAGCATTGCCGATAATCGAGATCGGTTATAGACGAAAAGTTGTGAGTCGGCTGGGTCGTATCTCATGCTGTCGTTATCAGTGGTAGAGGAATGGGATGCGAGTTTAGTCGTTACGTTTCAAAGCAATTTAATCTCGTCCCCAGCCTAATTTTTGCCGCAGTGTTGAGTAGAAATTACGGCCTTCAAGGCGAAGTAGCGGCAAAGCGTGCCCAGCTTGCTCGACTTGAATGCGGTCGCCTTGATTGATCGCCATGACATCACGACCATCTACGGTGAGAAACATCGGGCATTCCGCATTCTCAGCTGGAGCAAGCTCAACCAATGAGCTGTGCGAAACGACCAGAGACCGGTTGCTCAGTGAGTGAGGGCAAATTGGAGTGATCACAAAAACTTCGGCTTTTGGAGCAATGAGCGGCCCGCCTGCGGAGAGTGAATACGCTGTTGATCCTGTTGTGGTGGCAACAATTAGGCCATCCGCCCGGTAATGGTTGAGCAACTCACCGTCTACCCAAGCATCCAGCTCAACAAGGCGTCCGGTTTGACCACGCGCAAGGGTGACTTCATTGAGGGCTCGAAAGCTCTTCTTCTCACCATTAGCCGATGTAATGGTTGCGCGCAATTGCATGCGTTTGATGAGAGTGTAGTCTTTTTGAGCTACGGCTTTGGCAAAGATATCGAGCTCGCTGTCAGTGCATGTGGTGAGAAATCCCAACGTTCCCACATTAATTCCTGCAACAGGAATGTCAGCTGGTCCGAGCTGATTTGCGGCATTAAGCATGGTGCCGTCACCTCCCAATACGGCGACGAGGTCGCAAGTGGCTGCCAGCTCCTTCGGCTCGATACCGCCAGCGGCATTGATTATTCCTGCAGTTACGGTTTCAAGCACCGGCGTAAGGTTTTCACGCTCTAAGGATCTACAGAGATTCTTGATGATTTGATCTACCCCTTTTTTATTCGGGTTTGCAAGGATGCCTACTTTCACAGGCGCAGGTTAAGATGTTTTTGGGCAAAGTTACAGATTAAATCTATGTTGTGAATTTAAACGAAATCAGCATCTTGTAAAAGTTAAGTAATTGTGATAATTAAAACCCATGAAACATTGTAGATCTGCTTCTCGAGCAACAAATAGGTTTATACACGGAAGGGCGGTTCTTCTGGGCGCAGCTTGTGTTCTTTTAATGAGCTCCTGTAACAAAATGAGCGAGCTGGTGGATCGTATCAAGGATATGGGAGGCCAGGGGAGTAGTCATTCGACCGTGGATGCCATGAATCAGAAGGAGGCACAGGCTTTGATTGCTAATGAATCAAAGCTGGTGATGGTGGAATTTTACACCGATACGTGAGGACCCTGTAAATCTTTTGCTCCCGTGTTGGAGCAGCTCGCAAAGGATAATGCCAAAAAAGTGCGCATCGTAAAAGTTAATGCAAACCAAAACCGTGAATGGGCGCAGGAAGAGAATATTAGTGGAGTCCCAACGGTTCAGTTTTATCGCAAAGGAGAGAAAGTGCACCAGTTTTCAGGCGCTTACCCCAAAGATATTATTCAGCAGCAGATTGACCTGCATTCTGCTTCCTGGGGAAAGGAGACCGATGAAGATGGCAATCCTATC
This sequence comes from Akkermansiaceae bacterium, assembly GCA_017857425.1. Taxonomy (GTDB): domain Bacteria; phylum Verrucomicrobiota; class Verrucomicrobiia; order Verrucomicrobiales; family Akkermansiaceae; genus Oceaniferula. The sequence goes on from JAFMDE010000012.1 coordinate 8,765, forward strand.
GTGCCTGCCATCCAGCCAATGCCCAAGGAATGGATGCCTCCCGGAGTGACGCCAGAGTGATCAGAGTTTCATTAGCTCATGTTTTCTCTCTTTAGCTGATTAAAAGCTCTGAGCTTGCGTAAGTACGCCATTGACCCCATGGGGCTTAGTGTCTAGCTTCCGCGCCTCGAGAAGCCACCATATCCAATGAGCGAGGAAGCAAAAAACTACAAGGACACCCTTAGTCTGCCTGAGACTACCTTCCCCATGCGCGGGGATTTGGTAAAAAATGAGCCCAAGCGTCTTCAGCGCTGGAATGATCAGGGTCTTTACCAAAGCATTCAGAAACGCCGTAAAGATCAAGGCGCGCCACGCTTTATTCTTCATGATGGCCCGCCCTTTGCGAATGGTGATGTGCATATGGGCACAGCCTTGAACAAGGTGCTCAAGGATCTGGTGTTGAAATCTAAGACAATGGCTGGCTTTGAGACGCCCTATATACCGGGCTGGGATTGTCACGGACTTCCCATTGAGTTCAAGGTGATGCAAGACGCAAGAAATGAGGAGCCAGCCGAGGTGCGCCGGCGTTGTTCCGAATTTGCCCGCGGTTTCATTGATATACAGCGAGAGAGTTTTCGCCGCCTAGGAGTATTTGGTGACTGGGAGAACCCTTATTTGACACTTGATCCGACCTATGAGGCCGACATCATCAGGACTTTTGGTAAGCTCGTTGAAATGGACGCTGTCTACCAGAGCCGCAAGCCTGTGCTGTGGAGTTATGGCGCAGGAACGGCACTTGCTGAGGCAGAGGTAGAGTATTTAGATAAAAAGAGCATGGCGGTATACGTTCGCTTTGCACTTAACGATGCCAGCGGTGATTTTGCTGGTGCCTCTATGGTGATATGGACCACGACTCCGTGGACTCTTCCCGCTAACCTTGGTATCGCTGTTCACGAGCAGTTCGAGTATGTATGTGGAACTTTTGTGCATGAGGATGGGCGCAAGCAGAAGCTCATTGTAGCCAAGGATTTACTCGATGATTTTGCAGCCAAGACGGGCTTTGTGTTGAGTGAAACGCATTCTGGCTTCAAGGGGGGTGAGTTGGAGGGAATGCAAGCATCTCATCCATTTTTACCGCGCTCGGCGAAGATCATTTTGGCGAATTTTGTGACGACGGAGACAGGAACAGGTGCCGTTCACATTGCACCGGGCCACGGTGCGGATGACTATGTAGCGGGCCAGCAAAATGACCTTGGTTTGCTTTCCCCGGTGGATGCTGATGGCAAATTTACAGCTGAATGCGGCCTTGATGAGTTGGTTGGTCAGCATGTGTTCAAAACCAACAAGCGTATTACCGAAATTTTAGAAGAGGCTGGTGCTATGCTTGGCCGCGAGCTCTACGAGCATCAATACCCACATTGCTGGCGGTCGAAGACACCGATTATTTTCCGTGCTGTTGAACAATTCTTTATTTCGCTCAAAGACATACGAGGCAAAGCCTTGGAGGAAATCGACAAGGTTGAATGGCTACCTAAATGGGGTCGTAACCGCATTTACGGCACCGTTGAGTCCAGACCTGACTGGTGCATCTCTCGGCAGCGCACCTGGGGTGTCCCCTTGCCTGTGTTTTTTGATAAGAATGGTGAAGCAATCATCAGCACGGAGTTGATTGCTAAAGTAGCCGATCTGGTTGAACGTGAAGGAACCAATATCTGGTTCGAGCTTGATGATGCAGAGCTAGCAGCGCGTCTAGGTTTGCCAGAGGGTTGCACTAAATGCCGCGATACGCTTGATGTCTGGATTGACTCTGGCTCAAGTCATGTTGCGGTTATGGATCGGCATCCGGAGCTTTCTACGCCTGCAGACCTTTATTTGGAGGCAACAGACCAGCACCGTGGATGGTTCCAGAGTTCGCTCATGCTTAGTGTAGCCGCTCGTGGTGCAGCCCCATACAAGGCGGTCATGACCCACGGGTTTGTGGTGGATACCTCAGGCAAGAAAATTTCCAAGTCAGGCAGCAAGCCAATTAATGCGAAGCATTATTACGATCAGTTCGGCTCTGATATTGTGCGCCTGTGGGCTGCATCGGTTGACTGGCAGACGGAGGTTCCCTTCTCAGACAAACTCTTCAAGCAAGTCACGGACCCGTATCGCCGTTTGCGCAATACCCTGCGTATTTTATTGGGTAACATCAATGGCTTTGATGCGAGCACACAGTCTGTTTCGAAGGAGGAAATGACCCTGCTCGATCGTTGGGTTCTTGAGCGTCTCAACGGAGTGATTTCAGAGTGCAGCAAGGCCTATGACGCCTATCAGTTCCGCAAGGTGTTCAATGAGATCAACCAATTTTGTGCTCATGAGCTCAGTGCACTCTATATTGATATCACCAAAGATAGGATGTATTGCGATGCTCTAGATTCTAAGCGCCGCCTTGCAGCACAGACAGTCATGCACCGTGTGTTTGATGCGGTATGTCGTTTGATAGCGCCCATTCTAGCATTCACAGCGGATGAAGCTTGGGAGCATGCGGGTAATGAGGGCAGCATTCATGAACAGGATTTCCCAGTAGTAGACCCAGATTTTCAATCTGGTGAAGCGGTAGCTCAGATTGATGTGCTCTTGGAATTACGAGCTGTCATTCAGACGGCGATCGAGAAGGAAGTTCAGGCTAAAGCGTTCAACAAAAACAATGAGGCACATGTCACGGTGGCCCTTCCCGAAAACCACCCTAGTCGAGAGCTTTTGACGGACAGAGATTTTGTCACCGAGTTTTTCATACTGGCTGATCTTCAGCTAGAGCCTGGAAGTGAAATCACAGCTACGGCTAAGGCCACAGAGCACGCTATGTGTCCACGATGCCGTAGGTATGAGCCACTTGTCACCGAGCTCTGCAGCCGGTGCAGTGAGGTTGTCTAAATCCGTCAGGCCTATTGATTGATATAGGTCGTCACCATGCCTCATACTAAAAGCAGCATCCAATGAACAAGAATCTATCCAACGACAAATTGGTGAGGCAGCTGCTATGGATCACCGTTCCGCTCTATATTCTGGATCAGATATCCAAGTGGTGGGTGGTCATGAGCTTTAAGGTTCCTTTTGTGCTTCATGAGGGAAACAAATATTTTGTCGAGGAGGATACACGCCCAGTCATTGAGGGGTTTTTCAATCTGGTTAGACGTCACAATCAAGGGGTGGCTTTTGGCATAGGCAATGGCACGGCCTGGGCTCCTGTTGTATTTCTTCTGGCACTTATCATCGCGCTTGTCCTGATTATGTTTTTTTGGAAAAGGGGCGCTTTTGCGGGCCCATCACGCTGGTCTGCTCCGCTGCTTTTAGCCGGCATTCTCGGCAACTTAACGGATCGATTGTTTCAAGGTTTTTGGCTGGAGGCATACTCAGATGCTGGCTTCTGGCAACGCCTGGGACAGGGCTATGTGGTTGATTTTCTTGATTTTAAGTTACCACTCTATGATGAAATCATGCCCTCGAGTGGCGGCCACTGGCCGGCCTTTAATGTTGCAGACAGTTGTATATCAATCGCGGCAACACTCTTGTTTTTGACAGCGATCATTGAAATTAAAAAAGAAATGGCTGAGAAAAAAGCGGCCAAGAATAAGCCGGTTCAATAAATGAAGGGATCCATTCTTGATTATCAATTCAAGTCGATTAATATCAAGGTCGTGAAATGGGATAGGTTAGCAATGAATAGGCAACTCAAGGCTTATTGGAAGTTTGCCCTTGTTTGTTTGTGCGCCTTTTGGGTGAACATCGATATGCCCTGTCATGCGCAGCAGCAAGAAGCAGGTGGCAAATTAGCCAGTGAATCAGCAAGTGATACTACATTGCCACCGGACAATCAGGTTTTGGATCAGGCCAATGTTTTTCTTAATCACCCTGATGTCTTAGCGGAGATGGTGGGTCGGCTTTCAAGGATGAAGGCTGACTATGAATATCCTGTCTATCTCGCTATTTATTACAATGTGTTGGATGCCAGTCTTCGGGAGCGAGCCGATCAGCTTTATGAGTCATGGATTGGCGACTCAGGTCGTGGCATGGTCATCGTGTATCAGCTAGATCCAGTGGTTTATGGTGATAATCCAGCAATGGCGTACCACAAGGGGGACGGTTTGGATCCACACTTCGGAGGCGGACCTTCCCCAATCCCTGAGAGGGACATGATTGCCATGCTTACTAAGGTTTCACCGCAGGTAGGTAGTGGTACGGGTGCGCATCATGCATCGATCAGCGCACTTGTATTGGCTCTTGAGGCTGAAATAACCCGTTATCATGATATTCCAGCTGCGAGTTGGAGAGATTTAGATAGCTTGATCATGATTGCAGTATTCTCAGGATTTGTGATTGCAATACCCTTGATCGGTATGCTGATTCGCCGTTTGTTATTGAGCTCCAGTAATGAGTCCAGAAAAACGTATTACTTCCCCGATGTTCAGGTCGCCTACAGGCTTGGTGCTCCGTATGGTGGAGGTTGGGTTAGTGAGAAGAGCTTTGCTCCACCTTCTCCGTAGCAGACAAACGTTTCCCCCGGTTAGGAAAAAACATCGATACACCGTAGACAATGGGGTAGGCAAGGATGCTTAAAACAACGCCGCTAGCGAGGAAACCCACCACAAAGTCAGCAGGGCTACCCTCTACCTTGACTCCAAGAAAAGAAACTTCAGAGGTCCTATCAAAAGGCAAAGGAATGCGGACATGCTCGCGAATCCAATGACCAAAATTGATCTGTAGCGCGATAAGAGGGGGGTGGGTGAATGGGTTGGTCACCCAGCATGCAGCCATCGATACAGGAATGTTGACCCTTGCCCTCATGCTGGCAAGAGCAGCCAGTAGCATTTGAAAAGGCAGCGGAAGCATCGCACAAAATAAACCGATGGATAGCGCTCCAGCGACGGTGTGTCTACATGGGTGCCAAAGGTCACGCTGGAACAGAGGTTTAATCAGAGCGGTGAGCCATGGGCGTTTTCTGATGTGAGGATGCCGCAGATAGCGATAGGCTTTCCTTACCATTTTAAGGTATCTGCGCTTCATGATAGAGAGAATGAGGTTGTGAGTTGAGCTAGCCCCGTTTTGAAGTAAGGTGTGCTACACAAAGTGAATGTTTGTAATTATTATAGATAGATGAGTTTGTATACCCTGCATGTTAGCACTGGGTATAAAAAACCCGCCACTGAGGTTCAGGGCGGGTCTGTAAAGTAGGCTGCTTATATTGTAATTGCGCGTTTAACGAAACAATTACCACTTCTGAGTGCGGCTGTGGTAGTAACGATCAAAGCCGAGAGTGGGTGGGAATTCTGATAAGCCGTCATGAGGATTCATCTCAATGCGATGATCCTCACCACAGCGCTCGTAAGGAGGTTTGAAGGTTCCTTTATAAGTGGGGCAGTGAAAGGTAAAGAGCTCGTAAAATCCATAACCGATACGTTTGAATGCACGGCGATAACCGTCTATTACACCATAGGTCCAGCCAGCATTCGCGCCGTATTGTTCTGTCTTGCGCACCATTTGCTCTGGAACTTCGACAAAGCCATGGAGAATATTACTGACGGCACGACCCAGCTTACGGGATGACGTGTAAGTCGATCCAGGGGGGGCTTGAATGTCTGCCATAACACCGACACTGGTGACGACAAATGCTATAAGGATGCATAATGAACGTTTCATAATAAATTTATAATGCATCTATTTTTATAATCATGCAATGGCAAAATTGTTTTTTTCATGCTCCTGAAGGCTTCATTTTGAGCTGTTTGCATTTGATTCGCTCTTGCTGATCGCTCTTTCTACCTTACGCATGGCTCGTTCCGCATAGTCGATAATTTTGTCACTTTCACCTTTGGTGAAGGGACTTAGTAGAGTAATCGACCATTCATATTGCTGCATGGCGAGTCCTCCGATGATGAAATTTTTCTCTGCATCGGTTTCAGCGGTATTGACCAGTGCTTGCCATACATTCTTTAGTTCATCAGAATCTCGTTCGCGAGTGGTATTGAGAATTTCATCAATTGCTTTATACGCATCCTTGCGCATCGTTTTGTTTTTCGGATTCTTTAAAAACTCAATAAGGGTTGGTAGTTTTTCGTCACTGCCCAATTTGCCAAGTGCAGTAAGAGCCGCATTTTGATAGGCTGGATTCCCTGAGTTGAGGGCATCATTGATCGCCTCCTCTGCCAAATCATCACCCGTGGCCCCGAGGATGCGCAGCATGGCGAGTTTGATATTTTCATCCTGGGCACTCTCATAGGCCTCATAAATATCGCTTTCATAGCTCGCCCCTTTGGAGGAGGCGCCAATAATTGAAAGTAAAGCGGCTTCTGCTTCACGACGTACTGAGGGGTATTCTGAACGCTTGACTATGCCGAGAAGCTCTTTGACATAATCGCCCGCTTTCGGGTCAGCGTGGCAGGACCGGATGGCGTAGATTGCGGCAGCGGCGGAATCTTCCTCGGAGCTTTCTTTGGCGTAATCAATGAGGGCCTGGAGGTTGTTGGGATTCGCTTGGAATCCGATGACATCCTTTAGCAGGCCGGAACGTATGCTGGACGGGCATTTTGCATCAAGGGTATGATTAAGAATGATGGTGGAGAGATCGTAGCCGCCATCAGCTTTTGCAAAACGCAGGACCTGCAGTATGAGTGGCTTCTCCTGGTTTTCTTGCATGCTGGTAGCCTCGTTGAGAATCCGTTTGAGCTGTTGCTCGGTCAACAGAATGCCATCGAGTGCTAGTTTGCTTATGCCATCATCACTTTCTTCATCATTAAGAATCTTAGCTTCTTTCATTACCTCATTGTAGAGGTTATCGAGTTTGCGTTTTTCCATGTAAGCCCTGCCCAAAACACCTGTCAGAATGACCACGGCTATGAGCATGCTGATGAGAGCCCATTTTGCTCCATTGGACATTGCCTTTTGTGCACTTTCCATACCCAGTGCTGAGTCCCCTGGAATGGGGCCTCCACTCTGAACTGCGCTTGCCGGTTTTGTCATTGGCTGAGCTTTGATCTTAGCCGTTTTAGCACCCTGCGTGTCAGATTCAGTCGGCTTGTTGATCTTGATGGTTGGTGGAGCCGCAGCCATTTTAACGGTAGGTGCGGCCATTTTAACCGTTGGGGCGGCCATTTTAACGGTTGGGGCAGCTTGTGTAACTGGAGCCTGGCTTGTAAGGAGCTTGGCCGTGGGGACTGGGCTGGCTGACAGGGTGGCTGTCATTGGCTGATTTTCCATGGCAAAAAATCGTTCCAGCGCTTCACGTGCGTTGAAGGGTCTTTGGTCCACTTGGCGCTCGATATGCCACATAATCCAGTCAGCTCCCCACTGAGGAATGTCTTCCCTCAGTTCTTGGATCGGAGTGACGTGGTGCTGAAGGTGGCTGACCATGACCTCAGCGGCACTCTGTCCATCAAATGGATGTTTGCCCGTAAGAGCGTAGTAAAAGAGACAGCCAAGAGCATACATATCGGTGCGCTGGTCGAGAGGTGCGCGTTCGAATTGCTCTGGGGCCATGAAGAAAATAGAGCCAAATACAGCATCGCCATGGTCAATGGTCTGTAAGGACGGGGATGATGAGAATTTAGCGAGTCCAAAGTCTACGATTTTAACCTGAAACTTTCCGGATGGCAGCCAGCATACCATGAGATTACTGGGCTTGAGGTCACGGTGGATAAGATTCAAATTCTGTGCTGCGGCCAGTGCTTCTTCAGATTGTATGATGATCTCGCGCAGGTCCTCCCAGGTGATGGTGTTTTCTTCAACCATCTCATCAAGAGTGCGGCCGTTGATGAGCTCCATCACCACGTAGGGACCATCGTCATCTATTCCGGCATCATAGATCGTTACGATGTTTGGATGCTGAATAGAGGAGAGTGCAGTGGCTTCTTTGAGGAGGTTTTTGGTGGCTTCCTCTTGGTCTTCGTGCCCTCCATCGGCGAGCACGCGTTTAATGGCAACTTCTCTGTTTAGTTGGGTATCGAAAGCTCGATAAACAGAACCAACACCGCCTTGGCCAATTTTCCCTTTAATTTCGTATCGCTCTTTGCTCATAGACGTTTAATAAACCTATATTTTAGATTTCGGCAAAACAAGCGGTGGTGCAATCATCAATTTCATTATTAAAATAAATCATCACAGAAAAACTCTGGTAACACCATGTGTCATGGCAGCAAGTTTCGGTTGCGCATCAACCGGTGCTAAGGGATAGTCGGCCTAATGAGCGACAAAAAAGACAAGGATTTACCAGATTCAGACGAGTTACAGAAGATGCTCAAGGATATGTTTGGTAAGATGGGAGCTTCGGTGTCGATGCCCGGTTTTTCACAGGGTGATATGACGACGGAATCTCAAGCGGAATCGGGTAAACCTCCAGAGGTAAATCGTGCCGATGAAATTTTTGATTTTAATTACAAACCGCGTGACATCAAAGCTCATCTTGATCGTTTTGTGATTCGACAGGATGAGGCTAAAAAGGCTCTCTCCATTGCCGTATGTGATCATTACAATCATGCCAAGTACATGCGTTCTTACGAGCAAGAGTATGGTAAAACTCCTGATGGGATCGAGTATCAGAAACAGAATGTGATTGTGCTTGGTCCAACGGGTGTAGGCAAAACCTACCTGGTGAAGCATATTGCTGAAATGATGGGGGTTCCATTTGTGAAAGCGGACGCCACTAAATTTTCAGAGACAGGTTATGTCGGTGGAGATGTCGATGATCTGGTTCGTGAACTGGTTCAAAAAGCGGAGGGTGATATGGAGCTGGCGGAGTATGGTATTATTTATATCGATGAAATCGATAAGCTCGCCAGTAGTGGAGGTGGCAGTATGGGTAGAGATGTCAGCGGCCGTGGCGTTCAGACTACCTTGCTCAAACTGATGGAAGAAACTCAAGTAGCGGCAAGAAACCCCAATGATATGAAAGGCCAGATGATGGCGATGATGGATATGCAGAATGGTGGTGATGGAGGCAAGGACACCATCAATACCCGGCACATTCTTTTCATTGTCAGTGGTGCTTTTTCAGGTCTTGAAAAAGTGGTTAAAAAACGACTCCGTTCGGGGCAAATCGGATTCGGGGCAGATGTGGTTGTCCCTCAGCATGAGGGTGAATTATTTAGTGAGGTCAATACTCAGGACTTTATTGATTATGGCTTTGAGGCTGAATTCATCGGTAGATTACCTGTGCGTGTCGTTTGTGAAAAATTGGAGGCCAAGGACTTTGTTAATATCATGCAAAATTCCGAAGGTAGCTTGTTGCGTCAGTATGAGCGTGAGTTTGCGGCCTACGGTATTCAAGCTGCTTTCGAGGATTCGGCAATCGAGCGTATTGCACAGCGTGCGGAGACTGAGAATACGGGTGCGAGGGCATTGATGACTGTTTGTGAAAGCTTGCTACGCGATTTTAAATTTGAGCTTCCAGGCACGGCTGTCAGTGAGCTCACGATTGATGCTGATCTGATTGATAAACGTGACGAGGTGTTGGCGAAGTATCGGGAGCTAGGAAAGAGGGGTGATGTAGCCAAGACCAAGGAAGAGGTGGTGCTTTATTGCCGAGAATTTTACGAACAGCACGAGATCAGAATCATTTTTACCGACGAGGCCATAGAGCTTTTGGGTAAGGAGGCAGCGAAGCAGGCGCGCAGTGCTCTGCAGATATGTCAGCAGCGTTTTAAGGATTATCAGTTTGGTTTGAATCTGATTCAGAAAAACACGGGTAGGAGTGAGTTTGAATTAGGTATTGAGGCGGTGGCTGATGCCGACGCGTTCTTGAGTGAGTGTATCGTGCAATCTTATAAGCAAGTCGCTGAGCAATCTGATGGTGGTGCTGATAGTGGTGGAGGAATTGGTGATGGCAAAAATGGTGTGGATGATATTTGATCTTCTTTGAAGAACCTCAGACATCTGCAGCCAGACTATGAACACACAACATCACGCAGCTCAGCCTTATCCGCCTGGAAGGGTAGGTAGTTCCTGCTTGCTCTACGGAGGTGTGAGCATGGCTTTGGCTCTGGCGATGCAATTGTTGGGTTTGTTTGAACGGGGCGATGCTAGGCTGCAACAATCACTTTCATGGATACTGTCCGATTCATTCCAGACCGCTGTCTCTGAGCCAGTGCTGTTTATGGTGGCGGCGATGTTTTCTTTTGGTATCGCTTTTGCAGTACTCGATTCACCGGCTGCATGGCGGCGTATCGTGCTTGGCTTGACGGCCTTGGTGCTCGTATTGGCGATGGTTCCCGTATGCGCCCTTTGGCAGATTTACTTTTCCCCGTTTTTTGTGGTCGTGGCCTATTTTTGGGCATGGTTTTGCACGATGATGTATACCAGTCAGCACGTAATGCCTTGTGAGATCGGCGTTGTAGAGAAAACGCATCAGCCTCATGTTGGAATTCATGCAAAGCCGGAGAGAGTAACGGCTTCGCCAGAGCAGACTTCCCCAGAGTCTTCCGACACTGAAGGGAATCATCAGGTGGCAAAGCCTGATAATAATCCAGACACAAAGTATCAACCCAAGGACTAAGAATTAGATGGCTAGAGCAGATTATCCAGAACCCGTTGTTGAGTTGATTGCCGAGTTGAAAAGACTTCCTGGCATAGGACCACGCAGTGCTGAACGCATCGCTGTTTGGCTTTTGCAACATCCTAAGTCCAATGCTGTCGAGGTGTCAGAAGCTGTGCTCATGGCAAAGCAAAAGGTAAGTTCCTGCGATGTCTGCGGCTTTTTTTCTAGTGATGACGGTTGTCCAGTTTGTAGTGATGATCAGCGTGATGTTAACCAGCTTTGTGTCGTGGAGCAGGCCACCGATGTGTTGCCGCTAGAGCGTTCAGGTGTCTTTAAGGGTTACTACCACTGCCTGGGTGGTAAATTGTCCCCCTTGGATAATGTGAGCCCTGAGGATTTACGTATCACTCCTCTGATTAAAAGAGTCGAGGCCAACCCTGGTGTGGAGGTTATCCTAGCACTGGGATCGGATGTGGAGGGAGAAGCAACAGCAAACTACCTTGCTGAGGTGTTGAGTGCTCGTGAGTGCCAATTGACTCGCATTGCTCAGGGCTTGCCCGCTGGAGGAGGGCTTGATCATGCTGATGAGCTTACGCTGATACGTGCGCTCCAAGGGCGCAGGAAGATGGGGGAGTGATCAATCCTTTGCGGCTTTCGGATCAAGTGCGTCGCGTAAGCCATCACCGAGGAAGTTGAGGGCGAGCAGGGTCAGCGAGAAAGTAATAGAGGGGATAATAAGTAAGCGCGGGTGGGTTTCCATGTAGTTGGCGCCCTCGCTGAGAAGAATACCCCAAGAGCTGTTAGGGGACTCTACGCCGAGACCAAGAAATGAGAGGGTAGCCTCAGTCAGGACAAAACCCGGAACCGTAAGGGTGGCATAAACAATAATAGGGCCAAGCATGTTGGGCATGATGTGTCGCATGAGTATTTGGCGGTGACTGAGTCCCAGCGAGACCGCGGCTTCGACAAATTCCTGTTTCTTGAGAGAGAGGACCTGAGCTCTGGCGACACGCGCCATAGTGAGCCAGCCGAGTGCGCCGATAGCGATAAATAAGGGCACCAAATTAATAAACTTTTTGATGAATATTTCCTGCGCTGGCCACATGCTGACAAGCTGATCGGTAAGTTCCTTGGCGTGTTCTGAGATCAGCAAGGAGAACAAAATAACCAAAACGAGAAAAGGTAGGCCGTAGAGGATGTCGACAATGCGCATCATCAGGCTGTCGGTCTTGCCTCCGGCGTAACCCGCAATAGCCCCATAAATGAGGCCAATGATGACGGATACCGTGGTGGCGATAATGCCCACGAGGAGCGAAATTTGGCCGCCATAAAGCAAGCGTGCTAGAAGATCTCTGCCAGACTGATCTGTGCCGAGCCAGTGGTTTTTGTCTGGATTCAGGAAGGTGCTGTTTAAATTCTGATTATTGGGATCTGCGATAATGGAGAACGCTGGGAGAATGAAACACAGGACAACGATCACAAATAAAACGATGAGGCTCGCCATCGCCATCTTGTTTTTCTTGAGACGAGCCCAAGCGTCAGACCACAAGGACTGGCCTTTGCTGAGATCGTGACTCTGTGTCTTGTTACTCATGATTGATGGTGGCGAATAGATCCGTCAGGCTCTGATGCGTGGGTTGAGCATGACGAGCGCGATGTCAGCGGCGAGGTTAGCAAAAACGATCAGTGAACCGAATAGAATCACGACCCCCTGCAGGAGAAAGTAATCACGGTCTTTGGTGGCATTAACAAAATGTTGTCCCATGCCCGGGACTTGGAAAATGGTTTCGATAATAAAAGACCCCGTGATTAACGCAGCAAATGCTGGGCCAATATAAGCGACGGCGGGGATGATGCCGCCGCGAATCGCATGCTTGGTGACCACGATGGCAGGGTGCACCCCCTTGGCATGTGCCGTGCGTATATAGTCCTGATTGAGCACTTCGAGCATGCCTCCGCGAGTGATTCTCGCTAGGTAGGCGGCTGTTCCCAGGCCAAGGGTAAGAGCCGGGAGAATCCAGTCAAAGGGGTCACCCCAGCCGGCGACTTTCAGCAAGGGAACGCGTGTGGCTATGTGCCCTGCTAGTAAGGGGGCAATCACAAAGGAGGGAATACTGATGCCAGCCATGGCGATGATCATGGTGCCGTAGTCGATATAGGAATTTTTTTTCAGGGCTGAGAGAATGCCGGCGGGGATACCGATGAGTATAGCGATGGTAATGCCGGCGATGCCGAGTATGAGAGAAGCGGGAAAAGAATGCTCGATGATCTTGGCTACCGGTTGCTCTTTGACAGGTGAGTCGCCCATATCACCCTGCATAAGTAAGCCTAGATAAACGGCAAATTGTTCGGGGTAGGATTTATCGAGGTGGAAGCGTTCTTTGTTTTTCTCAATGATGTGAGCTGAGTGAGCTTTTTCTCCAGAAAAGGGGTCACCTGGCATGAGTCTGACGAGTACAAAGGTGATCAGAAGTAGGCAAAAAACCACAACGATTCCCTGGAGTAGGCGGCTGACGATGGTGCGGAGCATGCGGGCTGTTTTCTCTGTGGGTTAGTTGGCTTCCGAGAGTTCTAGGTCGACAAACTTGTAGGGATGATTGTTGAGCAAGAGGGGATGCCAGCCTTTGACGGACGTGTGCAGGAGGTAATTGGTGGTGTACCAGTAGACAGGAATAATAGGCATTTCAGAGAGGAAGAGGGCTTCGGCCTGCTCAAGAATACGCAGACGTGCCTCCGGGTCCTTGGTTTGTTCAGCAGTGGCGAGCAGCGCCTCGTATTGCTTGTTGGACCAGCCTGTGCGGTTATTGCCGTCTCCAGTTTTCCACATGTCAAGGAAAGTGGTGGGGTCTGGGTAGTCACCGATCCAGCCGCCAAGCGCTAGCTGGTAATCGAGCTCCGACATGCGGCTGAGGTAGGTTTTCCACTCCCGTTGTTCGATCGAGACCTCGGCATCCAGATGTTTTTTCCACATGTCTTGATAAGCTTCACTCAGCCGCTTGGAGACTTCTCTGTCTGTGGAGAGCAGCGTCACGCGTAGTTTTTTGCTGCCTCCATAGCCAGCTTCTTGCAATAGTTGCTTGGCGCGTATGGGGTCAAAGGAAACCGCGTTTGGGGTGTGGTAATCTTCCGTCGGAGGAACGATGCCGTAGGCAGGTTTTTGGCCTCCTTTGAGGATGTGGGTGATGATCGCCTCGGAGTCGATGGACAGAGCGAGCGCTTGCCTTACTTTTAATTCCTTGAGCGTGGGGTCGGTGACATTGAAGCGGATGAAATTGGTTCCCAGGTAGGTCTCTTGGCGGAGGTATTTTTTATAGTGATTGGATGCGTGCTCGATCATTTCCGGCGCCAGCCCATAGGTGGCATGAAGTTGTTCATTAAAAAACATCCGCGCCTCAGTGTATTGGTTGGAGATAGGGAGAAAACGAATGCCCTTGAGTTTGACTGTGTCCTTGTCCCAGTAATTGGCGTTTTTCTCCGCATGGATATAATCGTTGAGACGCCACTGCTTGAGCACGAAGGGCCCATTGGAGACAATATTTTCAGGTTCCGTCCACGGGGTGTTGCGCTGGTCAATGGTGCCGTGCTTAAGGATGATGTGTTTGGGCACAGGATACCAGGTGTAGTGCTTGGTGAGATCGGGAAGAAAGGGGATCGAGGCCTTGAGCTTGATTTTGAGCGTGTAGGGATCGGGGGCGCTGATACCCACGGATGAGAAGTTCGTGGTCTCGCCTTTGTTGTAGCTCTCTGCCCCCTGGATGTAGTAGAGCATGCCTGCATACTCGGCGCCGAAGTCGGGGTGGAGGATGCGTTGGTATGAGAATAGAAAATCCTCGGCAGTGAGTGGTGTGCCGTCTGACCATTGGCCATCTTTACGGAGCTGGAAGGTCCATTCGGTAAAATCATCATTGGCTTGCCATGATGCTGCAGCTCCCGGGAGATGAACGCCTTGTTTGGAGGGGTGTTCTACACAGAGGCCCTCGAACAAAGCCCGGATGATATTGCTCTCGATGACCCCTGTGACAATCTGCGGGTCGAGGCCTTGGGGTTCCGTGCTGTTTCCCAATACGAGGATTTTTTTCTCCGTATATCTGTCAATGGGAGGGTCACCCTTACATGAGACCAAGGCGAGGCCACATGCAGTGAGTAAAAGGTAAACCATGTGAGCAAAGCTCATGTCGAGAAAAGTGGCGGGTTTACCAAGAATGTGGAGACTTTTTTAGATGAAAATGAGATTGCAGTCGATTTGCACAAAATGACTTGTGTCAGCCGAAAGCTCTTTTTTATGATGCGAATTTCTAGAGTCAGCTACTTAAGAAGACTCATGCGCTTCCAGTATCGATTTTGACACGGGGTTTATTCATGATTTTGGCGATAAAGGGTGAGGTCATGGCGCGTAGCAGTGCGCTGTAGTTGAGTTGGAAGGGGATTTGGGCTCCCAATTTCATATTACCACGATAGTTGCTCGTGTCGACCACGAGGTGATCGCTGCTTGCTGCAAGGATCTTGAGGCCGGAGGGAGGCACAAGCCCTTCCGGATCCATGTCTTGTCTGCCAATCGCTAGAATGGCCTGAGTAATGCTTCCCCGGTCGCGGCTTGGAATCACCTCACCAAAGGCCGCCTGCGCAATCTTGCCCCACGGCTTGGATGGTTTGGTTTTCAACTCGATGACCTCAGCAAACAAGGTGATGGCGTCAGTGTGTAGACCTTTGATCTTCTGGCGATGAAGCGGCTCGCATCCGAGCAGTAGAGCTTCACCCAAACGCAAGTTATTGATGCGTCCGGTATCGGCTCCACTGAGTGCCCATGCAAGATTTGCAGAATTGCCACCGGAAACCGTGTTCACAATCGGGCCGAATCTTGCATCGATTGAATCCGCCAGTGCGGAGAGTTCAGCCATATTGTGACGGTCGGGCGCGACGCCACTTCTACATGCGAGGTTAGTGCCAATCCCCATAAAGATAATATTGGGGAGGCGGAGGACTGCGCGGACCGTTTTCTCGATTAGCGGGGGCATGATCCCCTCACGAAGATCTCCGAGTTCCACCATGAGCACAACACCATGAATACGGTTTAGCCTCTTTGCCGTTTCTGAAAGTTTACGGATCACCTTGATCTCCGTATTAAAACTCACGTTGGTTAGTGCTACCACCTGATCAAGCTGGCTCAGCA
Organism: Akkermansiaceae bacterium; assembly: GCA_017857425.1. GTDB lineage: Bacteria > Verrucomicrobiota > Verrucomicrobiia > Verrucomicrobiales > Akkermansiaceae > Oceaniferula. The sequence goes on from JAFMDE010000012.1 coordinate 24,421, forward strand.
TTGGAGTGCGGATGAGTGTCATGGAGGCACCCATTTTAGCGCCTCGCATGGTTTTTATGTTTTCAACTCGTGAATCTCCCAGTCCAATGACGCCAGCTCTGAGCCATGCATTGGCAATCTCAGGGGTTCCCAAAGTTGCCTTGGTGACACCGGTGACCGAGATTCCTTTCTCGCGAAGGCGCGTTACCAGCGTCAGCGCATTGTGCGAGATCTTCTCAAGATTGATTTCCAGGCGCGGTGCAAGCTGATGGACTAAGTTGATACTTCAGCTCCGATCTGGGGGAAGACGGAGAGAACCATCTCAACTAAACGCTCGGGAGACCGAGTCAGCACATCCGTGGACGGAATTCCTAATTCCTTCTCGTATTTGATGATAGCTTCAGAAACTTCGGTATCGGTCATGTTCTCATGATTGAGGGTGAGGCCGATGACCTTCGTTTTTGCAAAGGTTTCGATCAGCTTGATTTCAGATGCTGGGGTGGGCATCGGCATGCTGTCGAAGTCGCATCGATGCTTTCTTCCTGGTGCATGCTGTAGCACTACGGCCTGAGGGCAGCTGCCTCGGAGAATGAAGCTGGAAGTTGAGTAAGCCGGATGACTCAAGGAACCTTGGCCCTCTATTAAAATGACATCTGGGTTTTCGTTTTCGATGGCTTCGAGGATCGTGGCTTCCAATTCTCCTGCGCAAAATTGAGAGGGGATGGCATCGAGAGCTAGGCCGTAACGAGCCCCTTGGATTAGTCCTGTCTGGCCAGTGCCAATCATGATAGCTTTGATCCCGCGTGCCTTGAGCTCGCTTGCTAGGATGGTGGCGGTGGTGCGTTTGCCAATGGCGCAGTCAGTGCCAAGTACTGCGATGCGCGGGCAGCTGGCTTGCGCGATGCGACCGCTGAATACTCTTAAATCTTTCTTTGCTCGAGGTTTCCTGACATCGCGAATAATGACTCCCGATTTGGCGCAAGCGGCTGTGAATTCGGGATCATCGTTGAGGAACTCATGGAGTCCGTTGACAATGTTAATACCGTAGCCGATGGCGCGCAGCAGCAGCCGTCTTTCGGCGGGCGAGAGCATTCCGCTTGCAGGAGCGATTCCGAAAATGAGATGATTCGGAGCACGCCCAGCGTGAGCTAAGGCAGTTCCAAGATCGCGGTAGATTGGAATGCCGCTTTTTTTGCCGTCTAAGACTTCGCCGGCATCCAACCCCTCCTTCTCGCTGTCGATGATTGAGAGGATTTTGTATTTTTCCGAATGCCGAGCTAAACCATTGGCGGTCTTTCCATCAATCCCGGCGAAGTTGCCTTCACAATAAACGATCGCGGTTTCTGGGCGAACCTCCTCGATCTTGGGAGATGACTCCGTTGGTTTGGCTAATAGGTCGGATTCGGTTTGCGAACCAAAAAAATTCGGCTTCGCAGTGGAGTGGGTGTTTTTAGACATAGGCGTTCCTCGAGCTGGACTCGGAGGAGCGACGGGTTCGTGTTAGCCAGAAGCAGCTAAAAGTCAACGAGAGGTCCCAACCAAGATAAACATGCAGATCTTTTATGATAACACGGATCTTGGCCTTAGACAGGATTATTTTTTACAACAAGAATAGAGGGCTTGCTTAGCAAGATGTGCTATCATAAAAACCCACAGGTAAACTGGTGGTTATTCGGCCAGCTGACTGCTCTTTTTATGAAGGCATATTTCATCCGCAGGTTCATGCTTGTGCCCATCACCTTGCTGGGGGTGACCTTGATTGTCTTTGCGCTAACCAGATTCATGCCGGGCAGTCCGGTGGAGCGGGCGATGCAGCAGGCAGCGCAAGCGGGAGATGAGAGCTCGAAGGGTGCCGCTGGTGGCAGGGAGAACCAAGGAGGTATGAGTGATGAGCAGGCGGAGGAGCTCGAGGAGGAGTATGGCTATGACAAGCCGGTATTGGTAGCCTATGTCCAGTGGCTGGGGCTATGGAAACGAGAGCGCTTGCAGAGTAAGGGAGCCTTTGAGAAGGGGGGTGAGGATGTCATAGGGGATAGTAAGGTAGAGGATTTTGAGCGGGAGACTCTGGTGGTCTTGAAAGGCAGTGGCCGGCAGGTGAAGGTCAGCTGGGATGGTGAGGATGTGGGCTCTGCCAAGGCCGTCTTTATAAAAGATGGAAGTGATGTCTCCTCACAAGGATGGAACGTGAGAATCGACACACCACAAGAGCGCAAGGAGCGCTGGGCGCGCAGGATGAGAGTGGATGTGGCCGAGGCCCCGCCCTACGTGCACCGTGCCGTGCTTTTCAAATCAAGATTCTCCGGTTTGCTGCAGGGGGACATGGGGAACTCGATTACTTATCAGGACAAGGTGATTGATATGATTTTACAAAGAATCCCGATCGCACTTTATTTTGGCCTGCTTTCCACGGTGATTATTTATGGTGTGTGTATTCCCTTGGGGGTGCTCAAGGCGATCAAGCACCGCACTCCGATGGATAATATTTCATCCATTCTGGTTTTTGTCGGTTATTCCATTCCCGGCTTTTCACTGGGGGCCGTGCTTCTTGTTTACCTTGGCGCACGTGCTGGTTGGTTCCCATTATTTGGATTGGTCAGCCCTGATTTCTATGAAATGTCCACCTGGGGGCAGCTCAAGGACTTGGCTCACCACACGGTGTTGCCCTTGATGTGTTATGTGGTGGGGGGATTCGCGGTGACCACGATGATGATGAAGAATAATCTGATGGATAACCTTGCCGCGGACTATGTCAGGACGGCGGTTTCCAAGGGGGTTGGTTTTAAGAAGGCGGTCTTTGGTCATGCTTTCCGCAATTCATTCATCCCGATCGCGACGAGTCTCGGGCATCTGGTCTCAATCTTTGTGGGAGGCAGTATGCTGGTGGAAACCGTGTTCGACATCCAGGGATTCGGTTTGCTGCAGTTCCAGTCCATCATTGGCAGGGACCAGCCGGTGATTATGGGTACGCTGACCATTGCTGCATTTCTGATGGTCTTGGGCAATATTCTCTCTGACATCATTGTGGCGATGATCGATCCACGTATTAAATTCAATTAGATGGTGATGCTCAGAAAGATAGGATGGATTTGGCTCTTGGGCTCGGTGTTTGCCGGGCTAGGGGAGGGCCTTGGTCTCTCGTTGCCGACCTTGCGCTGGGGCTTTAATGTCAGCCGTGAGATTGAGTGGCTACACTGGGGTAGTGGTGAGGGGGCGTTTTTGTGGTTTGGCTGGCTGGGTGTGTTATTGGGGCTGGCGTTCGGGGTGATGCTGCTGTGGAAGTTTCCGCGGGACTTTGCCTTTACGCCGATCACGCAGCGGCGCATCGACCGCTTCCGCTCGATCAAGCGTGGTCACCGTGCTCTGTTGATCCTTGGCTTTCTGGCCTTGATTGCGTCACTGGATCATCTGATGGTAGGTAATGAGCCGCTGGTGATGAAGTATGAGGGTAAGTGGTATTTTCCAGCATTGGTGAGGGAGGACAAGGTGGCGAAGGGCAAGGACTTTGGCATTGGTGGTGATGAGGCGGAGGCACCAGTGAATTACCGTAAGCTTAAGCAGCATTTTGAAGACACGGGAGGGGAGCATGGTGGAAACTGGATGGTGATGCCACTCGTGCCCTACGCACCCACTCAGGATACCGTGGAGCTTCCTGTTGAGAAGCTAGAGCTCAGGGATGACGGGCTGGTGTATCGCAAGCAATCCGCCGAGCCATACCAGGGTCAGGTGAGCCGGGTCTATGACTTGAGAAAGCCGAACGCAAAGTACATGCAGATGGCCTACCGCAAGGGCATGCCGGAAGGTCTGGCCGAGGGCTGGGACAGGCAGTCCAACCGGGTTTACTCAGCACGCTACCAAGCGGGTGAGCTGGTGGCGGGCTCCACGGTCTGGAATGGTGAGGGCGAGGTGAGCGATTTCCTCAAGCAAGAGGCGTCCGGTCCATTGATTGTGTATTACTCAGCCGCTCCTCCGAGTTTGGAAATGGGGCATCTGCTTGGCACGACTCCGCAGCGTGAGGATGTGCTGGCCTATCTCTTTGGTGGGCTACAGGTGAATTTCAAGGCGGCGATTTTTTATGTGCCATTCGTCTATGTGATCGGCATCAGTGTGGGGCTGCTGATGGGCTTCTTTGGCGGTATGTTTGATTTATTAGTGCAGCGCCTCATTGAGGTGTTCTCTAACATTCCATTCCTCTTTGTGATCATCATTGTCAGTGAGTCTTTCCCCAAGAACTTGAAGGAACAGCTCGGCCTGGGGGTGATTCTCTTTATTCTGATCCTCTTTGGCTGGATGGGCATGACCTATCTCATGCGCACGGCAGCACTCAAGGAAAAGGCACGGGACTACGTGGCGGCGAGCCGGGTGATTGGCTGCTCGACGCCAAGGATTCTTTTCAAACACATCCTACCCAATGCGGTGGCGATTCTGGTAACACTGGTACCGTTCTCTGTCTCAGGGCTGATCCTTGGGCTGACCTCGCTGGATTATCTCGGCTTTGGTCTGCCACCCGAGTATGCCACCTGGGGGACCTTGCTGCGTGAAGGGCTTACCAATCTCTCGGCCCCCTGGCTGGTGAGCTCCGCCTTCCTCTGCCTGGTGAGTGTGTTGATTCTGGTAACCTTTGTGGGCGAAGCCGTGCGAGAAGCCTTTGACCCCAAAAAATTCACTTACTACCGATAATGTCTGCTCGAAAGAATTCCATTTTGTCCTGCTTGATGCTGGCACTCTGTGCCGGTTCGCTTGGTATGCTGAGCTCATGCCAGCGGGATGAGGAGGCAGCGAAGAGGGGGCTCGGTTTTGAGCAGTTCAAGCCGGTCTACAACCGCTACATTCAAGGCTGGCTCGAGCAGCAGAGAGCGGATCTCGAGCAGGCCATGGCAACTACACAAAAGGAACTCGCGGGAATGGAGGATCCTGGTGCCATGAAATCCCGTGAAGACGCTTTGGCCGAGCTGCAGTCGGAGATGGAGGTAATCGATTTCCGCCTGAGTCTGGGGGATTATTTTGCCGATAAAAACCCGGAAGATTTACCTGAGGATCTGGTCTGGGAAGATGGCATGGATGAGCCTGAGATTGGCGATCCGCGGGCGCTTAAGGGTGGTGTTTTCCGTACCTGGATCCCTCAGTTCCCGGCCACGGTGCGCCCCTTTGGTAAAGAATCTAACAATAGCTTTCGCGGCTACTTGTATGATGAGCTTGAGATCGGGCTGGTGGGCATGCACCCGCTGACGGGCAAGATTATTCCAGGGGTGGCCAAGCGCTGGGCGGTGTCCGAAGACAAGCGCACGGTGTATTACGAGCTGGATCCTGATGCTCGTTACAACGATGGAGTCGAGGTGAAGGCGCGGGATTTCCAGATCGCCGCCTACCTGCGGGTGTCAGATCATGTCACCGCCCCTTATGCGAAGCAGTATTACCGTGAGCAGTACGCCCAGATCGCGGTTTACAATGATCGTCTGTTATCGGTCACGCTGCGGGAAGGTAAACCGCTGACCCCGCTGTTTGCCTCGATGAGCTCTGCCAATCCCAAGTTCTATGATGAGTATGGCGCGGATTACGAGGACCGTTACCAGTGGCGGGTGGCACGCCATACCGGGGCCTACTACGTCAAGGAGAGCGACATCATCAAGGGGGTGTCCGTCAAGCTGACTCGGGCCAAGGACTGGTGGGCGAAGGACAAGAAATATTACCGTTATCGTTTTAACCCTGACCACATCGTCTACACGGTGATCCGGGATGAGAACAAGGCATTTGAGCTGTTCCG
>JAFMDE010000106.1 GCA_017857425.1 Akkermansiaceae bacterium
ATTTATTGAGGATGTTCGCCCGAGTAATTTCGCCCGAGCAGTTTCCATATGGCGAGTAACGTTACCAGGCCAGCCAGTAAACCTGGCCAGAGCTGGCCGGTCCATCCCGCTAGAACGAAACCAGGGAATAAGGCTAATCCAGCAGCAATCAGAGCATAGGGCATCTGCGTGCGGACATGCTCAAAAGGCTCCACCCCAGATGCCAGAGAGGAGACAATGGTGGTATCGCTGATCGGCGAGCAGTGATCTCCGAATACGGCGCCACTGAAGGCTGCCGCCAATACCGAGATGCTCAAGTCGTAAGACGAGATTTCCGATCCTCCCATGGAGACAGCCAGAGGAATCACCAAGGGCACGACGATGCCCATCGTTCCCCAGCTCGTCCCAGTGAGAAAGGAGATACTTGCCCCAGCCAGAAAAACGAGCGCTGGCAGAAACCATGCGGGCACCGCGCCAGAGAGTAGATGGCCAATCCAGACACCGGCATCGAGCTGTTTGAGGCTACCGCTTAAGGCCCAGGCAGCGATCAGAATCAGTGTCGGTGCGAGCATGCGCTCCATGCCCCCGAGGAAAGCTTTGCCATAAGGCAGGGGGGCGTTGCGTGGATAAACGAGTGTTGCTACTAGGCAGGTGCTGAGCCCAACCACCACAAGCATCAGGGCGGTATCAGCCGCGGCAAAGGTATCGACCCAGCGGACCTCCATTTGTCCGATTTTCTCCTGAAGGGCTCGAGAGCCGCTCCACCATAGACTGGCGGGTAACATGACAATGAGAAACAGCAGTGGGATCCATACCGTGTGCAGGCCGGCAGCGTGAGTGCTTTGTCTGCTAGTCATTACTTGCTTGCTGTCCTCTGAGATAGTAGTGGGATAATCCGTGGACTCATCCGCTGGCGGGCAGTGCTTGGCTGGGGTGGTGGCTGCTTTAGAAGCCAGGTTCCAGCGCCGGTGAATGACGATGGCTACCAGCACAAGTGTGAACCAGCAGTAATAATTCCCTGGCAAGGCGGCAAGGAACATGGCGTAGGGGTTTGCATCCATGTTGGCAGCACTCAGACCTTCTTTGATCATGGATAGCTGGTAGGCGATCCAGGTGGAAAGCAGGGCCACACAAGCGATCGGGCTACTTGTCGAGTCGACAATATAGGCGAGGCGGTTCCTCGAGCTGCCGGTGCGGTCATAGACTGGACGCATGGTGCTGCCAACCAGCATGCTGTTTGCCAAGCCATCAAAAAAACAGCCAAAACCAAGACCGTAAGTGATCCATTCCATCCGGCGAGACCCGTGCTTTGCCCCTGCGCTAAGCTTGTGCACCAGAGCGGAGATGCCGCCACCGCCATTGAGCAGGCCGACAAAGCCACCCATGATCAGGGTAAACATGAGCACACAAAGGTTCCAGCGGCTTTGCAGCGCGGGGAGCAGTAGATCATTGATTAGGAAAAGGGGAGCCATCCAGGCAACTGGGGCCAGTAAAAAAGCACCCGCCAAGGCCCCGCCAGTAAGCCCCAATAGCGCCGAACGAAAAACAAACACGAGGCTTAAGGCACAAAGACTCGGCAGAATGGGCGTTAAAGACCACTCAGCTTGTCTGGCAAAGAGAATAAGAACTGGCCAGAGGGCGAAGATCAATAGGTTCCGTGCAAAGCGCATGCGGGCTATGCTGATTGAGGTAGCGCAGGATGGCGAGTCCCAATGAGATGATTTCTCTGAGCGCTTGCTGTGGCAAGGAATTTGGCTATCGCCTTATTTAGTGGTGAATTTGTCAATTCTGACTTGCCAGATGAGCATTCTCTGGTATCTACCCACTCCCGCGCGGTGTGCAGGATTGTCCAGACGGGCTATTATACCGGTTGCGCTTTAACCTCCAATGAGGGTAAATCGTCGTTATGAGCACACCTACCAACATTATAAAACACACCACCTCATAAGGATATGGCACGTATTTTCGGTATTGAAATCCCGAATGAGAAGCGCATTGAAGCTTCTCTTCCCTACATCTATGGCGTTGGCCCTTCTACGGCAAAACGCATTCTCGAGCAAGCAGGAGTGGATTCCAATATCCGCACTGGCCAGCTTACTGAAGAGCAACTCGTTAAGATTGCTCAAGTCATCACTTCTGAAGCTATCCTCATTGAGGGTGACCTTCGCCGTGAAAAGCAAGCAGCTATGAAGCGTTTGCAGGCTATTAACTGCTACCGCGGAATTCGCCACAAGGTGGGTCTTCCTGTGCGTGGCCAACGCACCAGTACCAATGCACGCACCCGTAAGGGTAAGAAGCGCACCGTTGGTGTTGCCAAGTAACCCCCTGACCCAGAAAATTTATTATTATGTCTGAAGAAGAAATTAAAGACGACGCGGCTGAAACACCAGCTGCTGAAGAGGCCAAGGCTCCCGAGGCACCTGCCGAAGCACCTGCCGAAGCACCTGCCGAAGCACCTAAGGAAACGCCTGCCGCCGATACTCAAGAAGCCGCACCTCAAGCTGAGGGCGCTGCTGAAGATGCCCCTAAGGCTCCAGAAAAGAAGCGTGACATTTTCGCTGAAATCGCTGGTGGTGAAGAGGAGCAAATCCGCATTCACAAGGCCAAGAAGAGCAAGAATGTTCAAACGGGCTTGGTTCACATTACGGCTACGTTCAACAACACATTGGTGAGCGTCACTGACCTCAACGGCAATGCGATTGGTTGGTCAAGTGCTGGCAAGATGGGTTTCAAAGGATCACGTAAGAGCACGGCTTATGCTGCTCAGGTGGTCTGTCAAGATGCCTGCCGCCAAGCAATGAGCCACGGATTGAAAGAAGCTGAAGTTCGCGTCAAGGGACCTGGTTCCGGTCGTGAGTCTGCAGTTCGTGCCGTGCAAGGCCTGGGCATCAACATCACTGCTATCAGGGATGTGACACCCATTCCTCACAATGGCTGCCGCCCTAAAAAAGCACGTCGCGTGTAATTATTCATCATTTACTAACTCTTTAACTTATTTCATATCATGGCTCGTTACACTGGCCCCAAAGATAAAATCAGCCGCCGTTTCGGCGTCGCCCTATTCGGTCCTTCTAAAGCCCTCGAACGTCGTGCATTCCCTCCTGGGCAGCACGGTGTCCGCGCAGGTCGCCGCAAGAAGTCTGACTACGCAGTCGCTCTCGGAGAGAAGCAAAAGCTTCGTTTCCAGTTCGGTGTGCTTGAGAAGCAATTCCGCCTGTATTATGCAGAGGCAAGCCGTCGCCGTGGGGTGACTGGTGAAGTGCTCTGCCAACTCCTTGAGCTCCGTCTCGACAATATCTGCTATCGCCTTGGATTGGGTAACACCCGTTCCGCTGCACGTCAGCTCGTCAACCACGGACACATTGAGGTTAACGGCAAGCGTGTTGATGTTCCAAGTTACCAATGTAAGCCTGGTGACGTCGTCACTGTGCAGGACAAGCCTAGCTCTCAGCAGCTTGGTCTTCGTTACATGGACCTCACTCAGGCAGTTCCACTTAAGGACTGGCTCACGCTCGATCGCGCAGACATGAAGGGTAGCATTACCCGTGTTCCCGAGAATGATGACTTTGACCACCAGGTCAATGTTCAGCTCGTTGTGGAACTCTACTCACGTTAATCGAACTGCGATTCAAACATTTACAACCGGCGGTGTGCATTGCATATCGCCGGTTTTTGTTTGCACGGAGATTACTTGGCTAACGCCATTTGCTTTTTGAGCCACATCTCAACCCAAATAGGGGCGAAGGGCACGAGCGAAGCCATGAAGATCCAGAAGGGAGGCACTAAGTTCCATTTTTGTTTGAGCATTGCGTCTAGTAAGGCGGCACAAAAAATACAGAACAGGACGCCATGAAGCATGCCGACGATTTTAACCGCCTGAGGCTCACCCCAGATATATTTTAGCGGCATGGCAATACCGAGAAGAATCAGGTAGGAGAGGGCCTCAATAATACTGATGATGCGAAGACGGCCAAGGGAGCTGGAAAACATGAGTTGGTGATAGTGGCTGATGACGAAAATGACAAGAATTTGGTCTTTGGATTTTTGCTGGAAAAATTTAAGCTGCCGCCATGCAGCGCGGAATGTTGGAATGTTTTTTAGTGTCTTTGAAGTTGGGCTTAACGTCCTTCGGCGGTCCAGTTGCTCACCTTGGATATTTTCGAGAGACCTACGTCGAGCGTGGTAAGTGGCTCAGTGAAAAGCGCTTCGCGGAGCTCTTGGCGCTTACCCAGTTCTTGCCTGGGCCAGCAAGTAGTCAGCTCGGTGCGGCGATAGGTTATGAACGAGCAGGATGGCTCGGAGGTCTAGCGGCTTGGTTTGGATTTACCCTGCCCTCGGCCTTGGTGATGATTGCCTTTGCGGTGGGCATGGGAAGTATTCAGGACTGGTTTGGCATGGGGTGGTTGCATGGGCTTAAGCTGGCTGCCGTTGCCGTGGTTGCCGTTGCCTTGTTAGGTATGCGCAAAGGCTTGTGCCCGCGATGGCCTGAAATGATGCTGGCGCTGGTTGCTCTAGTCGTTCTGAGTATGGCGCCGATGGTTTGGATGCAGCCTCTGGTGATTCTAATGGGCGGCCTGTTAGGCGCAGCCGTGTTTCATAAAGAGGAGTTAGGACTGATGGTTGAGAAGTCTGCAGATGCGGAGCATGACAAAGGGCGTGGTATTCCCATGCGAGGTCTGCTGATAGCGAGTTTACTGATGGTGGCGATGATTGTTGTGCCGATGATCGTTCAGGGTGGTAGAGATGCGCAAGCAACGGGAGGCCTGTTCCGTGCCGGAGCATTGGTGTTTGGTGGCGGCCATGTGGTGCTGCCCTTGCTGGAGTCGAGCACGGTGGATACGGGCATGGTGAGCAAGGATACCTTTTTGGCAGGATATGGCGCCGCGCAGGCAGTGCCCGGGCCGCTGTTTACCTTCGCTGGATTTCTGGGGGCATCGATGGGTCTTTTTGGCAATGCTTGGCTCGGTGGTGCAGTCGGCATTGTCGCCATTTTTCTGCCGGGCATGGTGTTGCTTGCTGGAGGTTTGCCGGTTTGGAACCGGCTCAAGCATTTTGCCTGGGCTCGTGCTGGAGTCAGGGGAGCTAATGCTACGGTCGTTGGCCTGTTGGCCGCCGCCTTGTTGGGCATGCTGACAGGTGGCAGCATCGGCGGCTTACTTGATGGCGTCGGTATCCTGCTATTAGCGCTGGCGATTTATTTCAAATGGCTACCTGTATGGTTGCTCGTGATCATCGCTGCCGCTGCTGGTGGCCTACTAGCCTGACGGTTTTGGCGGTTTTGGCGGCTTGGTGGCTTGGTGGCTTGGTGGCTTGGTGGCTTGGTGGCTCGGAGGCCTGATGGTCAAACTATGCACTACACAGCTTGACGGCCTTGGGTAGAAATTCGAAGGGGTCCTCTGTGGTGGGCATATATTCCTGTCCGATGAAACCATCAAATCCTGTTGCCTTGATGGCTTGGGCGATGGCGGGATAGTTGAGCTCTTGCGCATCATTGAATTCATGCCTGCCGGGAACTCCTGCGGTGTGATAATGGCTGATATGCTGGTGATAGGTTTGGATGGTTCGGATGACGTCACCCTCCATGATCTGCATATGATAGATATCGTAGAGCAGTTTAAAATGAGCTGAGCCGATGCGTTCGCAGAGTGCGGCGCCCCATGCTGTGTGATCACATTGATAATCCGGGTGATCGACTTTCGAGTTGAGCAGCTCCATGACAAGGGTAATGCCGTGCTGCTGGGCAAGCGCAATGAGCGGGGCGAGGCCGGTGGCGCAGTGGCTGATGCCGTCCTGCTCACTGATGCCATCTCTGTTACCGGAAAAACAAATGACCTGTTTAACACCGAGGGCTGCTGCAGCGGGAATGAGCTTTTGGTAAATCTTGTGTAGGGCAGGGTGAAATGATGGATTGTTGAATCCTTTTTCAATTTCTCCAATGTCATTCTCATCAGGATGCGCTGCCGTGATGGAGCACTCCATGCCGAGGCTTTGCACCGTAGGGATTTCATCGAGCTTGAGTAAATCAATGCCTGTGATGCCGTATTGCAGGCATTTTTGGCAAAGTGCGTCGAGTGGTGTAGCGCCGAAGCACCAGCGGGAAACGGAATGTTTAATCATAGTTGCAACAAGGCAAAGCTATAATATAGTCAATTCTGAATGGGAAGTGGAATCCCCGAGCTCAGCCTTGTTGAGATCGCGGGTTCTGTCATCCGACAGGGTCTTTTGCAACTTAGTGACGATATTCGTGTTCTATAAGGTGGCAGATCAAACAGGCATTCTATTAACACTATGAAAGGAAGTATTATTGCACTAATCGGGGCTCTTGTCATTGGCGGGGCAGGGGGTTTTATGATCGGAAAAAAAGCGACCAGCGGGACAGAAGATGAACTTGTTGGTGATGTGCGGTCTGCTCGCCGAACGAATGCATCAACACTTTCCTATTCATCCTCCACACCCGTGACGAGTGAGGCAGTAAACCGAGGTCCACGTGTTGATAGTGCCGAGGATGCCATGTCCTTGCCCGGACAGAACAATAGGTTGCGGGCATTGATGGATTATTATGCGGGTTTGGGTCCGTCCGAATTTCAAGAGGAAGCTCAGAAACTCGAAGAGCTACCGTGGAGTGAACGCATCATGGTAGGTTATTTGCTTTTTGCACGGTGGGGAGAGGAAGACCCGACCGCGGCAATGGCCTACACCAAAACCATGGGTTTTTCGGGCATGTTTGTCAAAAAGACGGTGGTTCAGAGCTGGGCCTCCAAGTTCCCACAGGAGGCAGC
>JAFMDE010000107.1 GCA_017857425.1 Akkermansiaceae bacterium
AGAGGAAGTAGAGGAAGTAGAGGAAGTAGAGGAAGTAGAGGAAGTCAAAGAGGCGGAGGTCATGCCGATGGCTAATCCTTTCCTTGCAGGTGATGACGATCAACCGCACACCGTTACACAAGAAGATCATGACCGAATTGAAGATCTGCTGAAACAGTTTCGCGATCGTTACGGACGGGAATAGATCTATATATCGAACATTTATCCGAATATCGCTCTAGGGATGTATTTTTTTTCGCTCCATGAGGATTTGCGCTTGTCATTGCGCAGCGGCATCTATTTATTCACTTATGGCGCAGATCTCACTTGGACTATCGTTTGATGATGTATTGCTCACCCCTCGGCATAGCGGGGTTTTACCCGGTGACGCAGATTTAAAAACCAGTTTGGCATCTGATATATGCCTCAATATACCGGTTGTATCCGCGGCAATGGATACGGTCTCGGAGACGGAGCTGGCCATCGCGCTAGCACAAGAAGGAGGCATTGGAGTTATTCATCGCAATAACACCATTGAGGAACAAGCAGCCATGGTTCTTAAGGTGAAGCGCTCGGAGAGTGCTGTCATACATAAGCCTTACACGGTCTCAAAAAACCAAACGGTTGGCCAACTCCGCATGATCATGGATGAGCAGGGGTTTTCAGGATTTCCGGTGGTTGACGCAGAAGGAAAGCTTGAGGGAATGGTAACAGGTCGTGATGTTCGTCACATGGCTGACAATGCGGCAACCATTTCAGAGGTGATGACACCACTGAAACGCCTGGTGACCTCCCACGAAAATACAGGACTGCGCGAGGCGCGCGCTATTCTCTATGAAAATAGGATTGAGAAGCTGCCGCTGATGAATAAGGAAGGCGTACTCACGGGCCTGATCACTGGCGCCGATATTGAAAAACGCATTACTTTCACTGATGCTGCCAAGGATCCAAACGGCCAGCTGCGCTGTGGTGCGGCGGTAGGCGTTGGTCCAGATTGCATTGAGCGGGGCAAGGCCCTGATTGAAGCTGGCGCAGACGCTTTGTTTATTGATGCTGCCACGGGTCATACAACTCGTGTGATCGAGGTGATCGGCAAGCTGCGTGAGCTCGGTGACGTGCCGGTGGTTGCAGGTAATGTGGTTACGGCAGAGGGTGCTCGGGATTTGGTGGAGGCGGGTGCATCTGCGCTTAAAGTCGGTGTTGGTCCAGGTTCTATCTGCACAACCAGGGTGATATCAGGTGTCGGTATGCCTCAGTTTACGGCGATTCAAAATGTGTCTTCCTATTGTAGGGACAAGGGCATTCCTGTGATTGCAGACGGTGGTATTCGTTATTCAGGAGATATAGCCAAGGCGCTCGCGGCTGGAGCTGACCTGGTGATGCTTGGTTCCATTCTTGCTGGAACGCGTGAAAGCCCCGGAGCAACGGTTCATTACCAAGGGCGTAGATTTAAATCATACCGTGGCATGGGATCACTTGGCGCCATGCGCAAGGGCTCTGGTGACCGTTATGGGCAAAATAGCTCAGGCAAACTGGTAGCAGAAGGTGTTGAAGGCCGAGTTCCTTATAAAGGGCCTCTCTCAGAAGTTGTTTTTCAGCTCATGGGTGGTCTCAAATCAGGCATGGGTTATGTTGGCGCATCTAATCTTAATGAGCTGCGTGAACGGGCTCAATTCACACAAATTACCTCTGGAGGTCTAAAGGAAAGTCATGTGCATGACATCACTATTACGGAAGAGCCTGTCAATTACCAGCCGTCCGCCTAAGGAACCGTCACAACTGTTTGTTATTCCTGACTTCATCTTAAATGATTGAGTCAATTCACTGAAATATTTTATGATAGAAAAAAATCACGTAGCCGTTTTTGATTTTGGTTCACAATATACCCAACTCATTGTGAGGAGAGTTCGTGAGCTAGGCTTTTTTGCTAAGCTCTATGAGCCGGAGGAAATCTCATCTATTAGTCAACCGGGTGCCGTCATTCTCTCAGGTGGCCCTAAAAGCACCAGTGATGACGACGCGCCAGATATCGATTTTGATGCGTTACAAGCCTTTGGCGTTCCCGTATTGGGTGTCTGTTATGGCATGCAACTGCTCAACATCAAATTTGGTGGTTCCGTCAAATCAAGTGATCGTCGTGAATACGGCCCAGCAGAATTAAAGCCCATGGCGAGTGAAGGTCTCTATGAAGGCATTTCTCATGAGTCTCAGGTATGGATGAGCCACTCGGATACTGTGAGTGATTTGCCAGATAATTGCCAGGTGCTAGCGGCCAACAAAGAGGGTACGCCAGTTTCCTTGAAGTGGGGCGAGCGCTACTACGGCATTCAGTTTCACCCGGAGGTGACTCACAGTCACGAAGGTCTTCGTATCCTGCATAATTTTTTACTACAGGCAGGCGAGTTGGAGGCATTCCGGATTGAGGACTTTAAACGTGAATTGATCGCCGGCATTCGTGACAGGGTCGGAGAGAAGCAGGTTGTTTGTGGCGTTAGTGGTGGTGTCGATAGCACGGTACTCGCAGTTCTCTTGAAGGAGTCTGGGGTGAATACGCGAGCTATCTTTGTCGATCACGGTTTGATGCGCATGGATGAAGGTGATGAAGTGCGTAACAACTTTCACCGCATGGGTGTAGAGATTGAGACTGTGGAATGTTCCGAGCTCTTTTTGGGGCAGTTGGCCGATGTTTCTGATCCGGAAGAAAAACGCAAAATTATCGGCAATTTGTTCATTGATGTTTTTTGGGACACCGTGGGAGATGCTGAGATGCTCGCACAGGGGACCCTTTACCCTGATGTGATTGAATCTGCCTCTAATGCCAAATCAAAAGCGTCCAAGATCAAAACGCACCACAATCGTGTGCCTCGTATTTTAGAGCTTCAGGAGCAGGGGAAGGTTTTGGAACCTCTTGCTGAGCTTTTCAAGGATGAGGTCCGCGAGCTTGGAGCATCCTTGGGGATACCCCATGATATCCTTCAGCGTCATCCATTTCCTGGTCCCGGTCTTGCGGTCAGGTGCCCGGGTGATATCACCGATAAGAAGCTGCGCATCATCAGAGAGTGCGATGCTATTTTCATCAGCCGACTCAAGGATCATGGCTGGTATGACAAGGTGTGGCAGGCTTATGCCGGTCTCATTCCTGTTAAAACCGTTGGGGTCAAAGGGGACGAACGAAGTTACGAGTGGGCAATAAGTCTGCGTGCTGTGATAAGTGAAGACGCCATGACAGCCGACTGGGTAGAGCTGCCAGCGACATTATTGAGAGAAACCAGTAATCGTATTCTTAATGAGGTTGATGGCATCAATCGTGTCTTGTATGATATTTCGACAAAACCACCTGCAAGTATTGAGTGGGAATAACAAATAGTGACGTTTTGTCAGCAGCGTTGAGATGAGGTGCCCACGATGTGTCCAAACAATTCACCGCAGTGCGGCGCAGTGCCCTCACTGTGGCTTTGTTCTGTCCGACCTCGATGATCTCTATGGCTCAGGTGAGGTTCGATTGAGGCGCTTGAGTGATATGGCAGGGGCATTGCGCCTCAAGGAGAGACAAAAGCTGGAGCGTTTGCTCGATGAGTTTCAGACCAGTTTTCCGCAGTTGTTTTTTAGCGTCTATTATGGTGCGCTTGAGGATAGGGCCAATATACGCCAATTTGGTCTGTGGTTACTCAATCATGCAGCTTACGAGGATTTAGATATTGGTCGCCCTAATGATGGAGGGATTCTGTTGCTGGTGGATCTGAATACGAAAGTAGCATCCATTTCGTTTGGCTATATGTTGGATTCTTTTCTGACCGAGGAGAATACATTTAATATCTTGGCGAAAGCTCACCCTCATTTATTGCAAGGCAATCACTTGAAGGCAGCCAGTGTGATTGTGAAGCAGCTCTCACGTGTTCTAAGGAGAAAATCGAGACGCGCAATTCTCCAGCAAAAAGTATTTGGCCCCCCGTCAAACCAAAGTAGTGGCTCAGCAAATGCTTTGGAAAGGATCCGATCCAATCGATCAGCTAAAGAGCAAGCGAAATCAAAAAGCGATCAAACCACTAGAGCTAAAAGCGAGGAGATAGAACCGTGAAGTTGAGCCTTTTTCGGTGGCTGTTGTTACTGCTGCTCGTATCTGATTCTGCTCGTGCTGAGTCCTTACCGCAATTGACGGACGAAGATAGGGCTCGGCTACAGCAATTGTTATCCAAACAAGAACATCCCGATCGATCGGGCTTCCTAGAATATCACGCTGAGGGCTCAGAGCTCAAAATCAGGATGTATCTGTTTGATTCAAAAGAGAATTTAGCCGACACCTATACGATCGAAAAACTTTGTGAAGATCAAAACGCTGATGAGCCTCTCACGGCGATTGTTTTTTGCTTTTTGGGTAATCCGGAAAGAAGTCAGCTAGCATTCGCGGGTCAGGGGGCAGCAGAGGTGTTAGCATTAGATCGGCGGAAAATGCTCAAGTCTGCCATAATTAAGGCGATGGAGAAATCTGATCATGTCATGCAGTTAGAGGCATTCATTGTTGAGCTATCCATTTCTCTTTTTTGGCTAGAGTCAAAAAGAGCTGAAACTCTGGCAGCCCAAGCAGCAGAGGGGAGCCGAGAGCTCGCAGGTAAGGCATGGGCCTCGGGTAATGGTGTTGAAAAAGTCGAAGTGGTCACGGCAATAGACGCTAGCGGGTTTTCTGTTTTAAAGTCTCACTTGCACTGGATCATTTTGGGCTTTTTGAGTTTGCTGTGCCTGATAACTGGGTGTGTTTTTGGATGGCTTATATGGACGCGATCACGCCGCTATCATTTTCCAGTGGTTGAGACGCCCGAGAGACTCGGGGCTAGTTATGCAGCAGGGGTTGGGGCAGTAATAGCATTCCATAAAAAGTTGGGCTCACCATCAAGCCAGCGCAATCAGGTGCCCGACTACCTCAAACGGGCTTAAAACACTTCATTTTATCTCGTGAACCACCAGAAAAAATGAAAAGGTGACTTAAATCCCTGTTTAGAAAATAAATTACTTTACGAAGCTCGATCTGCTGATAATTGTGCTTCTGTTCCCTCAAAGGAGCAGACAGTCCGATTAGTATTGGATCATACAGGTTAGGGGGTTTCCTGGTGATTTAGCTAATCGGACTGTTCTCTTTACACTCGTTTTTCGCTTATTTGTTAGGCCCTAAAACCACCTTGAGTTGGTGCTGTTTATAGAGTAAATTACCCTTTCATGCATCAGCGCTGTTACTTACCCTTGCTATATCTGTGCCGTCAATCATGGCGCGTTTTATGCTGCCAGTTTATTGTTATTGGCAGTGTGCTTGTGGCTAGCAGTCTTTATGCTGGGGCATTCATGTTTAATCAGCAGGAAGTGCCGAAAACCAAGGCAGACTTGGTTGCGATACAGAATGCCCTTGTTGAAAATCTTGAGGCTTGCCGCATGGCAACGGTAAGTATTCGTATTGGCGAAGGATTTGGTAGTGGTGTGATTGTGTCTCCTGAGGGTTTAATTCTCAGCGCAGCTCATGTGACCGCGGCAGTGAATGAGGAAATGACGGTTATTCTTAATGATGGCACTGAACACAAGGCTATCTCCATGGGCTTACACTCTGAGAGTGATGCCGCCATGATGCGTATCATCGATGAAGGAGAGTATCCTTATGTGGAAATTAATAAGAGCAATGATTACCGATTGGGGCACTGGGTATTTGCACTAGGACATTCAGGTGGATTTGATCTTGAACGCGGAGCCGTAGTAAGACTCGGCCGAATTGTGATGGAAAATGATTCGACCTTGCACACTGATTGCAAGGTGATTGGAGGTGATTCTGGTGGTCCATTGTTTGACATGGGTGGCGAGTTGATTGGTATACATAGTAGAGTCTCCGCCAGCTTAGAGCAGAACATGCACGTGCCGATGCGAGAGTATCTCAAGCATTGGGATGCGCTGAAGGGTAATGAGTTTTTGGGCGATGGTCCATTTGCTGAGCGTCCGGTTAAGGGTTCGGGCTTTCTTGGTTTCGCTTCAACGGACACGGATGGTGGCTTACTCATTGGCGAAGTGCTCGAGGATGGTCCAGCGGCCAATGCAGGTATCGAGACAGGTGATATTATCTTAGAGTTCGAGGGCGAAGAGCTTACTGATAAGAAACATTTTCAATCCATACTCAAAGAGAAAACACGTGGAGAGGAAGTGGAGTTACTCATCATGAGGAATGGTGAGCAGAAAAAAATGACCGTAAAACTCGGCGAGAAGTAAGCTGATGAATACCGACGATGAAAAAATATCTACAGCTTGGAATATGAGATTTCCTCCAGTGACATTCATTTCTATGCTCGTTCTCAGCGTGAGCCTATTTGTAGTTTCTGCGCAGCTTAGCTCAGCTCAAGGTGGGCTGCCTGCAGATCAGCGCATCAATGGAAAACGTGTTTGGGCTGCTTTTGAGACACATCGAGAAATTCTACAAAGAAGCAGCGCGGTCATTTACACGGATGAGAGAGCGAGGGTTAAATCCCTCTATGGCACGGTCGTCAGTGAAGATGGTTACATCCTCACGAAGGCGAGCGAGGTTGAGGGCAAGTCACATCTCAGTCTCCGCATTGGTAGTGAACTTTATACAGAGGTTGAGCTCTTAGGGGTCGATAATCAATGGGACGTCGCTTTACTTAAGATAACCCCCGAGCAGCCATTGACTCCTGTTGAACTGTGCAGTGGCGATGATGTCGCGCAGGGGCATTGGGTGGTCTCGAATGGATCGACCACGCGCGCTCAGAGACGAGTGCGTCTTGG
>JAFMDE010000108.1 GCA_017857425.1 Akkermansiaceae bacterium
AACCGCGTTAGTCCCATTATCTATATCTATATAATTTTTCTGCTCTGGCGTATACAGCCCTGAGCTCCCACCAAATTAACCCCATGAGCTGATCAGTCTCCTCATCGAGCTTGCGTTTATAGCTCGCGGATTGTTTTTCACCCTTTCCGGGTCGAATCCGTTTTCAATAATGAGCTCGATATCATCCTGTGTTTTAATACCCAACTGAGAAAAACTGGCTTCCAAGCCAAGGCTTGTCACTTTTTTGCTCAATGTATCTGATGCCTGATCTCCGGTAATTACTCCGAGCTTGATATTAATTTCATGTAGCCGCTTTTTCACCCACTCCGGCCCTCTTGCATCAAGACAGTCTTCCTCCGTTACTCCTTCGTTAAATGTTAGGAAGCGAGCCGTAAGCAAACCAACCGCATGGCCATGGGTAATACCGAAATAAGATGTCATAGGATAAGAAACCGCGTGCGGTGCTGTGGTTTTAGTAATATTGATAGCACAACCCGCTAAATAAGAAGCTTTCGCCATGTGATTTAGCGCCTCCGAGCTGCGATCGTTAACCGCTTTTTCAATCCAATTCCAGGCAAGCGTGATTGCTTCTGCGGCTAACTTTCTGGACTCATCGGTAGAATGAATTGACCAGTAAGACTCGATTCCCTGACAAAGGGCATCCATGCCGCTGGATGCTGCTACATGCTGAGGCACGCTTGCCAGAAGTGGCGGAATGACCACCGAAAAATTCGGAAGAAGGTCATCATGCTCAACTGAATATTTTTTTTTGTTTTTATAAACTACGGCAAACCTCGTGGCCTCACTACCAGAACCAGCAGTGCTTGGTATTGCGATGAGTGGTAATGCAGCTGGGCGAAGTTCTCTGATATCTTCAGAGCCAAGATACTCATCAAGGCTTGGCGGGTTTATCCAAAAAGCTTTTAGTAATTTGGCAGTATCAATAACGCTTCCCCCGCCGACTGCGATGATGGCTTGGTAACTTTCCTTGTTATCAATCTGGTTTAGAAGCTGGCTAACATCCTCGACTCTAGGATTAGTATGAAAACAGGTAAGATGGGTAACTTCTTTTTCACGCAATACCGGCTCAAGCGATTGCTCTGCGCCAGATGCGCGGTACGTGCTA
Organism: Akkermansiaceae bacterium; assembly: GCA_017857425.1. GTDB lineage: Bacteria > Verrucomicrobiota > Verrucomicrobiia > Verrucomicrobiales > Akkermansiaceae > Oceaniferula. The sequence goes on from JAFMDE010000108.1 coordinate 1,127, forward strand.
TTGCCCGTTACCAGAAGAATGTTCCTTGCCGAGACGGCATCAAGGTATTCAGCAATTTTTGCCCAACCATCGTCTCCTTGGTAGTGTTGTTGTTCTGGCATAGCCAAGTTTTCACTTATCTAAATGGCGCATGAAGGCACGTTTTTGCTCCTCTAGTGTGATCTCAGGTCTACCGAGATTGTCTCTATTTCCAGAGTTTACTTTGACTTCTAATAACACAGGTCCTTGAACATCTATTGATGCTCCTAAGATTTTACTCAATTCGGCTTCGTTATCCACTGAATGGGCTGATGGATAACCACAGCCTTTTGCAATGGTCGTGAAATCAATCTCAAACCCACATGTTGGCTGGCCGCCAACGGAGTCATGCCTGCCGTTATTAAGGATGATGTGGATCAGGTTAGCTGCGCCAGATTGCGCGGTAACGGCCATCGATCCCATGTGCATGATGGCTGCCCCGTCTCCATCCAGACAAATGACTTTTTTGTTTTTGTTAGCCAGGGCTACACCGAGGGCAATCTGGGAACAATGGCCCATGCTGCCCACGGTGAGAAAATCAGTATCATGTTTCTGCTGAAGTCCTTCGCGCAATTCGTAGAGCTCACGAGATATCATTCCCGTAGATGATATTACCGAAGTGTCAGCATTGATGTTTTCGAGGATAATTCCAATGGCTCGCTCCCTGGTCAGAGGCAGCCTTTCGTCACCGCTATTTTGATCAGCCTTGTATTGAGCAAATGAATTTTTACTTGCAAGGATAGCTACTGGCCTCTGCTCTGATAACGCACGCTGTGCCAGCTCCTCAATCAGGGAAACCGCTTCCTCTGTATCTTGAGGCAGTCGATGGTATGCAATGCCCATTGCGTCGAGCAGTGGAATAGTCCCTTGTCCCTGGGCCAAATGCTGTGGCTCATCGTTGACTCCAGGCTCACCACGCCAACCAATCATCAGCAACATGGGCACTGCGTAGACAGAAGGGTCAGCCAAGGAGAGAAGCGGATTGATGGCATTGCCCAAGCCTGAGTTTTGCATGTAAACCAATGATGGTTTCGCTGTTGCCAGATAGTTGCCTGTCGCCAGTGCGATGGCCGCACCTTCATTGGCTGTTATGATGTGTTTGTCTTCGGGCGCGTGCTCGGCAATACAGGCGCAAAGCGGGCTCAATAACGAATCAGGAACCCCCGTAAAGAACTCAACGCCCGATTTTACCAAGGCGTTATAAAATGTTTGGGGATCAACCACAATATCAGTCTTTAATCAGTCCGAGAATGTCTTTGGTGGAGATGCAGTCAGCATCCGCTTCCTTGGATCTGCCGTGCTTCAAAATCGATTCTGCCGTTTTCAGCATCGCTGGGTAGGCGCTTCTTAGAAGATGGTTGGCATAGATGACCACACTAAACCCCATCTCGGTGAGCTCACTCTCATAAACTTGATTGTAGGTAGTGGGAACGGCGACCAGTGGGACTTTACCTGCCATATCTTGGTAGGCCTTACAGAACTCATTGATTTCTGTGAGCTCTGATTCACAGCTATGAATCATAATGGCATCCGCTCCGGCTTCAATATAGGCTTGTGCCCTGTCGAGCGCGTCTGCAAGGCCCTGCTTGGCAATCAAGCTTTCAAGGCGTGCGATAATCATAAAATCCTCGGTAACCTGGGCTTGTTTGCCAGCATGAATTTTCTGGCACATTACTTCTTTTGGAATGAGCTCTTGAGGTCGCTCGGTGCCGTAGAGCGAGTTCTGTTTTAAGCCCTGCTTGTCCTCGATGATAACGGCTGAAACGCCGACGCGCTCGAGTGAGCAGACCGTCTTGGTGAAGTGTTCGGTAAGCCCCCCTGTATCCGCATCATAAATAATGGGCTTGGTGGTGACATCTAGAATCTCATTGATCGTTTGGGCCCTTGAGGTCCTGTCAACATACTCAATATCTGGGCGCCCTTTAGCTGTAGAGTCCGTCAAGCTACTTAGCCAAATCGCATCGAACTCAGTCACCTGACCACCGTGTTCATAGCTAGAGTGTTCAACGATGAGCCCAGACAAGCCGTTGTGCGCCTCCATCACTCTGACGATAGGTTTGGCAGCAATGAGTCGACGTAATCTTCCCAGTCTAGCTCCTGGTGTGGTGCCTATTTCCTGAACGGCTTTGTTGAGGGCCGTTGATGATAATCCTTCTGTGTACTTTGGCTCAATGAGTTCCCCACCCCAAAGGCCGAGTGTTTTAATAACCCTATCGCGCGTTTCTTTTTGTGGACCACTTCTCCAGTCATCCCCATGAACCACGTAATCGGGTTTCAGCTGTTCAAGATTAGATACGTAATCAAGTGTCTCCTGAGCAACTACATGTGAAACCCCCTTGAGGTTCTCGACGATTTTTTTCCGGTGCTCAAACGACAAGCTTGGCAATCGCTTGTAGCTGGCGATGGCTTCGTCCGTGAGTAAGCCAACCGTAACCTCACCGTAAGCTCTGGCGATATCAATGATGTTGATATGCCCTGGATGAATGAGATCTGCACTCATTCCCACGTAGACAGTTTTGTGAGGTTCGCTCATAGAAGTGGTGTCTTGTTCTATTCCTGATTAGCCTTTCATCTGGCTGCGTAGTGCATACCAGAGAAATAAGGAGTTGTAGGTGAAATAGCGGCGAAAAAGTCTGCGCGGTTCTCTACATAGCCGATAAAGCCATTCAACTCCACATTTTTGAATCCACGATGGTGCTTGTTTCACCTCTCCAGCGTGAAAGGCAAATGCCGCGCCGATACCGAAATAAACGGCAGCTGGTAATTTGTCTTTGTGCTCTGCGATCCAACGTTCTTGCTTGGGACAACCAAGCCCTACCCAGACAAGATTCGCTTTAGATTCTATGATTTTCTCACAAACCCGCTCAAATTCATCATCTGGCCATGTGCCGAACGGTGGCGAATAAGTGCCCGCAATTTCAGCATTCGGATAGTCTTCTGAAAATCGTTTTTCTAGTTTGTCGAGGGTGTCCGGCGAGCCTCCAAAAAAGAAATGTTTGAGCTGCTGCTGATTTTCCGACGCCTCAATCGTTTTGAGCATAAGTGTCGGGCCATAGACACGATCTGTTAGTCTTTCTGATTGCTTCAGTTGTTGGTTGAGAAGCCAAACTAAGGGCATGCCGTCGGGACAGATCAGGTCAAATTTTGCCATCGCCTCTCCAAAGCTTTGGTCATGGCGGGCAAGCGCAGCTACGTGCGTGTTGGCAGCTTCTACTGCGTAAGCACGGTCACCAGACAAGGCGGCAGCCGCAATCCACTCAATCGCTTGGTGATAATTAGTAGCCGCTACCGGCAAGCCGATAAGGTCCACCGTCTTTGGATCTGTTAACGTCATGGGCAATACGGCTCAATAGCGCGCATGGCATCGTGTTCTTCCACTGCAGCATCTCTAGCCTCTGGTGTGTTGAACAAATACAGGGCGTAGCCACCGTGACCACCGCCACAGTATTTCGAGGCTATGGCCCCATTGATTTCGGGCAGTTTGCTCATGCCCTCACCAAGCTGCGCCTCATAATAGAGAGCTACACCCTCTGCCAATTTTACAATATCTTCATTGAGCACTCCTTCACGCGCGATCTTACTCGAGGCCTCAATCTTATCGTAATCTCTTTTGTTATCGGTAAAACCAGGCGTGTCGTGCTCAATGCCTGTCCACAGAATGGCCATTCTCCCATCCAGCATTTCGCCATTTCTTTTAAAATCGAGCACAGGTCGTTGGCCGCTGCGCCAGACACAGAGGCCTCCTTCGTTGATCACCGCTGGATCTTGCCAGCCAACACCAAGATCGAGCTCAGCATCGACACCGTTTTCACCGTTGAGCAATGCCCACGCACCACTACCACCGAGGCCTGATTGCTTTTCATAATCCCAGTCACGCAGACTCACCAGTGGCGAGATCGCGCAGTTAACGATATACGCCCCTTTACGCGCGTGGCGTGGCACATCGAGCCAGCCGCCAGCAAAATCAACGCGCAGTGGGGCCTCCGTTGGCGCCTTCACCCATTTTACGATCCCTGAACTAGAGACCGCTTTAAACTTGGGCGGGGTTTTTGCCAAAACGACATACTTGGCTCCAACCTGCTCACAGAGTGCCCTTTTGACGTCTTCATATTGATCGTCTTCGGTAACGGCTAGAATGTCTGGCTTGGCTTCGAGAAAATAACTTTTAAAATCAAGCCCCGTGTCGTGGTCTGTGCCGATGACGACTTCGTCCACCATGCGCAGGCCCTCAAGCACTGCTTTTTTATGCTCATCAGGAATAGATGGCCGCCTCTGCTTGTGATGCCAAAGCACCTCCTCAGAAGCAAAACTAACCGTAAGATGGTCTCCAAGAGCACGTGCCTCCTCGAAAAACTGAATATGACCAGCATGAATAATATCGTAACAGCCGGAGATAAAAACTCTTTTCATAATAAGTAATCGAGCAGGTTAATTGTTAGCCGGCAGATTAGACCACCGTCTTGAAATAGGCGATGGTGCGATCCAAGCCTTCATCAAGGCTGATGGTCGGCTCCCAGCCCAGGTGTTTTTTTGCCAAGGTAATGTCGGGCTGTCTTTGCTGCGGGTCATCACCAGGAAGTGGTTCAAATACAAGCTTTGAAGATCCACCCACCTTGGCAAGCACCTTGTCGGCGAGTTCAAGCATGGTGAATTCACCAGGATTACCAATATTGATCGGCCCGGTGACTTTATCTTGATTCATGAGACGAACAAACCCTTCAATCAGATCGTCCACATAACAAAATGAGCGCGTTTGTTTTCCGTCTCCATAAATGGTGATGTCTTGGCCCCGTAATGCTTGGCAAATAAAGTTAGATACTACACGGCCATCATCTGGATTCATACGAGGACCAAAAGTGTTAAATATTCTAACAATCCTTATATCGACGCCATTTTGTCTGTGATAATCCATGAAGAGCGTCTCTGCTGCACGCTTGCCTTCATCATAGCATGAACGAATGCCGATAGGATTGACATTACCCCAGTAGCTCTCTGGCTGGGGGTGCACAGCAGGATCACCATAAACCTCGGATGTGGAGGCCTGAAACACACGTGACTTAGTTCGCTTAGCGGCACCAAGACAGTTGATGGCACCCATCACGGATGTCTTGATCGTTTTGATCGCATTGTACTGGTAGTGCGGCGGCGATGCAGGGCAGGCCAAATTATAGATCTGGTCTGTTTCTATCTTGAAGGGGTCGATCACATCGTGGCGCAGCAACTCAAAGTTGGGATGATTGCGGAGGTGGGCGATGTTTGACTTAAAGCCAGTGAAGTAGTTATCCATACAGATAACTTCATTGCCTTCATTAAGAAGCCGTTCACAAAGGTGCGACCCTAAGAATCCGGCTCCGCCGGTGATAAGTATACGTTTCATGAAAAATTTTGTGTTTAATTGAAGAAGCTAATTGTAGCGAACTGATCCCAAAATGGGTAGATCCTCTACCCTAACCTTTTCCTATTGAGTAGACGTCAAAACCTAGTTTTTCTAGGCTGTCATGATCAAGAATGTTACGCCCATCAAACAGGAATGCGGGCTTAAACATAGCATCATGAATTTTTGC
>JAFMDE010000013.1 GCA_017857425.1 Akkermansiaceae bacterium
GCCTGCGGGTCAGTTCTCTGCTCCGGCCATAAAAGCCACTGCCCCGACCCACATGAAGTGGGCCGGGGCAGTGGCGGGATGGACGGGATTGCTTTCATTCCATGAAAGCTATGCTGGTTAGCAAGTTTCCTCCTCCGGAAACTTGAAATTTGGGATGCGTGATGCACGCACTGCGTGTGCGTTCGAATGACCCTTGTCCGCATACGCGGCCTGCGGGTCAGTTCTCTGCTCCGGCCATAAAAGCCACTGCCCCGACCCACATGAAGTGGGCCGGGGCAGTGGCGGGATGGACGGGACTCGAACCCGCGACCTCCGCCGTGACAGGGCGGCGCTCTAACCAACTGAGCTACCACCCCTTGCTCTGCTCGGGGCGGGCGGAACTTAATGAGAATCCTCGCCGCTGGCAATCACTTTTTTGTGAAAATAATCATTTTTCTTGAGTGCTCTAGCTTAATGCCTCTACAGCAGCTTCTAGGCTCTCCACATCCTCGACAGATAGCACCGTTACGGACTTATCAATGCGGCTCATAAGCCCAGCAAGCACCTTGCCTGGGCCGAGCTCGAGGAAGGTGGTATGGCCATCGGCAATGAGCTGCTGCATGGAGGCGGTCCAGCGTACGGAACCGGTCACCTGCTGCTCAAGCGTTGATTTGATCTCGTCCTGGCCGCTGACGGCACGTGCCTCAAAGTTGCAAATCACGGGGATAGATGGCTCGGAGATCTCAACTTCAGCGAGGACTCCAGCAAGCTTGTCCTGAGCACTCTGCATCAGGCGTGAGTGGTAGGCACCGGCGACGTTGAGTTTTTTACCCATGCGGACTCCCCTGCCCTTGGCCTCAGCTACGGCTTTATCGATGCCAGCCTCATCTCCGGAAAGCACAATCTGGCCGATGGTGTTAAAATTGGCGACATCGACACCGCAGTCCGCTGCAAGCTCGGCGACAGCCTCTTCATCCCCACCGATCATCGCCGCCATGGCACCATTAGTGGCATCACAGGCTTCCTCCATAAATTGGCCACGTTGTTCAACAATTTTGAGTCCGGTTTCAAAGTCGAACGTGCCGGCAAGAGTGTGTGCAGTAAATTCACCGAGTGAGAGACCCGCGGTGGCGACGACATTGAGCGCAGGAACTTTTGCCTTTAAGACTTCCAGGCATGCCAGACCGTGAAGGAACAAAGCTGGTTGGCAGCGTGAGGTTTTCGTGAGTTCCTCGTCTGGCCCATTGAACATGATGTCACTCAGCGAGTAGCCGAGTGCTTCGTCCGCCATACTGAACATCTCTTGCACAGCCGGATAGGCATCTGCCAGATCCTTGCCCATGCCTACCTTCTGCGCTCCCTGACCTGAAAATAATACAACAACGTTACTCATAGTGTATTTTTTCTAAGGGACAGCGGACCGATGTGCAAGCCCGCATCGCCCCGATGGGAAAACTTGCAAAAACAGACGAAACTCTTCTTGCAAAATATCACGGACTAAGGAAAGTTTCTCGCGACCGCAATGAGCTTTGTAATCACGGAGGGGTGGCAGAGTGGTCGAATGCACCGGTCTTGAAAACCGGCATACCGCAAGGTATCGTGGGTTCGAGCGCATACGCCAGTGCGTGCATCACGCCTTCTATATGATCAGAAATCCGGAGGAGGATTTCTGCAACTCAGCACAGCTTGAGTGGAGGGAAAGCAATCCCACCGGTCGGTGAGCCCATCTCGCATTCATTACCCCCGAGTTTCTCGATGGGAAAACTTGCAAAAACAGACGAAACTCTTCTTGCAAAATATCACGGACTAAGGAAAGTTTCTCGCGACCGCAATGAGCTTTGTAATCACGGAGGGGTGGCAGAGTGGTCGAATGCACCGGTCTTGAAAACCGGCATACCGCAAGGTATCGTGGGTTCGAATCCCACCCCCTCTGCCAGAGCCCGGCCCATTTCATGTGGGTCGGGCTCTGGCACTCAGGCGTGGGCCGAAAACCCTTTGCGAGCGCAGCGAGCAAGGGTTCGCGCGCACACGCAGTGCGTGCATCACGCACTCTATATAATCAAAAATCCTCCTCCGGATTTTTATGGCAGAGAAAGCTCGTGATACACGACCAAGGGATTATGAGTGGGTAGATGTGCAGTTAGCCATAGTTCACGAGAAAACACCAAAGTGCACGAAATCTTTTATTTTACAATGGTTGCAGAACACACATCAGGATCATCTCGTGCATTTTCGATCACTTTAGTGGAGTTTAGATTGGCATACTATTGGCATACTCGTCGACATGCTTTCACCACAATCCATAGTGATTTTAGTTCGATGCACAAGAAGACACAACAGTCCTAGGGCAGTCATAAATACCGCCTCTACCAACAAGCAAGGAGTCCATAATGGTTTGCGCGCTTGTCAGGTGATGGGAAACGTCGAGCCTTCTCTACCCGGCAAAGCGTTAAGAAGCGCGCTGATAGTAAGGCCAGAGTCATCATGGCCGATATTCTAAGCCGAGGGTTCGATGAGGCCGTTAAGATCCACTGTGCAATCAACACACCCAAGGAGAGCAAGGCCACCGAGCTCATCAACCCCGAGTGCCAAGCCATTGGGCCGCTCTATAAAGAGCACTACGAAAAATGGGATACGGCACCAAACTCCATTACGGTCTCCCGTTACATTCGCAACTTTGAGACCATCTGCGAGCACGCTAAGGCACGCTACTTATCAGACCTTACCGAAGACAACATTGATGACTTCCGCGACGAATATCTTCAAAAGGCAACAGAGGCCAGGACGGAAGTCAGGGGTCGGGAGGCAGGAGACAGGAGACAGGAGACAGGAGGCAGTAATCAGAGGTCAGTAATCCGGCAATCTCTTAATTCACTATTCACTATTCTAAATTCCCGCGCAGCGGGCCCATCAGCCATCATTCCTCCACCATCAGCCGCCCTGCCCCGACGTGACGTGCGGGGTCTTCGACGGCCATCTCCCAACTTAAACTGCCCCTTTACCCATACAACAATAGATAATTCAGCCTCAGTTAAATTGACCATCATCAACCAACAGATAAGTTTTTGACAATTGCAGATATCCTTCCGGTGCCAAACTGGTTGCCAGCATGACATTATTGATATCGGCATGCTCCAGCCAGGCGCTTACCGATTGGTGGTGAGGATCCAGCCAGAAGTTTTCGATCGATTCATGAACAGGACAAAAAGCAGATAGTTCTGACAGCAGGGAAACCATTGGTTGAACGTCATGAAAAGGCTCCGGGGTTTTTTCGATATGCTGTTGCATTCGATCAATGGCCTGAAGGCCAATAGCCAGCCCCAATTCACGAAATGCCAAACGATGCTCTGCCGGTAGATGTAATGAATTGTGCGTGGAAAATGCCCGCAGACTATCGTCAATATCACCCAGCAAGCCTTCCAGCCTTGCAGTCTCGTGACGGTGATCATAATCGATTAACTGAATTAATTTGTAGGCATCGGTCAGTAAGCTGCCAATACCCAAGGCGTCAGTGCTGGCCCAACTGCGTCCATCGCACATGGCAGCCATTTCTTCAATTTCTGTTTTTAACGTCAGCTCCAAGGGCCTGTCAGGCTGGGTTTTGGCAAAGTGTTTTGCTGTGGCCTCCAGCTGCCAGTAGGTAATCAAGCCGTCCAAGGGGTCATGTTGCCCCATTGAAGCAACCAGAGGACGAGAAAGATCGATGCTCATTTTCCAGTGCATGCGTTTTTCACCTCCGGTTGCTGGCAGGTAAGTGAATGCTTGGTGCGCGACCTTGGCAAGTTCCAGTGCCCACTGATTGTAAATGTGATTTCCGCTATTCCTGCTGACACAATCAAGCGCGTGCATCCATTTGGTCAGGTAGTGAAAATATTGGCCATCCTGTTCCCATTCCAGTGATTCGTTAACAGGCTCGTCAAACTGGCGCTCATTAAGTCGTTTGCCAATTCTCAATCCCCCACGGGTAGGATGTAACCGCGCCTGTTGCTCATCAAGGCCGCTGAGCCAACCACTTTGGGTACTATCCTTGCGATGATGTCCCAATATCTGGTGAACCTGATCAACCAATGCTATTGCCTCTTGCAAAAAAACACGCTCACCGGTTTTCTGAAAAAATGCCAGGTAGTTACAAACCGCAAAGGCATCGGTCCAGAGATAACGCCGAGGTTCGTCCGGATGACTCGTTTGTGACCCTGGGGGTATGAGCCCTGTAGCGCTGGCAAATTTACGCATGATGGATTGGGCCTGACTATCACGTTGCATCATAAAAGCACCTAAAGGCCAAAGGGAAAAGTATCCGGCATATCTTTGATGGTTTCTCTGGTCAATGGCTCAACTGCCCGTGTTTCATCAAACCAGATATATTCGTCGAACTGATTGGGCAATGAAGCATAAAAATAGTGACTTTGCATCTCAGTGTCAGGGCGATAGATGACACCAATGGCACGCTCCAATCGTTCTTCCAGTAGTAATTCGCGGGCCATTGCCTGCGGGGACGCTTGTTGCGCTCGCCGCAATGGCAGTAAAAAATTATCGCTAGCTACGTTATGACAGACACGTTCGTAGCTGTCGATATGCGATGGCTGCACCTGTTTTGTTTCCATCGGCCCGCCCCATTCCGATGCTGCTGCCACAGTCCCATGATCAGTACCAAAACCAATAAGATATGCCGCATCACCGTATTCCTGTCGTGCAAGCTGGCCAATATTCAACTCACCACGAGCACTCATTTGTGTGGCTCGCGCATCACCGATATGTGAATTGTGCGCCCAGATAACGGCTTTTGATTCCGGGCCGCGAAAGGCCAACACAGATTTTAACGTATCAAACATGTGCTGGTCGCGCTGATTCCAAGAGTTGTTTTCAGCATAATACATGGTGCGGTAATAACGTTCAGCGCTGGCCACTAATCGAGCATTTTGTTCGGCATTAAAAAATCGCTCCCCATCTGCCAGGGAATAATCCAGTCTTTTTTTCAGTAACCCCTGCAAGATATCCAGTACATCCTGTTCACATTCCCGGTACTGCTTGGTGATGGCAACCCGACCATACAAACCCGGATCACTGGTCCATGGACTCAGGCAGCCGTAGCGTACTCTGGCTACCTCTGCCGTTTCAGGATCGACCGTGTCCAGGTAGTTCAGTACAGATTCAATAGAGCTACCCAGGCTGTATAGATCGAGCCCATAAAAACCTGCCTGCTTGTCAGCTGATGCTACTTTCTCATTATATGATTTTAACCAGTGAGTAAATTCCAGCACTGAGTGATTCGCCCACATCCAGGTAGGAAAGCGTGCAAAGGGCGCACTTTCCAACAGCGGGTCCGGCGATGTGTCGTGAATATAATGATCGATACGGTTTGCGTCGGGCCAGTCAGCTTCAACAGCAATAACGGTAAAGCCCTTTTTCTCAATAAGCTCCTGGGTAATACGCGCCCGCATTTCATAAAATTCAGCGCTACCGTGCGACGCTTCACCCAGCAACACCAATCGGCTATCACCAATGCGATCCAGTAAATTGTCCAGATTGGCATGATCGATGAAGCCAAAGTGTTCACTCGATTGATAAATTAACTCAGGTAAACTTGCCTCCGCTTTTTTGGCGGCCGGTATATCGGCGGCTTCCCCCTCCCAACCGGCAGCGCCAATCAAGGGAACAAAACGGACGCCACCAAGGTCCTCCTGCTGATATTCATGCTCACTGATACGCCGGACGCGGAGCAGTTTTTGCGTATGTAAAGTTGCGCCTACTGGAATCACCAGACGACCACCAATAGCCAGTTGTTGCTTGAGCGTAGCAGGCACTTCGGGGCCGCCAGCCGCGACAACAATCGCATCAAAAGGCGCCTGCTCCGGCCAGCCCAGAGTGCCATCTGCATGCAACACGTGTGTATTCTTATAGCCCAGTTCGCTAAGACGGTTACGCGCAGTATCGGCAAGAATTTTATGCCGTTCAATGGAATATACCTCGTCAACAATTTCAGCTAGAACCGCTGCTGCATAACCCGACCCAGTGCCTACTTCCAGCACACGGTCTTCCGGTGTCAGCTCAAGCGCTGACGTCATCAGTGCAACGATATAAGGTTGGGAAATCGTCTGGCTTGCTGCAATCGGCAAAGGAGAATCTTGGTAGGCAAATTCAACCAGATCCGTTGGCACAAAAGCTTCCCGTGGTACCGCACCCACTGCATCGAGGACCGTTTTATCATCCAGACCACGAGCAGCCAATTGGTACTCGATCATTTGTTTTCTTAAACGTGCAAATTCATTCATAACCGACTCCTAATAATAGACTTCGAAGCCATGCCATGCTGGACGTTAATCTCCAATATTTTACCAGATTCGCTAGCATCGAAAAAGGGGGCAGGAAGTGCCATTCGGGTCAGCAACTGTCTTAAGCGATTTTTCAAGAAAAAGGGATTGACGGAAAGCCAGCTATCCACTGGTTAAGAGGTGTAAAAAAACAACCGTATTTAACTGACTTTCCGCTACACATTTTTGGCCTGGTTTAGTTGTGAATCTCGATCGTCTTGTGGTTCGATTTGAACTCTCCCGTTTTAGGGATGGTGAGAGTCAGAACTCCCTTTTTGAATTGGGCATCCACATTTTCGACATCGACCTGGTCGGGGAGCCGGAAGCTGCGTTCGTAGCTTCCCCAACTTCTCTCGGTTCGGTGATAGCGCCGTTTCTTGGTTTCTTTTTCCTGGCTTCGCTCCCCGGTGAGAGTGAGCACGCCGTTGTCCACCGACACGTGGATATCTTCTTTATTTACATTCGGTAGATCCGCCTCGATTTTGAAGCACTCGTCTTCTTCAACGATGTCCACCGCTGGAGTCCAGTCCGTAGTTAAGGCTGGCTCCATGAAGCCGCCGTTTCCGAACAAGCTGGAAAGGCGATTCTGTATTTCGTTCATTTCCTGGAATGGATCCAGGGTTCCCCTGAATGGACTTCTCGTGGTGGGTAATAGTGATGATTTCATTGTAGTATTTTTGTTGTGTTTCTTGGTTGGGTTTGTTTTTTTCATTGGATCAGGGGCAAGGGTATGGGGGTGACGCCCCCGGCGTGTTTCCCTACGCCCATGCACACTGTTTATCTTTTTGTTTATCTTTTTAAACGCTGTCACACTAGGCTCGTTGTGATCTAGGCGCTACGCAAGTATTGGCCTCAACATAGCAAATCTTGTGCAAAGTGGACCATCGATGGCCGGTGGCCGGGTGTTTTGCATCAACCCCCTTTCTCCCCCTCTCAGATCTCAACAACAACGTCCGCAGGGACATCCCGCAAAAAGCAAATTCCTAGCAGTATCTGCCGGGGAGTGTCCCGGGTGGAATTGGATGGCACCTTGCAAGCCTCCGGAAAAATTCCCCTGTGCGACGACCAGCAACCGCATGTCATCCGCGTCCTCCTCGGGCAGCGCGCACCGGCAACCTGCTGAGCGCCACGGGAGCCCACTGGCGCAAAGCCCCAGTGCTTCGACCAAAGCCCGGATTGGAAGAACCAAGAACTGCCGCGCAGCCCCGACACAAGGTGCGGAGCCTTCGACGGCTACCATTTCTACTTTCCTCATTTTAACTTTCAGCTTTCAGCTTTTCCCTATCTTGTATCTTCCAGTCTTCCATCTTAGCAGGCGCTAGCGCCTGCGTAATCAGTATGCACGATGGCGCAACCGTACAATCCATGATACAATTATCCATGCGTCTCGCGCGTCCCCCTTTCACCCGTCTGCTTTCCGGCCTGCTGATGTGTCTGCTCATGTGCCCAGCCTTTGCCAGCAAGGCACCGTCGACCATCGATGATTCCATTGAAGACCTCTCCACCGCCCAGCTTGAAGAACGGCTGGCGGCCATCGATATCGAACTCGAACGTCTGGCCAAATACAGCCTGCGCAGTGGCCACGGCACCATCGGCTGGCGCTCGGACATTCATGACACGCCCGAGCACACCGAGTGGGTGCAAATTGATCTGGGTGATACGCTTCCCATTGATCAAGTGGTTCTGATCCCCTCCTTGATGCGTGATGCCACCACCGGTTATCAGGCGGAGGGTTTCCCCACCGAGTTCAAGGTGATTGGTGGCAGTGACAAGCATCCCGAGGGCGTCGTGCTGGCCAGTGTCAAAGCTGGTCAAAAAACACTGCCACGTCAGGCACCTGTCATTGTGGATTGTGCTCAGGCCTCCGCCTCCTGGATACGTATTGAGGCCACCGCCCTGAGCCCGCGCTCATGGGATGGCAAATACCTGTTCCAGCTCTCTGAGGCCCTGGTTTTTTGCGAGCAGCGCAATGTGGCTTTGGACAGGCCGGTGATTACCTCTTCTGATATGAAAAGCCTCGCGAGCTCAGCCGCAGATCTGGTGGATGGTTTCATGCCCTACATGATGGACGCCGCCCAAGGTGAACAGAGCCTGGCATTTCTGGCCAGTATCCTCCCTGACCATAGCCCCCACTTCATCATCGATCTGGGTGCACCCCAGCCCCTTGACCGGATTCACCTGCACAGCGTGGACGTGAGCGATAGCGCACCCCAACCCCTGCCCGGGGACCTCGGCATACCGGGACAACTCGAACTCATCGGGGCCAACCGGCCAGACTTTTCCGATGCCATGCCGATTATCAATTACACCAAAAAAAGCACCTATGACACTGGCCCGATCATCGCACGTAGATTCCCTGTGACCCCCTGCCGTTACGTCAAGCTCACCGCCAGTGAACCATACATCGTCCCCACCAGAACTAAAGGCCGGTCGCGAAACCCGCGGACGGCGCGCATCGGCTTTGCCGAGATCGAACTCTTCGCTGGCAATCGCAACGTGGCACTGCATCAGCCGGTGCGGGCCAACGTGCAGCAGAGCTCGGATCGCTTCCTCTCCGCACTCACGGATGGCCGCAATCAGTTTGGCGATATTTTGCCACTCCGCACCTGGATGGAGCAGCTGGCACGCCGCCATGACCTGGAGACCGAGCGCCCGCTCATCGCACAAGCGCTCAATGAACGTTACCTGCGCCAGAAGACCCTCCTCACCCAGCTCGCCTGGCTGACCGTATTACTGGCGGCATGCATCATCATCGCCATTCTCATCGGGCGTATCAGCAGCATGCGCCAGGTTGCTGAAATCCGGGAACGTCTCGCTGCCGACCTGCACGATGAGCTCGGGGCAAATTTCCACACCATCGGCCTGCTCGGTGACGTGGCGATCAATGCGCTCAACACACCGGATCGGCTCAAGGAAGTGCTGCAGCGCAACAAGGAAGTCATCGACCGCACCGGTGGTGCTGTGCGTCACTTCATTAGCCTGCAGGAAGCCCACAACTCGCCGGGCACCCTGCAAAAGGACATGCAGCGCATCGCCCAGCGCATTCTCGCGGACATTGATTACCAGATCGAGGTAAAAGACCCGGCTTACATGGATAAACTCAAGCCGGTAACGCGGGACGACCTGCGCCTGTTTTTTAAAGAAAGTCTGGTCAACATCAGCCGCCACGCGGATGCCACCATGGTCAGTGCCAGCCTCATCGCCCGCAGCAAGCAGCTTACCCTGAACATCTGCGACAACGGCCGCGGTATGTCTCAGGCAAAGCAACTGGGAAACAATAGCAAAGTCCCCGCTTCACTTAGACGGCGCGCGCAGCTGCTCAGAGCCAAGATCTCCATCTCCCCCTCGGAAAGTGGCGGCACCTGCGTGACACTCACCCTCAAAATCCCCTGGCGCCAACGCGTCCAGCATGAAAAAAATCACAGCCCCTCTTAAAGTCCTCAGCCTCCCCTGACACAGCAAAATTTCCTCATAACAAACAGTCCCTATCAACCCAAACACCAAACAAACAATGAACATTCCTATTCGCGTGATGATCGTAGAAGACCACCCCGACTACCGGGAAGGCGTCCGCTTCGCCATGGAAACAGAGCCCGACATCGACCTCTACGCCACCTTCGGCACTGCCGAGCGGGCCCTGAAAAGCATTGAGCAAGCCGCTAAGGATACCAGAGACCAGCTTCCCGACGTCGTTCTACTGGACCTGATGCTGCCCGGCATGAGTGGCCTCGACGCCATTCCCCTGTTCAAAGAGCGCACCCCGGACACCCACCTGCTGGTACTGAGCCAGTCCGACAAAGAGACCGATGTGCTCCGGGCCATTGGCTCGGGAGCCTCCGGCTACCTGCTCAAAAATGCCTCGCTCAACGCCATCAGTGACGGCATCCGCACGGTGATGGCCGGAGGGGCCTCACTCGATGCCAGCGTTGCCAAGTTCATCCTCGAGAACATGCGCAAACAGAGGCCCGAGGCTGGGGAAGCCGCCAGGCTGACCAAGCGCGAGATGCAGGTGCTGCAACTTGTCAGTGAGGGTCTACTCAAGAAGGAAATTTCCGACAAGCTCGGCATCAGTGTTCCCACCGTGGCAACCCACGTCCGCCATATTTATGAGAAACTGGGAGTTCAAAATGCCCCCGCAGCCGTCACTAAAGCTTTCCGTAGCGGGATTTTACCGCCGGAAGGAGATTGAAGATGGCAAGATGGAAGATAGAAGTCTTGCAGGATGCGTTCATCGAATCATGCGGCAGTGAATTCATTCAGAACACAGATGGCACCGATGACCACAGATGTTCACGGATGCCATGATCGGTGTTCATCCCTCTTCATCTGTGCTCATCCGTGTTAATGAACAGGTAACAAAAAACCCCTCCGCATCATCGCGGCAGGGTTTTTTGAAGTTGTTAGTTGAAGTTGAAGTAGTCATGAGCCGCAACGCGGCTATCGCTCATCCTTCATCAGACATCGCCGCTTCGCGGCCATCAGCTGCGCTTGCGGCGCAGCATCAGGGCAAGTCCGCCGAGGCCGAGCAAGGCTGTTGAACTTGGCTCTGGCACGGCGTAGGCCTCAAGCACGAGGCTGTTGCCACTTTCTACGATAGCCCAATCCCAGCTTGGTGCGTTGCTGAAGCCACTATAGTCCAGAGTGAAAAGGCTGTCATCAAATCCACTGATGCTGGTTGCGGTGGCAATGGTAAAGCTGTAGTCAGCGATACCATCGAGCTGAATATAGCTGCCGAATCCGTCAGCATCGCCCGCAATATTACCCAGAGTCAGAGAATCGATATCGATGGTAAAACCACCTGCAGTGAGGCTGGTCAGATCGAGTGCTCCGGTAATATCGAGCCAGTCCCAGCCAGAGTCTGCACCTTGGGTGCCACCACTGTTATTGATTTCCCAGAGGTAGGAGCCTCCGTCCAACCAGGTCTGTGCACCTGTGGCTGCGGTTCCTGGCGAGTTACCAGGGCTGATGACTCCCGCAATGGTCATATCATGGCCACTGAGGTCAACTCCTGTTGCAATCTCGAGTATGCCGCCATTGACGGTGTAGGCACCCGAGCCGCTGTGACTGGAGCCACTGGCAAGGGAGAGGGTGCCGGCGTCAATCGTAGTCGTGCCGCCATAGCTGTTGACACCGGTGAGGGTAGTGCTTCCTGCCCCGTCCTTGGTGAGGCCACCTGATCCGCTGATCGCGCCACCAAGTGTGATGGCGGAATTATCCAGCACGATCAAGTCATCATTCAGGAGGATGTCGGTATTTTCCGTATTTACGCCGTCATTGGCGATCGTCCTAGTACCCGTGGAGCCCGCCCGGACCTCAATGCCCGCCTTGGTGGTGAGAGTCCCCATAGTGCCGCCATACCTCAATCTGGTATTTGATCCACCCGTGGTGTCTCCCAAATAAATGGTCGTGCCAGCTCCACCCAGAGAATTTACGTTGCTGGATCCGCGAATCTCACCTGTATTGATCTCGATATTGGAAATAGTGGTATTGCCAAACAAGCGCAGGTCATTGCCAGCTGTGTCCTTGATGAGGGTTCCCGCACCACTGATGTCTCCAAAATAACGTGCGGCCTGTCCACCCTGCGTACTGCTGTACTGGAAGGTCGCTCCAGCAGCGACAGAGATGTTCCCGGAATACAAGCCCACACTACCGCTCTCCAGCTTGCCAGCGCTGCCGATCTGCAGGATGCCATTGGTAACCGTGGTGTTACCGCTGTAGGTGTTGGCACCGGTGAGAACGAGGATGCCTGGATCGCCGGCCCCATTGGACACAGCATCAAGGGTCAAGTTACCAGCACCACTGATGACACCGCCCATGGTCAGCGACCTGTCGTTGTTGCTGTGCTGAATCGGCGCAAAGGTAAGGTCTCCGTTGAGGGTGATATTGGTATTATCAGTCACAGTAGGAGTATTGCTGATCTTCTTGATACCGGTGGATCCGGCCTGAACGATGATGTTTGCCTTGGTGGTGAAGGTCCCACCAGAACCAGAATACTGAAGCTCGGCATCCGCACTGCCAGTGGTATCACCGAGATAAACAGTGGTTGATTCGTTACCCAGGGAACCTGCATTAGCCTGTCCAATAAGCGTTCCGGATTTGATTTCGAGTTTAGCAACGCTGATTACTTGTTGGCGGGACATCACACTGGCAGTGGTATCCACGACAAAGGTGCCATCACCGCTGATGCCGCCGGTTCTGAAACGGTTCGATCCGCTTTGATTCTGGTCGCTACTGTATATGAGTGTGGCACCCGAGGCAATCGAGACCCCTCCCTGGTAATCACCTATCGTAGCTGATCCGCCGATTTCCAGCGTGCCTGCGTTGACCGCTGTGGCGCCAGTGTAGGTGTTCGTTCCAGTAAGAATCGCCGTATAATCCCCGGACTTGGTGATACCGCCTGTGGTGCTGATGTTGCCACTGAATGTCAAATCACCGCTACTCAAGCCGATGAGATTGAGGTCACCTGACCCGGTAATGTTACCCCCATAGGTGAAAATACCTGTCCCGGCGACTGAGCCATGATCAATGGTCACATCGTCATTCAACGTGATCGCTGTATTCTCGATAAAAGTACCATTTGATTGGAACGAGAGCGTTTTCGTTCCACTTGAGCCAGCCTCAACAACGATGCCTGACTTGGTGGGTAGAGTTCTGCTACCTCCAAAATACCGGATCTCGGCATCCGAAGATCCTGTGGTGGCTCCAAGAGTAACGGTGGTGCCAGCTCCGCCAAGAGAAGCCGTGTTCCCCGCTACCTGGACCCGGCCGCTCTCGACGGTAAAAGAGCTAAGCCCCGAATTATCACCCCTGAGATCAAGAGCACCTGCACCATCCTTCGTGACCGAACCGGTCATGGACGTATCAATACGCGCGATATTGTCAGTGACTGTGATAGTCGGGTCGGCACCACCGAAAGCCAAGGTCCCACTAAGTAGCCGGTAGTAACCCCCGCCCATGGAAGCAAAGGTTAGCTTATTGAGCGTTATGGAGCCGCCGTCCAGGTTGATCTGTTGCGCATTTGAGATACTTCCTCCATCACCGAGGATGGCCTCGTCGGCGGTGGTATTAGGCCACAGGACATTGTTAGCACCGTCATACCAGTTGTTTGTGGTGGTGTCCCAGGTGCCAGCGCCATCTTGAATACCCGCCGTCCCGGGATCCTCGTCCCAGGTTAGGGTCGCAGCATGGGCGATGCCGCCAGCGGAGAGAGCCAGCAAGGCTGTCGTGAGAAGTTTGGTGGTTTTCATGATAGTTTTCATAGGATTATTGGTTAGTGGGTATCGATCTTATGTGATGTGAGTGGCATCTTTTGCTGCAGGCAATCGGATGCACCATATGTGTAGTGGTCTGCAATAATACCCCACACCTGAGTTTTTTGTCTATCGCACCTTGGGATGAATTATTTGCCCATATTTCAAAAAATGCACCGAAGGAATCATTCATATGGATGACTTTTGAGGAATTTAACTTATCTTAAATAAAAAACCTATGCGTTAGCATGCTTGGCTTTTTGTTGCTAACAACAACGGTTACCGGCGACCACAACGGAGCGCCTTTCCTATGATTGGTTAGATAAAAATGAAGACCGGAATCAGGATGAGCACCGATAAAAAAGGATGAACACAGATCATGACATCCGTGAACATCGGTGGCCATCGGTGCCATCTGTATTTTCCATTCTGTGAATCTTAGCGTCCGCCTGAGGCGGATGGCGTGATAAAAAAAGGAACTCACGCAAAGACGCCAAGGCGCCAAGAAGCCACCGTGCCGATTCAATTGAAGTCGAGCAAGCACCTCGCGAACAACTTTAAACCAATATGGCATTGTCAGCGGCGCTTAAATGCGTATATTGCGGCGCATTCAGGGGGGCTGTAGCTCAGTTGGTTAGAGCAGGGGACTCATAATCCCTTGGTCCGGGGTTCGAGTCCCCGCGGCCCTACTTTGTTTCATTTGAAGATCACTTGGGGGTGCCCGATTAGATAAAATTACAAACGCGCCCTGCCACAAGCCTTGCTTGACCTCACTGAGGTTCTCACCAAAGATCAAGCCATGTGGAAACACCTCATGCTTTTTGCCTCCGGAGTCCTTGCCATGCTGCTTGGCTCTTGTGCTACCGATGGATACCCTGGAGCATACGGCTCACCCAATATGGGCGGCCCTCTTCCTGAGGTGCGCGCTGCTGAGATCGCCTCGGAACCAACTGGGAATTTTTATTATGGCAGGCGCTACTTCGTCAAAAAGACACGCTTCTGGGGTTACTTGCGCAAGCCACGTCAGGGTGCCGATACCGCGCGGCTTGTCGTTTTCAACGAGAGCAAAAAGCGCAATCCAGACCGCCTGCCTGAGGAAGGCCCGCCCGGCAAGCGCTATGGATTTGACCAGAACTATGAGTACAAGATCTACGGTTATTACACAGGAGACAAAGTCTATGAAATTAACTCCAACCAAATTATGCCCGAGTTCATGCTCACCGGCTACGAGCTGGTCGACCGCAAGCCCGGCTGGCTGTTTAGTCCGCAGGATCACTACAACCCCAGGGCGATCACCCTCAGACCAAGTCTCTAGTTATGGCTATCTCAAGAGATGAAATTGCTGCGGTTCTCGATGAGATCGCGCTCCTTATGGAAATCAAGGGTGAGAACCCATTCAAGACCCGCGCCTACCGCAATGGCGCGGAGACCGTGCGTAATTACCAAGGTGAAATTGTTGCCATGGCAGCTGCTAACAACCTGGAAGGCATCCCAGGCATCGGCAAGGCGCTGCAGGAAAAGATCCACGAGCTCGCCAGCACCGGCAAACTCGAGTTTCACCAAAACCTGCGTGCTGAGTTCCCTCCCGGACTCTTTGATCTCTTTGGCATTCAAGGTCTGGGACCCAAGAAGGTGCGCGCGCTCTATGATAAGCTCAACATCGATTCCATCGATGCACTCAAGGCTGCCTGTGAAGATGGATCGGCTGCCTCACTACCGGGCTTTGGCAAAAAATCCATTGAAAAGCTGCTCGAGTCAATTGCCCTTAAGGAGCAGTTCGCAGACTTCTTTCGCCTCGGGGACGTGGCTCCTGTGGCAGAACACATCCTCAATATCCTGCGCGAGCATCCAGACTCACTGCGTGTTGCCACTGCCGGATCCTACCGCAGAGGCAAGGAGGTGCTGCATGACCTCGACTTCCTCGTCGCCACTGCCGCTCCAGCAAAGCTCACCGCCTATTTCACGACCTTGCCCGAGGTTCACTCCGTGATCGCTCATGGTGACACCAAGGCTTCAATCCGGCTTGAGAATGGCCTGCAGTGTGATCTGCGCGCCGTTTCCAATGATCAATTCCCCTTCGCCCTGCAGTATTTCTCCGGCAGTAAGGAACACAACGTGGCGCTGCGTTCCCGCGCTCTCAAGCACGGCTGGTCACTCAACGAATATGGTTTTACGCCAAAAGATAAGTCCACGCCACCTGCGCCAGCCGTCAAGGACGAGCGTGATATCTACCGCGTCCTAGGTCTTGACGATATCCCACCTGAACTGCGCGAAAACCAGGGTGAGATCGAGGCTGCTGATGCTGGTGAAATACCACGCCTCATCGAGCTCGAAAACTTACGAGGCACCTTCCACAATCACACTACGGAATCCGACGGCAAAAATACACTCGAGGAAATGGCAGCCGCCGCTCGCGATCTAGGTCTGCAGTATTTGGGCATTGCCGATCACTCCAAGTCTCAGTTTCAAGCTCGCGGCCTCCAGCCAGATCGCCTACTGCGCCAGCTTGAGACCATCAGCACACTCAACGCTGAATGGGATGACTTTCAGATCTTCGCCGGCACTGAGGTAGACATTCTCAAGGACGGCACACTCGACTTTGAAGACAGCCTGTTAGCTCAGCTCGATTACTGCGTGGCATCCGTCCACGGTTCATTCCAGCTATCAGAAAAGGAACAAACCAAACGTATTATTCGGGCCATGGAAAACCCACACATTACCATGATCGGCCATGTAACGGGTAGGTTACTACTGAAAAGAAAAGGCTATGAGATCAATATCGATAAAATCATCGATTGCGCTGCCGCTACCGGCACGATCATCGAGCTTAACTGCAACCCCTACCGGCTCGATATGGACTGGCGTCACTGGCACCGTGCTCGGGACAAGGGGGTAATGACTTCCATCAATCCAGATGCTCACTCCACTGAGCAGCTCCAGTATCTTGCTTTCGGCGTGCGTATTGCTCGTAAAGGTTGGCTAAGGCGTGAGGACGTGCTCAATACCCGTAGTCTCGAGGATGTGCGGGAGTTCCTGAGTTTAGAAAAAGCTTCCCGCAAAGCCTGAGCTGAGAACTTAACCCAGCTCGGAAGTATTCATTAGCGCATTTCAAGCTTGGTCTTTGCCCAGTACCATTTTTCCACCTTGCCGTTCTCGATCAAGGCAATCGCTTTTTGCTGCTGTTTACCAAGAATCGTCTCAGCCTCAAAGGTGACCATGCCGGTCTGATAGTTTACACCATCAAACTCCATATCCTCACCAGCAAGCCACTCGATAACTTGGTCTGCTTTAAATTCACTAACCTCATTTTCTGCAACACTCGCTTGCATACATGAGACTATGGCGACCTCATCAAGCACCACAGGTTTGGCGTCCTCGATACGCTTCATTTCAGCTTCTCGCTGAATGCGCGCGTTCATCACCGGGAGAACCAATTCCTTGAAATCAGTTTGATCAACATCGATCACATGCTCGAGAGTCATACCCTTGGTTTTAAAGATAAGGTCCGTGCCCTCAAGACGAACCGGGCTTACCGCAGTTCCTTGCTCAAGGGTGAGTGTGAGACCATCACTCGCGATCTCGAATGTCTCGCGAAGAGATACTGTTTCAGGGAAATCCGCAGGTTTGACCAAGCTTAAATCGATCTTGATCGTTGCTACGGGCTTAGACTTCTTTACTTTTTTCTTAGGTTTAGCTGTCTCCTCCTTTTTAACAACCTTGCTCTTATTTCTGTCTGCATTACGCAGCTCAAAAAAGAGAGGTTCAATGACATAGCCCATGCCGACACAGGCTGCGACCATAATAAAAGTACCTAGATTTGTCATGACGGACGTATCCGTAACATTCAGCTCAACTTACGGCAAGCCAGATTAAATCGTGGCTCGCATCAAAATCACTTCTTTTTGTTACGTAAAAATGGGGGTATATCGAGGTCTTCTCCTTCGAGCACATTCGGACTTTCACCTTCAAACTTCCCCTTGGGACCTCCATCCAACTCTAATTCAGCTTGAGCCGTTTGTTTATCATCTTGAAATGCTTCGCCAAAAAAATCGTCCTCTTCATCACGTTGGCTATCTTCAGCTTGTGTTTCCTCGACATTTTCAGAATCAAAGTCTTCGATCTCGGCAAAAGGATGCTCGTCTTCATCAGTCTCAAAATTAACGGGAGCTTCGTCCATGCTTGGTTCTTCGTCCATGTTTGACTCTTCATCCCTCAGCACAGCATCTGCAAGCTCTTGCACATCATTCAAATTGATAAAGTCGACGTAATCATCTTCCTCCTCTGCCTCTGCGCCTTCATCATCAGAGAAATCATCGTCATCGCCTTGGCCTTCAGTGTGATCACTCACGAGGTCATCAGGAGCAAAACCCTCGCTTGGCTCCATGATTTCCTCGTCCTCTGGTGCATCAATAACCGTGGCAGATTCGACCGCCGCGATCGGTGCAGAGACACTGAGATCAACTGCTTCCTTGTCCTCTTGATCCTTAGCTGGCTCATCTGGCTCAGCGGCATGGATTTTTCCTTCCGGAACTGCGCTGATCAGCGTCACGCTGAGACTGCCTTCCATGGATGGGTCGGTAGCGACACCAAATAAAACCTGGGCGCCTGATGGAATATGCTTCGAGAGGCTCTGCATGAGCAGCTCTACCTCATAAAGTGTCAGGCTTTCATCTCCACAAATATGAATGAGCACACTCGATGCATCGGCCAGCAAGTGCCCCTTATCCAGTAACGGACTGTTCAGTGCATTCTCAATAGCTTGCTGGGAACGGTTTTCCCCTTGCCCAACGCCCGAACCAAAAAGACAACGTGAACGCGTCGTATTCAGCGCACTCATCAAGTCCCCTAACCCGATGTTGATCAGGCCAGGTCTGACGACAAGACGTGTCACCGCCTTGATGGAATCTGAAATCATCCTGTCACAGGCGGCAAAGGCTTCATGGATACCCTGCTTGGCAAGAACCAGCTCGCCCATGCGATCATTATCAAAGGTCACCACCGCATTGGACAATACAGATAATTCATTGAGTGCTGTATCGGCCTGCTCTCTGCGCCGTTTGCCTTCAAACTCAAATGGCATAGTCGCAAAGATAACAACAAAGGCACCTTCCTCGCGAGCGATGCGTGCAATCAACGGAGCTGCTCCAGATCCGGTTCCTCCTCCTAGGCCTACACACAGGAAAACAAGTTGCCTGCCGCGGATTGCGTCACGCAGCTCCAGCTCCGCTTCCTCTGCCGCACGCGCACCAATCTCAGGGTCTCCGCCAGCGCCCAGACCCTTGGTCAGATTTTTGCCTAAATGAATTTTCTCGGTAGCCACTGAGCTCGATAAGGTGCGTAGATCTGTGTTTACACAGGTCATCTCAGGGCCTGACAGCCCGTCGAGCGTGGCCCGATCAAGGATATTAGCGCCAGCACCACCGAGCCCTATGATTTTAACGGACGACTCGGGAATGGTCTGTTGTGGATCGCGGCTATATGAAATCATTGTATTAATAGGAAAAATTCAAGGCTGACATCGACAGCCTAATAGTTAACAAATCTTTATCAAAAAGGGCGGCAACTGGCTAGCATAGAATGCTATTTTTCATGACACCCATGAGATCAAGCTACCAACTTGATCACATCAATCTTGAAATCAAGCCGGGCACGATACTGTACCATGCCCACGCGCGAGTCGCCGCAACCACAGACTCTTCATCACTAAGCCTCGGGTAAATACGTTTTTTTTCCAATACTACGGAAGCCAGCCCAGCAGCCTGTAAATTGGTTGTCACCGTCAGTATCTGCGCGCAGGCTGCGAGCCCCAGAGAGGCCATCACAATACTCATCACCCACAGTAAAGGCAGTTTGCCTACGAATAAACCAAAGACACAAACGACGAGAGTAAAAATAGGAAATGCGTGCCCGAAGCGCCGCGCCCAACGACGCCGAGCGACAGATGCCGGATCTCTCAGCGACAGGAAGTAGAGTCCAACTCTCAGTGCAACCTGACCGTGATCTGCTCCGTTTTTTCCTGCTGCTAATTCTGGAGTAAGGGACAACCAGCCATTTCCACTATCAGCGGCGCCAGCCCACTCCCGTTTTTTGATGCGCAGCTCGGTATGCTCTTGACCCATGGATATTAACATACGCTGGGCTAGAGCCTCCCCTTCACCAGATAGAGCAACAACACGGGACCCTTTCAGAATGCGATCCGCATGGAGTTTACGTAAAATCAATGCCGCCAGCAGCGGCAGCAGAGAAAGGAATAATAATAGGCGGTGCATGTAATCGGAATGGACAGCACAGCATCATCAAGGCGCCTGACTTGGTAAAGGGTCATTTTTGAAATGCTCGTATTGTTTGCTCAGCTGTTGGTAGTTTGCATAGACCATCGGCAGGCTGCGGGGGCTTCCTCCAGCATGAGAAATACTGGCAGCAATCGCTTTTTTCGACCACATGAGTGCTTTTTGACGATCCCCCTTGGCGAACCACACCTCAGCCATAGTATCAAGGTAGGCGCCTTGATTTGGCATACTAATGACCGCCTTTTGAGCATGGGCATAGGCTTCATCCAGATTCCTCACTGCCCTGGCAGCCAGCCATGCCGCGGTATTGTGTGAGTTGTGGGAATGAGGGTAATCCTTGCTGACCGCTTCAATGTGAGCATAACTCTCATCAAACCAACGCTGATAGGTCTTTGCTGGAATCTTGTTGCGTAGGGCAGGGAAAAAATCATCGGCAAGTGCGCCATCTCCGGGGATGAGTTGGCGGGCAATATCGAGTCTACGCAGGCCCTCCGTCTGCCCCCCTTGATTTAACATCATCATGCCGTGGCAAAACTCAGCTCGGTAGCGCACTTTCAGAGAAAGATACAGTCCAGCTGCGCTACTACGCATCACAAAGCGGGCAAAAACCTCACTGATTGCCAAAGCCTTTTGCCAATCACCACTGGCATACAATGACTCTCCGTTACTCGCCAAAAGAGTCACTGCCCAGCTATATTCATCCAAGTCATCGCCATCTAAATCAGAGAGCGCAGCAGCCAAGAACCAAAGCTCGATCGCTTTCTCATCGTATCCAACAGCGTAGAAATAATGGCCCCAATCGATCAAGCTCTCTGGGTCGCCTAGGCTCATCAGCATGGCCCGACGATAGACTTCCTCTGCCTTTTGCGTTTGGCCCAGTTTTAGTAATGCAATATGCCACTTACCCAGGCTTAGCCGATCGTCTGGCCTAACCTTGATGCGAGCTGCAAGCACTGGCTCAATACTCTCCCAACGCAGCAGGTTATAATCCAAATCATTGCGGGCTCCCTGCAAGGACGTCGTCTGGTCCGCCAAGCTGTCTACCATCTGGGATGCTGCCGTAAGATCATTGCGAGCAAGACATAATTGATAAAGCGTGGTGATGAAAAGATCCTTGGCCAAGTCATCGAGCTTGATCGCCTCAGCCACGAGAGCGTCATGAAGTTTTGTTGTCTGATCGTCAGAATCGGGCAGCAAACCGGCAAGCAAACCTATTTGATCGATGGTGGTTGCGACATCTTCTCCATGACGATTTTTAAGATGGTCCCATAGGCAATCTCTGAATTGAGGTTTTAAAAGGTTGATTAATTTTTTGCCTGCCTCAGCAAACTCATCATGATCCGTACCGTCCTCAATGATCTGCTGCTTGATAAAATAAATACTCAAAGAGCCTAGGCCCTCGTTGGCCATCATCTCAATATGCTCATTCCAATCTTCTCCATCTTGAGCCACGAACAGGGTCATCATCGGAGTGAGCACTTCACGCGCATATTGCTTTTCCCCTCGTGCATAGAGAAAGCTCGCCAGCATCATGACACGCTCGGCCGCCGCATCGCGAGTGTCTCGATCATCTTCTTTGAGCTCCTCGATGCGTTTGTTCACCCAATCGGCGTAGGGCGGCTTGGCATCGTCTAAGATCCCGAGTGACTTCAAGCTTTGCCTCGGCATTTCAACCATATCGTAGAAATGAAAGGCCGCATTGGCATCACTGCTCTGCAGTATTCCAAGGGCCTCTTCGCGAAATCCATTGGCAGCAAGGCACCTCACGATGCGCGAGCTTTCTTTCGGGTCTTGCCCTAGGAGCTTCCATTGACGACTTTGGGCTTCCGCCTCAGCTTCTTTGCCCTCGAGCCTTAATTGCTGCAGCTTGCAGCCCCATCGGTAAATGGCATCGCCCTCAGTAGCCGATCGCTCCAGCCATGGCACAGCGTTACCATTTAATACGCGCAGCAAATCTGCAGCTACCGGATTATTGGCCTGTTGTGATTCTTCAATAGCGGCAGTGAGATTACCGCCAGCTCGATGTAACCACATTCTCCATCTCGCTGCCCTCTCCCCCTTCAGAGCGGCAGCTTTTCGAAGTTCTTCATCTCGTTGGCCCGTTTGAGTGTAATAGAAAGCCCGGACACGCATGTGCAAATCACTGTCCCCCGTCAGTTCAAGAATTTCGCTGACTAGCTGATGATTGTCCTCAGCCATTGCCTTCCTGATAATGGGCTCCACCCTAGGCCAGCATATCCGGGACATTGTACCTTTGATCTCAGCATTATTTTCAAGCTTGGCGAGATACATGACCTGCTTCCACTGATGCAGTTGCAAAAGCTTATGGGTAATAATGATTTTACCATCATCATTACTCTTCAAAAACCTGAGCACCAACTCCTTCGCCTGCTCTGGGCTGTCATGGAGAAGCCCAGCTGAGATATAAAAAATCAATTCCTTAGCGCGCTCAGAGGCCTCAATATCATCACCCGCCTCTATTCGGCGCAAAGCCGGCAGCGTGTCGCCCCCGAGCTTCCACAGATCAACCATAGCCTGCTCTCGCACTACAAAAGATTCATCGCCAAGCTTCAGCGCCAGTTCGTCAATCTGTTTGAGGGCGGGCACAGCGTTCACCTCTTTAGCTTCAGGCGCAGTAACATCCTCTAGCGCAGCTTCACAGAAGGCGGTCGCCAATACTAAAAGCAATAGCACAACAGCATAACAAGCCCATGCTCTTGGCTGAGGCTTATGACGTTTATTGTGTATTGAATGAAGCTGCGTGATCATTGGATCTTTTGTTTAGTCACCTTAATGCATGTTAAGAGGAGATGAACTCAATAAACTCATTACTTACTAGAGCGCTGATGGTCACCGATCTTATTCAACCATGAGGATATATCGCTGAAAATCTGAGCTCGCTGATGGTCATACATCAGGAGATGGTATGAGCTAGGATAGTAGTGATGTGTTTTGTCGATTGATTGATCAAAGCTGTTACAGAAGTCGTTCACCTTGTCTTCTTGAGTGAAAAAATCTTTACCTCCGTGAAGCACCAGCACGGGGCATGAGACGGCCGGCGCCATTTGATCCATGGATTGGGCCAGGTCGCCAAGACCAACCAACAAACGAAGAGTGTAGCGGCGGATATACCACGGATTCTTGGCTGCCTGCTGCTCATGAATATCCTCTTTAGTCACCATCGGGCGCCGACCATCGGAAAGCGACTCCAGTGAAATTCTAGCCTTGGGGAAAAGTATGGCAGCACATTTTGCAGCCAACAACTTCCACGTGGGAAGCTCGGAGTCGACCTCGATAATCGGCGAAGAGATCGCCATTGCATGTGGCCGTTGTTCACGGCGGGCATTTTGATATCCATGCATCACAATCAATGACCCCATGCTCTCACCAAACCAAACGATTTTTGATTTCGGATGCTCTTGGCGCACCAACTCCGTGAAGACAACGAGATCTTTATACCACTGCTCAACCCGCCTGACATCACCACGCCTGCACTCTTTTGGATCCATGCCTTGACCCCTCGTCTCCGCTGCATAGAGCGCCACATCCTGGCGATGTTTTAACAGGTAGTGCGCCAAGTTATCATAATCACCTGCATGACCTGAAATCCCATGTACGCCAATAATAACGATCGCAGGATCTTGATGGGCGGTGGATTTCGGCAACCACTTACGGTAGCCAAATTTTTCATTATCATAGCTTACATAATGATCTTTCTTGAGCTGTGGATTTCCTTTCACGGGTGGAGCAACGCTAGTGGCCATAGCACATGATGATAGCAGCGCCACCCAAGCAAAAGTGGCCAGCATTTTCGACGATACAGCCAGTCTGGAAAAAGAACTCATCATGAAAGCCAGACAAGCTTGCAGCCAAACAAAGCTGATTGCAAGCACCCATGAAGCATGCCCCGCCATCAAAGAACTCCGAGATTGCTTGATTATTTGTCCGCTGGGTGGTTTTCTGCATGCGTGTTACAGATCGTCTTCAATGAAATTAGTGCTGCCGAGATATCCCACATGGATACTCTTGACCAACTAGAGCTCCTCGATGCCTTCAGGGTTTCGGAATCAGACCTCGTTGAATTGGACGACAATGACGAGCACAGGAACTTTGGCAAGATGACGCGCGATGGCAAAACACTTTATCGATTCCGCGCGAATGATTGCCGCATCTACTTCGAGGTGGCTGAGAACTTGGTGATTGTCCACCGAGTGCTGCACAAAAACACATTTTCTGATTTTCTATTCAGGTCAAAAATGCCGGTTTCAGAAGATGAGCAACTCGCTGAATCGAAGCACTTTTGGAAACTCATTGACGAGGGGCGCAACGCACGGCGCATGTAGTGGCCTAAACAGTGGGGCGCACTCTTGAGCTCTGCCCCACTTACTTTTTTCTGCTTTCCATGGCCATTTGATCCATGCTAGGTTTTGACTCTACTATGTTGCGGAAAATTTTTCATGTCATCGCCTTCTTGATCATTGCCGCCTTAGTCATCTCGGCAGTAGCCAACAACGATCCTGATGATGCATCAAAGCAAGCAGCGCAACTCCCGGTGCTCTTACTGGCAGGTCTTTATGTAGGATTTATGTTTGTCATGTATATCTTGCCAGCAATGACGGACAAGGCGACTAACGCTGTGCTTGCATCCAACGAGACCATAGCTAGAGAACCCATTCACAAGGCTCAAGCTGCCTATGCCCGTGGTGAATACATCGAAGCGATTACGCTCTACAGGGCCATCGCAATGGAAGAACCGGACAACCGACTTCCTTGGGTTGAAATTGCAAAAATTCAACACGACCAACTGGAAGACCCAGAGATATCAATAAACACCCTGCGAACTGCACTCGAGGAACACGCATGGCCCGCAGACGACACCGCATTTTTCATGGGCCGAATCGCCGACATTCAACTTAACAGCATGGATGACAAAGAAGCGTGTATTGCCATCCTAGAACAAATCGTCGAAACCTTTCCCGAATCACAATACTCAGCGAGCGCCACTCACAGGCTCAACGAAATAGAAAAAGCACAAGAGCAGGAGCAAGAGGCCTCAGTGTGAAATTCTAACCACCGTTAGATTCAAAGAAGATATCCTTGCCCCCGCCGAAGACCACACTAACATATTTATGTGCGTGGATCTAACATACTAGAGAGATCGCTCTCGCTATTCCCTCTCTGGCCACTCGTACTAGGGGTCACATCCGGCATACTGAGTGCTGATTATTACGGCACCCAACACTGGGTCGCCATAACCCTTATTAGCATTGCAGGTATTCTTGCCTTCCGCAGAAGCGACATCACTCTTTTCATCGTCACCTTCATGCTGGCAAGTGGCCTGCATGGACCAAAGATTGAAAACTTAAGCGCTTGGGGTCATGCTGCTGATACCGGCAAGATCAATGGAGCATATACTCTAAAGGGAGTTGTTATTGCAACAGGCTCCCAACAAAACGGGCCCTATCTTGTCAAAACAAGCAAAATCCATACGGCAGCTCAAGCCAATGGCTTGCCACCTGCATCGGGCATGATCGTGCAGCTGACAACATCGCCCTTTCATGAATCAATACTGCAATACGGTGACATCATAGAGACAACAGGCCCGCTCCAGATCATCAAGCCACTACGTAACCCCCATGGGTTTGATCGGCAGGCATGGCTTTATCGTCAAGGCGCCAACCTCACTATGGCGCCACGATCCCCCATTACCATTCTTGGGCTTAGTCTTGTTCATCGGCCTGTGCGCATGATGGCAAACTGGCGCCAGTCCATACGCCAAAGCATGACCTCCGGCTTAGATGCCGATGCTCCATCCACTGAACTCATACGCGCCGTAGTATTGGGTGAGCGCCCAGGGCGCACCTCGTCGATGGTTGAGGATTTCCGCAACAGTGGTACCCTTCATGTTTTCGCCGTCAGTGGTCTGCATGTCGGCATGGTGGGGACTATCTTTGGCTGCCTGCTCTGGTTTCTCAGAGCCCCGCGCTGGATGCTCATCGGCGGCGTCATTGTTGCCATGACCGCTTACGCAGGCATCACAGGCCTTCGCCCACCTTCGGTACGCGCCGTCATTATGGCGACCGTCTTCCTCAGTGGATTTCTTATTAAGAGAAAGCCATCTTTAATCAATAGCCTAGGAGCAAGTGCCATCATCGTATTACTCTGGGATGGCCACCAGCTCTTCACGCCCGGCTTTCAGCTATCCTACGGGGTGCTCCTGACACTCGCGATGGCTACCGCATTCTGGATCCGTATTCTCAAACCGATGGCTGAGATCGACCCCTTTATGCCAAGACTTCTGCTGACTCCATGGCAAGAGCGCATTCTGGGTTGGCGAAAGTGGCTGCGCAACTCCCTCTCCGTCTCACTAGCCGCTTGGATGGGATCAGCTCCTCTGATATGGATTCATTTTGGCATTGTCACTCCTATCGCCATCATCGCGGGTATACCCCTCATGCTCATG
This sequence comes from Akkermansiaceae bacterium, assembly GCA_017857425.1. Taxonomy (GTDB): domain Bacteria; phylum Verrucomicrobiota; class Verrucomicrobiia; order Verrucomicrobiales; family Akkermansiaceae; genus Oceaniferula. Next base: position 26,294 of record JAFMDE010000013.1, read on the forward strand.
GTTTTTGTCATTCTTTCCCTAGCGATGCTGGCCATCTCAGCAGGAGCCCTCTGGCAACCAGCCGGTGATGCCGTCAATCACATCAACTCTTGGGTTGCAAAATCAACCCATCAGACAGCTACCGCATTCGCACATATTCCAGGTGCCTACTGGCATAAAAAACCAACGCGGCCAGAAAAAGGCCAGATCATTGTGTTTGATATCCCCAATGGAGGAGGCGCCAACCTGATCGATACCGGCGGCGGCATCTTGCTAGATGGCGGCCGTGATGACACCTTCTTCTGGCATGTTTTACCCACGCTTCAAGCCCTTAACATCGAACCCGATTCACTCATTATCAGCCATGCTGATTCTAAGCACAGTGGTAGCATGAGCCTCTGTCTGGATCACTTTACTCCACGACAAGCCATCATTCCTCGCGCTGATCTGCTGAGTAAAAGCTACCAAGCCTTTATCAAAAAATCAGTAGAAACGAACTGCCAACTGATCACTCCTCACTCAGGACAAACGTTTCCCATCGAGCCCGGCGTAACCCTTGAGGTCTTGCAAGCCGCCATCGAGCTCAATGGCTACGGACGTGCGGATGATAGTGGTCTGGTGATTCGCTTGCATTGGCACGGCTGGAAAATCATGTTCACCGGAGATGCTGGGTTTATCACCGAGACTAGGTTGCTTGCTTCCGGTGTAGACCTGCAAGCAGACGTCATTATCAGCGGTAGAAATAGAGGCGATTATACCGGCCGCGAGGAGTTTTACCGCGCGGTATCACCTGAAGTCATCATCTCGACCAATTCAGAGTTTCCAGCCAACGAGAGCATCCCTGAAAACTGGTTCACCCGCACAGAGGCACTGGGCATCACCACCATTGATCAGCAACAATCCGGAGCCCTCACCCTAACGATCAAAAACCAGCGTCTAGTGCTTACCCCCACACTAAAAAATACTAAGGTAATCACTATTGAACCTTGATCCGACCTGCGGTGACAATTCGATGGACAATCTTGTTCTAAACCATCAATTTGCAGTCCAGAAAACAACCACTTCAACGAGCCATCGTCAGAAAAAATTTCAGTCTCCTTCTTGCCCTACGCTATCTCAACCCGCTGCGCACCCACGTCTCGGTCATCACCCTGATCTCACTGGCCGGAGTTGCCATCGGTGTCATGGTCCTCATTGTTGTGCTCTCGGTGTTTGGCGGGTTTGAACAACTAGTTAAAGAACGCGTGTTGAGCTACACCCCCCACATCAATATTGAACGCATTGCCTCATGGCCCGATGCCGAGGAATTCCCCGACTACAATGCTGAAGTAGAATGGCGGGCATTGGAGCAATCAATGTCCTCACTCGAAGGGGTGGAAAGCACCTACGCCTTAGTTAATGACTGGGTGCTACTCGACCGAGCCGGCAGTGTTGCTCCAGCAGCCATGCAGGCCATTGATACCGCCAACAAGACTCAACTCAAATCCCTGCAAGATCTCATCGAGCCAGGCAATGGCAATGCCGATATGGGTCTTGGTGAAACCGCCGTCATCTCATCAATCACGGCTGAGCGCTTTGGCATTATGGTTGGCGACACCATCCAGATCCATACCAATCGCAACCTCAAGCAGGTCCAACCGATTCTCGAGCGCATTGGCGAAGCTCCCTTACACCAGAGAACAGCCCAAGGACTTGCTCAGATCAGGGACGACTTGCAAAAAATGTTCACCCAGGCTGACGACAAGGAAACCACTCCCATCAAACAACTTCAAGAGCTCTACTACAACCGCCTGATGCCGCTCATGGATCAGAACCTCCGCAACGTGGAAAGAGATGCTCTCGACACCCTTCTCATTCACCTTGAGCAGGGTCAGCGCAGCACTCCTGATCCAGATAATAGTGGCCTTTACACCTTCGAAGCCGGCCATATGGCAAAAGCACTCGAGCTGCTTGACGAGCTGACAACCATCAATACGGACAAAGCTGACATTCAGGACATCAAAAACATGCGGACCGTGGTGCTGCCCAAAGACCTCACCGTGATCGGCATCTACCAGGCCACCCGCCATGCTGCCAGCCCAGATGTCTTTGTCCCCCTCCCTGTTGGCCAAGATCTCACCGGCCTCGGTGCTGGCGTACGCGGCATAGCCCTTCGACTCACCGACCCGTATTTAGCGGCCTCGGTTCTCAATGACGTTGTGCAACCCAACCTCCCAGAGGATGGCGCTTGGGCCGCTCGCACCTGGATGCAGGACCACCAGCAGCAATTCGGCCTCATTAAGACCCAACGCCAACTGCTTACCTTCTCGTTGTCGTTCATCATGATGGTTTCCGCCTTTTCAATTATGGCGGTGATGTTTACCGTCACTATCCAGAAAAAGCGTGAAATCGGTGTCATGAAAGCCCTCGGCGCCGCACCCGCCCAACTCGTTCGCGTATTCCTCTACCAAGGCATCATCATCGGCCTATTCGGCGGCATTATAGGACTTGGCCTCGGTTATCTGGTTATTGATAACAGGCACGTTATACTCGATCTTTTTGCCTCATGGGGATTTGACCCCTTCCCTTCTGAATTCAATGGTTTTGACGGCCTCCCCGCCGACATCCAAGCGAAGGAATTCATCGGTGTCTTTATCTTTGCCTTTGTCATGTGTGTGATTGCAACGCTTGTTCCAGCGATCGCGGCCTCCCGCAGTGATGCCGCCAAATCTCTTCGTAATATGTAGTCAGCCTCTTATCCTCGAATAAGTGCCTGCTCCCCACTTGAGCCTTGATTCTTAGCTCCGGATTCTTGAACCTCCCACTCAATGAAAGACATCGTCTACTTTGACCTCGAGACCCAACGCAGCTTCGGCGATGTTGGCGGCGCTAAAAACAAAGATAAAATGGGCATCTCAGTGGGTGTGGCTTATTCCACACGCACTGGCCAGTACCATATCTTCGGGGAAGATCAAACCGACGCGCTGGTGGATATGCTTCTCAAGGCCGATCTTGTTGTCGGTTACAATCATATCTATTTTGATTACCCCGTGCTGCAAGGCTACACCATTCTTGATCTCCCTAATCAGACCCTCAACCTTGATATGCTCATCGAAGTGGAAAAAGTGCTCGGACACCGCCTCAAGCTAGATTCGATTGCATCCGCAACGCTAGGAACTGGAAAGTCTGCTGATGGGCTAGATGCCCTAAGGTGGTGGCAGCAACACAAAAAAACCGGCAATCTCGAGCCCTTGATGAAAATTGCTGAATACTGCTGTTATGACGTCAAAGTCACCAAAGAGGTGCATGAATATGCCCTCAAACATGGTCACTTAAAATACAATGACCGCAATGGCAACCCCACTCAGGTTGAAGTAGATTGGAGCTAAGCGCTCCCACCGAGACCCAAAAAAGCCCGGCATCACGTGAAGTGAGCCGGGCTTGTGATTTGTTTCTAAGCGTTGAAGCTTGCAGCCTTATGCTGATTCTTCGCCTGCAGTGACAGGCTTAGCTTGAAGAGGAAGTTCCTCAACAGCTACTGACCCATCGGCATCTATGCCTTCACCATTTTCGCCGTCTTCAGCAAACTCATCTTGCTTTGGCTCTGGCTCTTCAACGGT
>JAFMDE010000109.1 GCA_017857425.1 Akkermansiaceae bacterium
TATACTCATCGGCCACATCTTGATCATCCCAATTACTGCCATCAATAATTTCTCCACTCTTGGCCGCAACAGCGTTAACTCCGCTGTTTGCCTCCATTCTTGGCACATCGTTGGGTATTAATTTAGGTGTAATTTCGCGAGCTGCAGCCGGCTTAGGCGCCACAGCCTGTGCTGGCAGTTTGGGGGGCTCGGGATTTACCACTTTTGCCTGATCTGTCGGCACCGCGTCTTTACCCGGAACTTGTGCATGCACAGTCACCGAGAGGGCAATGCATGTAGTAATGAACAGGATGATTTTCATGAATGGCATTCGTTTAGAAATATGCAGTTAACGCTGCGGCGGCTTAGGAGTGTATCTTGTGCGGACCGGACGAACAACACCGCCTTTACTTGTGGCTACAGGAGTGACGGTCCGTTGCGCTGAAGTAGGTCTAGTGACACCTGTTCCCTTGGACAAAGGCTTGGCTACCCTGCCTGATGTCGGACGTTGAGCCGTTTTCTGGCGTACCTTGATGAGATCTTCATCATAAGAAATCCATGCTGTTTGTGTTCCTTGGCGAACCTGGACTTTAGATGCTTTAGGGTTAGATGTATCCTGGCTCACCTCAAGTAACTGAAAACCATCTGCTGAAAAACCGGGCAAAAAACGAACCCTTTGTTTGCGGTCCTTTTTATTGATCAAGGTCACGGACCACCCTTTTCCGTCAGCATTTGGGCGAATACTTCCTAGCATCCAGTCTTTTTCAAGAGGTGACAACACTTGGGGACCTGATGTGGCCCTTATGGTGAAAGGCGAGCGTGACACTAAGATACCAAACTGAGATGCGCTTGGTTTCCGCGGTGGCGTAGCGAATGTCACATCGATCACAAAAAAGCCCACAAGGACCGCAATACGATATAGGATTGATGATGTGTTACGCATAAAATAACTGATTGCTATATAGACAAGATAACGCCGGATTGGCAGTAAATTGTTTATTTAATCTGAATATCATTTTTTTAAAAAAATAAACCATGTGGTCACTCAGCGACTACAGGCTCTTCCTCAATTTCTGGGCGAAACCATTGCGTAACTTCAAGTTCACAATCCACCCGAGTCGGGTCATCGCGTTGCGGGCTGATTCTCAGAAATGTAATCGCCCTATTGAGCTCGGGATCTTGCAACTCAACAAGCCACTTGTAGAGTTGCCCATCCATTGCGTTGGCGACGACCTTCGCCCGAGCACTGCGGTATGCGCCTGTCTCCTCTGTGTCAGCTCGCTGTGGACTGGGGCGCTTAGATAAGCTCACGCCGTGTTTATTGGCAACTTTCTCAGTATATGCAGCTAGCTCGGCACCGATATTACCATGAACACCCACTACCGGCTGATTGTTCATAAGCCACTCTACATCATCCGCCTTCGATTCCCATGTCGCCAGATCTGCCTCCATGAGTTTCAGCTTTTTAGCCCCCACATCAAGCTGGCTGCGTTTTTTTTGCATCGCTGACTGGAAGGAGGTGAATAAAAAAATGTTGATGACAAAAAAAGCCACGCCAAAGAGCACAAAAATCAAAGTTTTTTCACGTGAATTCATAATTACATGCCTCCTTTCAAATTACCTTCATAAGAAAACATCCAGCGATTTGTTTTTCTGTCGTCCTCGGCTGGAGGAAGTGCCCAGTCATAATCTTTGAGTGCCCTTCGGATTTTTTCAGCATAGCTACTTGTGATCTTTAGATCTGCTGATTCGCCACGTATCACAATACGCTCACGACTTGCCTCGAAAACCTTAAAACGCAAATCTTGTGATGGAGGAATGATCGTTGCTGTTCGATACAATAATTGCAGTGGCCAGCGCTGACTGTCTACCACAGGAGCAAGTTGCTGCCAGTCGGCATTGAATAGCGCGATTTCCCCGTGTTCTATAGTCACCCTTTTGATCTTATCATCCTGTTTACTGAGTGCCTCGTTCAACTGAAAATATTGATAGCCAAGGTACCCCGTAAGACCCAAATAAAGGACCAAAATAGCAGCGATCAATATGTTTCGCTTTTGCCTTTTTTCATGAAAGTGTTTTTCGCTGCGCGCATCAGCAGGAATAATCCTACTGAGAGACTCTGGCACTACAGGATCCGGTTTAGGCTCTACAGAAACCTGAGCACCAAGCTGATCACCGAATGATTTTATTTCCTCATTCGTTGGATCGCACTTAGATCCCGATCTCCAGACTACGGCCTGGTGCAACTCAAGATTCACCCCCTGTAAACCCAACTGTGTGAGCGCTAGAAATACATCACGAATCGTATCCCCGCTCAGCCGATCACCAGACAAGGCCTGAAAATAAATAAGTTGACCATGGCTACTGATTGCAAACACCCATCGCCCTAGTTCTCGCCAGAGCGTGATTGCATTTTCAGCCATAGGGAATAAACGTGCTGAGATATCAAAAGCGCTCGGAGCTCTACTTGGCAAGTTACTGACCTCTGGCGCAGATAAAACAACAGCAAGTAGGATTGTCTGACCATCCTGTTGCCCGGCTTGAAAACAATCAGTCAATCTACCGGCATTTTCCTCTGGTCGAATACCTGATTTTTCTAAATGCATCGTTGCCAGATCCTCAAACATTGCTTCGTCGTCTGTCTGCACCTTAAATGGAACAGCGAGTGCTTGGCGCACAGGAAAGCCCATTAGAAGACCGGCTGACGGCAAGCTCTCAATCTCCGAAGCCAATAACGGTCCATTTTCTAGAGACCTCTGAAATGAGCCTTCAGCACTACCCTCCCATATTTCCCAGCCATCAGAACCTGGAATTAATAAATGCCTGTTTTTTTTGTTACTCATGTGATGTCGTGACTTATTTACTTAAACGAGTTGTTATTATATTAAGGCAAAATCTCTTCCTTGCGGTCTAATATGACAGGCTGACCTACACGACTTTTGAGAACCAGCGTCAGCCTTCGCTTCACTGAACCAGCCCTACCATCGCTGATAATACGGGTCGTTGTGTCTTTCACTGTCAATCTTGGAGTAACTATTTGCTGCTGCAACTCAGAGAGTCCTATCAAACTAAGCGCCTCAGTCAAATTCTGAAAACGCTGATCGTCCTCTGTATCCTTTTCCTGATCAGGACCCAGAACATATTCAACGATATTTCTAGCATCATCAATGGAAACCTCGGCAGCGGCGGCTATCAATTCGGCTTTTGCCTCATGGATGTCGAGTTTGCCATTACTCCATATCGTAAACCAGTCTTCCCAACGCGAGTTCACTTCTTCAAGAAAATCCATATCCTTGACCAAACGCATTTCATCGAGGCTATAAAAAGGTCGGTTAAAGGGATGATTTGGACGACCTTGCCCGTCATACCAGTCAATCTCAGCACCATTCAACTCGGTCAAATCACCAGGGTCGACCCAATCGATGAGATTATCGACAAGCATTTGCGCATCAAGCAGATCCATGCCCCAATCGGTAAAAATATCTGTCAGCAGCTGCTTGTCTTTACGCATTAAAATGATATTAATATTGAATCTAGACGCCTCTGATTCAATGCGGGCACGGTAGGAAATACCCTGTGCAGCGTCGCTCCAATTCAATAGTGGATCAGTACGTTTGATCACCGGATTCACCGCTACTGAAACCCCCCGCTCAGCAGCAAGCATAGCATCAAAACCATGGATCTGTGAGACGGATGCATCCGCATCATGATAAACAACCCTTACCGCCGCAAAGACAGCCAAAGAGAGCACCGCCATAATCCAAAACACAGCCACCAGCGCGCTCCCCTTGCTTGCCATGCAACGATGCCCGCTACGCCCTTCACTGGGAGCAAATTGAAAAGCTCTATGTCTACATCGAGTCTTCATGTGGTGATCACTGATTTTCTCCCGTTGATCTAGGTTGCCCTGTTCCGCCCGATGGCGGCAAAGCAGGATTTATTTTATTGTTAAGCTTAATGGTGTCTCCATTTGAACCATTCTGCCCGGAATTGGTTTGGATCTGCACTGCATTTTGCTGCATCACCTGACGGAAAAAAACTTCAGGGTTTTCCTTGGAAACTACCCAGAAAGTCTGCTGCACAATATCAGAGCTGGGCTCAAATCGACAATAAAACTTCACCTGTAGCGGTAACTTGCCGTCATTATCCCACTCTGTAAACTGCTCCATGGAATTTGCATCTACCACTTCGCAATCACACATCCACAAATCCTCGATCAAGGTGATTTCAGCGAAAGGCTCAAGGTTATCGTTAGCCCTTGTATCTGAATCCGCCAGGATTTTCTCATCATAAAACCTTAAGATGACATCAACAAAACCATCACGTTGTTCCACGGTAGCCAATTCAATGGCCTCGGCAGTTATTGGCGTATCACCCCAGTCAAAGGACATCGGCACATTTTGAAAGGTCAGCGTAAATAAAGAACGTGTAACATCTCCATTCCGAGAGTCCTTGCTTACCAAGCTGATAATTGCGTTTCCAGGCATGTTTTCAAAATGATGTTTAAGTAGATTAAAGAACGCGTTTTTTTCCATCGTGACCGTTTGCGTCTCCACCACCATTTGACTCAATTGAACCGACGTCCTTGCCACACGAAAGATCATGCCTACCAACATCCCCATTAACCCAAGCGCAATGACAATCTCCAACAAAGTAAAACCCCTGTTGCGTCGTTTCTGGTGGTGATTTGTTTGCCTATTCATCGATTCAATCGCCTTCAGGGGCGATAGAGGTTTCCATACCTCCATGTCTCTGCTCCTTGCTCTTGCCATTCGCCATCACTACTACGCCAATAAAAAATCACCTCCACACGATACATGTTTTGCAACAACTGACCGTCTTCGTTCTCTAGCTCTAGAGCTTCGACAATCGTTTCCAGCTCACCTGAAAAAAATGACTTATCATCACCGGTCAGCTCAGCAATATCAACTTTCTGAGTCCCTTCTTTAAGATATGGATTACTCAAGGCCTCTGTCATTGCACTGCGCAAAACTCTATCAACACGCATGCCATCTTGAATCATCGCTGCCGTTTGACTGGTCATGTGCAATGCCTTGACGAGGGAAACTGCAACCGCAGCAAAAAGACCCAGCGCTATAACAATCTCAAGCAGTACAATACCTCGAGAAGCATTAACCTTAGCCATGCCTAGTTCTGTATTGTGACTTGAGGATTTAATCTTCATTCCTTTTCGATACTCATTTCTTCATCACGGACACCTGCCGTAAGCGGATGAAGTTCATGCATAACCCAACTTTTCCCCATACTGCAACGGATCGTTATCGGCTCTATCAAACCAATAGGGTTAAGTCTAAGCACGATTCGCTTACCCTCTTCGAGCGCCTCCCAATCATCTGATCGCCAACGTTTTACTTCATAAGAAACATCGGCATCTAATGCCTCACTCGCCGTAATATCATCAAAGCTCCTGCTGTCACCTACCGCTCCATCCTTTTCATCTTCCATGGAAACAACTTCATCTGGCCCAAGCTCATATCGAGGGGCTATGGATACAGAACTAGCAGTGATGGTAAGCTGGTAAGGGCGCTGCTGCATGACAGCAATGCTTAACCCTCGTTTCGCAAGCAATTCAATCCTACCGGCTGCCTCACGCAGCTTTTGTTCAGATTCGACCGTCGACAAGCTAACGGTCAACCACGTTACTAAGATCGCAATCATGGACAATACAAAGACAATTTCCAGCAAGGTGAAACCGGCCACCTGTCTGTTCTTTGTATGCCTTTGACCTAGCTGCATATTAGCGTGGATCCTGACTGGACATATCATCCTCCGTGCCCTCCAAACCATCTTTGCCATAACAAATCAGTTCGGGACGAGACCTATTCTTAGAGCCAGGATATTTGTAAACATACTCATTACCCCATGGATCCTTTGGCAGCTGGTCCATAATTTGGATCCACCTACGTGGACGAGGTGCAGAACTTGGCTTTTCCACCAATGCCATCAAACCCTGCTGGCCAGAGGGGAAATTTCCTGCGTTATTTCTGTATGCCTGTAATGCGTTATCAATTGAGGCAAAATCGCCATCCACGACCGTGATAGCCCCACTGTCTGAAATGTTTTTCATGACAAAAATTGCCCCTCCCATAATCATCGCAATGATGCCAAGGACGATGACCATTTCGAGCAAAGTAAAACCAGCGTGGACCACCTTTGATTTTTTGATAATGGGGAACGGAGATGAATGGTGAGGAGTCGTTTTCATGATGGTATGGTATGGCTGTATATCTTGTCGCTGTATGTCTTGTCTCTGAGGTATGTCTTGTCTCTGAGCTATCTTATCAAGGAAAATGGACGATGAAACACTCTACAAATGCAGTAAGTCTGGGCTGCAGTTTCTATTGATTTCAGCGATGTCTTATTAGGTCTTTTTTTAACCTGTTCTACAACCAATTAAACGCCTTTTTAATGCATACTTGTCTGCAATATTCCTCAAAATCGTAACCACCCCAAAAAAAGTATCGTTGGGCTACTCACTGCAGCAGCAATGTCTTCAATCAAAATCTTCACTAATGCGAAAGAATGAGACGCTGAAGGTGAGCCTATTGAGCAGTAGTGGCAATCATTGTGCTTCGTGCCAGAGAAGCGTGCACAAAAAAAGCCCGGCCTCATCGGTTACGATGAAGCCGGGCATAGACCTGGCAACGACCTACTCTCACAGGGCCTATCGCCCCACTA
>JAFMDE010000110.1 GCA_017857425.1 Akkermansiaceae bacterium
TATCCTCAACCTTGATTTTTTTACTCGTAATCAGACCGCCAATAACCACGGTTGCTCCATCCTGAATAGTTAGGGCTGCATTCGGCATACGTATGGTTTTAAAAATGGGCATCAGAATGTTATTCTTAGTTATTTCTATACTTTCAGTGCTTCCTAAGCCCCCAGCGGTAAGGGTGGCAATGGGTGATCCGTAATTCACAAAGCCCTCAAACTCGACTAATTCTGGGCGCAGAGAGAGCTCGATGTATTTTTTGTTTGGGCCGACAACGGGTTCAACCTCCAGCGTAATGCCGGTGTTGCGTGTTTCAAATCCTGTAGGGGTTGCCGGCGTGACTGGAAAAATTTCCACCGAAGCTCCAGCCTCATTGCTAGAGCCTGTGCCTGTAGTTCCAACAGACTGCGGTAGCTCGGGTGGTTCATATTCTGTAGGGTAGATGAATTCACGGATGATCTCTATTTTGGAACGTTCGCCGCTGCGTGTGATGGTAGATGGCTTGACCATGATGTCGGCAGCTTTACTTTGATTGAGTCCACGCATCATCACGTCAATGACCATGCCATTGGTGATTGCTGAAACCCTTAGAATTCCGGGTGCCCGTTGCGTGCTATCTGACGCGATGCCTGCCGTGTCATTAATGAAGCTAGTAATGGCATCTGGAACGATGGCGCTGTTGCCACTTCTGTTGCCAGATGTGATGGGGTCGCCGCCGAGAGCAGTTAACGGGCCGCCGTTGCCCACGCTGCCCCCGCCGAGAATGAGGCCGCCGCTTAGGTCCAGAGGTGTAATGGCCCAATCAAAGCCGAGTTCTTTGACCTTTTCCTCGCTAACGCGGATGATGGCGGTTCTGATGATAACCATCACGGGCTCTTCGTTGGTGACGATGGATATGAGTTGATCCACAAGATCAATGTTTTGAGGGCTGTTGCGAACCATCAGGGTGTTGTCTGCAGCGGAATATGATGCCGAGGCACCTTCGGGAAAGCTGATGCCGTTTTGTTTCAAGAAATCAGTGATGTTCGCGCGTGCCGGCAATTTGCCCTCTTGGCCGTCGTCGCTGCCAAAGGGGTCATCGCTGGGTTGATCACTGCTGGCCGTAGCTGCCTGAAGGAAATTGGGTGGCACGCGGAAGGTTCGAAAAATAAGGCCTTCATTCAGTGTGCCGATAGGACCCACCAGAACGCTGACTCCGTCGACCCTCCATTGGGTTCGTGTTTGCTCGGTGATATAATCGAGAAGTTTGGAGAGGGGAAGGTTCTGCGCGTTGATGTCGACGCGATTGCGTGCAACAGCTTTGGCCGCATCGGATGAGGGGTCACCGAGGTTGAGTAAAATGTTGATGCCGGCTTGATTACCTGATGGGTCTGGGACATCTCCTTTTCGGCTTTGTAATCTCACAAAGTCGAGTGCATCTTCAAGGCTTAGGTTTTCCATATCGGTGTTATCGATAATGATGCCGGTGAGTTTATTCCTCAGGTCTGTGGTGGACACGGATGATTCATCGAGGGAAATGGTTGGAGGGACGCTTTCGGCGGCTGGCACGTAGAGTTCCCAATTTTTATCCACTTCAGCCAGCATCGTTGCCCTAGCCTGATCTCTGGCGGCCCGGTAATAGTCCGATTTAATCACGCTAATGCGTTCCATGCCGCGGCGAGCGGCTTTGTTAAATGGATCGATACGAAGCACGGATTGGTAAGTTAGGTGGGCGGGATCATACTGCCCGATTTGATACTGCCCCTCTGCCTGTCTTAGTAAGCGGCGGACCTCGACGACATCATCAACGTGATCCTGGGTGAGGGCTGGGTTGTGTCGAATAGGATCATCGATTTGCCGTCTGAGTTTGAGCGCCCCCTCATGGGCGGGGGATATTTCAGGTTGGAGCACCCTGTCCAGAAGATCGCGCGCCTCATCGTATCTGCCATTTTTGGCAAGGCCTCGGCAATGCTCTGTCGTGGCTTTGGCATAACGCTCGGCAGCAGCTGAGCGGAGTTCCTGGCTGAGTGAGCCTCCCGGGAGTAGTGAGAAAGCCTGGGCATAATGATCGGCAGCTGTGCCGTAATCCGCTTTTTGGTATGCGGTATCACCACTAGCCAGAAGATCGTAGGCTTTGCCGGCGTTTTCGACTCTGCGGTTAAGCTCTTTCTGGACGACGGATTCCTCAGCCGAGACACAGGGGGTGGGGGACAGCGAGCAAAATGCAAGTAGGCCTACCTGCAGGATGTGGGCTATCTTTCTAAGCGGAAATCGCCTGTGAGATTGTAAAGACGGTCGATCCATTTAAATCAGTCAACGATTTATAGACAAGAGAAGCTTACTAAGTAAGCGTAAAATTCAAAAAAATAAGCTTTTATCAAAGGTTACAAGGTCGACTCCGTCTCGGTAATCATTGTGTTTGGGCGATGCCGTCTCGGTAGTATGGCAACAGTATCACATCAAAAATTGCCTGCAAAATGGACTTGTGATGATCTTTTCTCAAGCTAGGGTGTGCCCGCAGGTCACTATCTACTCATTTAGTAAAAACTACCATGACAACACCCGCTCACATTATACCCCCAGCTGACTTACAAGATCAAGTTGCAGACCCCATCCTTGAACAAGACTCTCCTGAGGCGGCTCGTATGGCTCTTGCTCATGCAGCTTATGACTCGAAGGTGGAAGGAAACATCGTATTCACTCGAGTGGATGCAGCCATTAACTGGATGAGAAAAAATTCTCTGTGGCCGATGCCTATGGGGCTTGCCTGTTGCGCCATTGAGCTTATGGCGACGGCTTCTTCACGCTTTGATATTTCCCGTTTTGGCTCTGAAGTGATGCGCTTTTCACCACGTCAGAGTGATGTCATGATTGTGGCAGGCACGGTCACCTACAAAATGGCCCTTGCCGTCAAACGTGTTTGGGACCAAATGCCAGACCCTAAGTGGTGTATTGCCATGGGGGCTTGTGCATCCAGTGGTGGCATGTATCGCAGCTACGCAGTGCTTCAAGGTATCGATCAGCTGTTACCTGTAGATGTCTACATCTCAGGTTGTCCGCCGCGTCCCGAAGCTCTTATTGAAGGGCTGATGAAGCTCCAGCGTAAAATTGACGGGGAAGAATCCGTTCGTGACCTGAAAGCTGATCCTTCTGTTGCTAAATAATTTTTAAAGTCGATGAATGCCCAAGAAGTAGCCCAACAAGTTCTGGAAAAATTCCCGTCTTCCACGTCCCATGAGTTTCGTGCTGAACATACCGTAACCGTCGCTCTCGATGATCTGAGGTCGGTGATGGAGTTTTGTTTTAAAGAGCTCGGCCTGAATTTCCTTATCGATATTTCAAGTGTCGACAATATGGGAAGCGAGCCCCGTTTTGAGATGGTTTATGAGCTTGCGACGCTCAACGACTCTGTGCATTTGCGTGTCAAAGCCGCTGTGGCTGATGCCGTAGAGGTGCCAACCGTCAGTGACATATGGGCTACCGCCGATTGGCATGAGCGCGAGATCTATGACATGATGGGCATTAAGTTTGCAGGTCATCCTGACTTGCGTCGTATCCTCATGTGGGAGGGCTATCCTTACTTTCCGTTGCGCAAGGAATTCCCTTTAGCGGGCAAACCAAGCGAGATGCCCGATGTGGCTAGCACAGGAGTAGCGCCCATGGAGGGTGGTCCCTTTGTAACTAGTGCCGGTGCAGATTCTCGGGTGAAGGCTGAGCCTAGGGCGAGATAGAAAGCGCAAGATCTGAGGCGCCAAGATAGGCATAATTTTCGTGTCTTTAAGTCTCGCGAGGTTATTTTGTAATCAATGCCTCCTCGCAGACATCGTAAAAGGATATCACATTGTAAAAAGATAGCGTTTTTCCAATGGAATGTCATCACGGCTTTGGTGCTGGTTTTACTTTCGCTCCACCTGGTGTTGATGTTTGCGGGCGGATTGCCTGAGGTATTTTGGTATTATGAAAACTTTGGACTATCATGGGGTGGTATTACCCAGGGGAAAGTGTGGCAGCTACTGAGCTATGCCTTGCTGCACGGCGACTGGGTTCACCTCGTCATCAACCTTTTTATTCTATGGTTCGCGGGCGGCAGGGTATTGCAAATGCTTGGGCAGCGAAAATCTCTGGAGATCATTGCGGCTGGCGTATTAGTAGGGGGTTTATTGCATTTGCTATCAGGCTTACTGCCGGTGACTGGTTATGGAGAAAGTTATCTGGTGGGTATTTCTGGCGCGTGCTTTGCCTTGTTGCTGGCTATGGCTACGCTCTCACCTCACACACGCTTGCGATTCATACCCGTAAGTGGCAAGAACCTTGGGCTTGGCATCGTCATCGGGGAAGCGTTATTGTGGTTGATGCATCCTGATTTTGGCTTGCCTGTGCTGTCCCTGCTTGGTGAGCAAATGGTGGCTTGGGGTGGGGCTGAGCTCTTTGAAATTAGCCATGCCTGCCACCTTGGTGGTGCCTTGGCTGGTTGGTGCTTAGCTCGAAGAATGCTGACCCCTGTTTCCGCTCCAACTTAGCACTCCAACTTAGAAGAGGGGCGATGAGGCAAAAGATGCTCGACCTGTGTATCGATTTGATTGATCCTCAGCACGGTTATCACTGGTTTGTGCTGCGCTCTCATCATTGCCCGCCAGCTGTGATAACTACTATCAATTCAATACTCATCCAATATTCATCCCATATCTAACATACGTATCATTATGAACATTCAAGTAGGAGACAAAGCTCCCCAATTTAATCTCGTTACCCTCACTGAGGAGGGTCCGCAAACCGTTCAACTTTCAGACCTTGTTGCTAAGTCGACTACCGTGCTCTTGTTTGTGCCGATGGCATTCACAGGCGTTTGCACGCAAGAGTTTTGCTCAATCACTAGTGAACTTTCAGTCTACAATGAGTTGAATGCTCAGGTAGTCGGCATTTCAGGAGATAACCCGTTTGCGCAAGCCGCATGGGCTGAAAAAGAAGGCATCGGAATCACTCTGCTAAGCGACTACGAGCACGCTACTGCCGAAGCGTATGGGGTTGCTTATGAGTCTTTCCTCCCTGAGAAAAATCTGATCATGGGTGGTGTTCCTAAGCGTTCCGCATTTGTGGTCGATCAAGAGGGTGTCGTTCGATATGCCGAAGTCAATGATAGCCCAGGCGACCTTCCCGACTTCGAGGCGATTCAGGCTTGTCTGAAGTCGCTCTAACAAGCCGCTGAAATGCTATGATTTGGGCTCTGCACGGAGCCGTCGGTATGGCGGCAGACTGGCGTGAATTCGCCGCTGCCATGCCATCTCACTTTGGTGGGGTGCGTCGTCTGGACTTATGGCGGTTTCTGGACTGCTGTCCAATGTCGCTTGATGAATGTGGCCGCGCTCTTGCCGAGGAGATCAAACGGGTTGACCCAGAGCCGACATTGATTGCTTATTCGATGGGTGGTCGGCTTGCCTTACACGCCATGTTAAATCAGCCGGGGCTCTGGAAATCGGCGGTCATTATTTCTGCTCATCCTGGCCTCAAGAATGAAAGCGATAGGGTGCAACGGCGCGAAAAAGATGCCGAGTGGTCAGCGCTAGCCTTAAAAGGTGATTGGGCGGATTTCTTAGCGAAATGGAATGCGCAAGGTGTGCTGGGTGGCGAGTTGGAGATGCCAGATCGTATCAAACTTAAGGAGCGCCGTGTCTCTGTGGCTAGGTCCTTTGTTGACTGGTCGCTGGGCACTCAGGGTGATCTTACTGCTGACCTTGCTAAAATCACGTGCCCCACTCTCTGGCTGACGGGTGAGCGTGATACTAAATTCACTCAATTGGCGAAGGTGACTGTGCCGCAATTGCAGCACGGGAGGCACCAAGTTATCCCCGAATGTGGTCACCGTGTGCCATGGGAGCAGCCGGATGCTTTTCAAGGTGCATGTGTAGAATTTCTTGGCAATGCACTTGAAACTTAAAATGTAAGACCTAAGACTTCAACCATGTGGAAATCAGCGCACGACTTTGAAGACGTATTGTATGAAAAAAGCGAGGACGGGCAGATCGCTAAGATCACCATCAACCGCCCTGAAGTCAGGAATGCCTTCCGGCCTGAGACAACAAAAGAATTGCTGACGTCTCTCGACCTTGCCCATGAGGACCCGGGTGTAGGCGTGATTATTCTCACAGGTGCTGGGGATAAGGCATTTTGTTCGGGGGGTGATCAGAAAGTGCGGGGACACGCCGGCTACATCGGTGGCGACGGGGTGCCTCGCCTCAATATTCTCGATGTGCAACGCAAGATCCGCAATCTGCCCAAGCCCGTGGTGGCGATGGTGGCCGGTTATGCCATCGGTGGTGGCCACGTCTTGCAGGTTGTCTGTGATCTGAGCATTGCTGCTGATAATGCAATATTTGGTCAGACCGGCCCGAAAGTGGGATCTTTTGATGGTGGATTGGGTTCCAGTTATTTGGCTCGAATTGTGGGTCAGAAAAAGGCGCGTGAGATATGGTATCTCTGCAGGCAGTATGATGCCCAGCAGGCACTCGATATGGGGCTGGTCAACACCGTGGTGCCACTTGCCGATTTAGAAACCGAAACTATCCAGTGGTGTCGTGAAATGCTGCAGCACTCGCCCTTGGCCCTGCGCTGCTTGAAAGCAGCTCTCAATGCCGATTGTGATGGCCAAATGGGATTACTCGATCTCGCAGGCAACGCAACGATGCTCTACTACATGAGCGAGGAGGG
>JAFMDE010000111.1 GCA_017857425.1 Akkermansiaceae bacterium
AAATTTCCAAGTACCGCCAGCCGGAATCGAACCGGCACGAATGTTACCATTCAACGGATTTTAAATCCGTCGCGTCTACCAATTCCGCCATGGCGGCATACTTGGAAGTGACCTCAATCAAGCTGGTGCTCAATCAAGATGGTCAGCACACTAAGAACGCTTTTTGATTTCGTCAATGGCAGCCTGCAACGATTTGATCTTTTTTGCATCCAGCTTGGAATTCTCTATAATGCCTTTGAGATAACTCACGCATTCTTTTGTTCCCACTTTACCCAAAATCTCGGAGGCCATGCTTAGATGCCCCGCATCCATCTTAGCAATCTGAGGTAAAAGCATCAGTTCGGCACCTGCCCCCAACTTGATGAATTGATCACTCCAAAGAACAGGGTCCTTAATCCATAGCTCCATGAGAATCAATTCACAGCCATTGACTTGACGATCGATAAGCAGC
The DNA here is from genome assembly GCA_017857425.1 of Akkermansiaceae bacterium. Taxonomy (GTDB): domain Bacteria; phylum Verrucomicrobiota; class Verrucomicrobiia; order Verrucomicrobiales; family Akkermansiaceae; genus Oceaniferula. The sequence continues at coordinate 452 of JAFMDE010000111.1, forward strand.
TCCATGCATACTTGCGACACCCTGCCCTCTGCATGCAGATTGTTAGCCGCGTTGAGCAAAGCTTCGCCTATATCGGATTCTGGCTCCGCCCAGCTCTTGAGCGCTCTGATGATTTCTAGCTGCAGCTCAGGATGACTGCTTGGCAACATATCAACAAACTGCTCGGTGATATCAGCACGAAGGTCTCCAGGCTTGGCACTAGCGAGCCGTTTAGCTGCCGCCAGCTGCCATTCCGGATCAAAGTGCTTCAATGACTTTAAGTTGAGAAACTCAAAATCAGGGTCTTCCGGATCCTTCAGCTTCACTTCATCAACCCCCTCCGTCTTGGCCCTATCCGTAAAAACCTCAATGAGCCGTAAATCTTTTTCCATTTTTACAACCTCACCAAAACGTTCACAGAGCGCTGCGATCTGTTCGATACTTTTTTCCTGCTCCACAAGAAGAATCATGGCGGCTTGGCCAGTATCGCCGCGGGGGAAGACCACCTCACGACTTACCCTACCCGTCACATAATAGAGATATGACGCGATCTTGCTTTGTGTTGAATAATCCGCATTGCGCACATAAACGCCAACAACGGTTTCCCTCGGGTGCTCAAACAGTGCCTCCTCAACCGGATCGTAACCGATTCTGATGAGGTAGTCGTCTATGCTTTCCGCTTCGATTGCACTCTTAGATTCAGTCACCGGAATGAGCGAGACGTCCAGAGGCTTGATAAAGGAGCTGACCGGGTTACCTGGAAACATGGCAGGAATGAACAACAATACCACCGAGAGGATGACCGCCAGCATCACTCCTAGCCATCTGTTTTTGGCAGATCCATAAATAACAAGGATGCTGCCGAGCAGTGCTGAAAAACCGCAGAGCACGTAACGATTATTGGTTTCAATATCACGCAAAGGCCCCTCTTTGCCTCCACCCAAGAGGAAGACAACAATCACCAAACCCATCAGCCCAAGCCCTCCGAAGATTGCCAAGGTCTTACGCGGGCGGGGAGGACCAACCATCTCGGGGTTGACATCACTCTGGTAACTCGCAGGTGTGAAGGCCACCTCACCAAGCCCATCAGAGGCCTTCTTGCCAAACTTGCCGAGACCCGTGCTTTTTTTCTCGCCTGGATAAAACCGCTCTTTTTCTACGATTCGGTGCTCCTCACCGATTGTAAATTGATGATCGCATGACCCGCATTCGACCTTCTTACCAAGAAAGTCCTCACCGACATCAAATTCTTGCTCACAATCGGGGCATTCTATTTTCATCATTTTACCTGTTACAGAATCGAATTATCACGAATCAATGCATTTAAACTATTAGCTGGAGCCTTTTTTGACCATCAATAAAAAAAAGTTTAATTATCTCTCCCCTGCGCTTGCTCAGAGGACTGGGCTCTAGTAGAAGCATCATCATGCTTCCAGAAATTGAGTCCCTACTAGTCCTCCAAGACCGTGACCAACGCATCCGCTCCTTGGAGGAGGATATGAAGCGAATCCCTAGCAGCAAAGAGCAAGCGAAGGAGCGCTTGGCTAACGATATTGCGCTAGTGGCCAACGCCAAAAAAGCGGTTCAGGATAACGAGGTGGCCATCAAAAATCTCGAGCTCGATATCGGCACCAGAAAAAACACCTTAGACCGGCTCAAGGTTCAGCAGTACGAAACCAAGAAAAACGAGGAGTTTACTGCGCTAGAAAACGAAATCGCCCGCTACAATGAGCAAGTTGATGAGTTAGAGACACAAGAACTCGAACTCATGGAGAAAGCCGACAATCTACGCATTGAACACAAGACAGCTGAGGATGCTCTCGCCATTACTCAATCAATGGTTGATGAAGAGATCGCCCAGCTCGACCAACGAGCTAAAGAAGTGAGTGCTCAGCATGAAGAGGTTTCTGCCGAGCGCACCAAGCTCGCTGCCAATGTCAATGAGGAGCTACTCTCACTCTACGACCGACTGATCGTTTCCAAAGGTGGAGATGCGATTGTTTCAGCTGAAAAAAGCCAGTGTCATGGTTGTCACATGAAAGTCGTGCCCGCCACCATGATCAAGGTTCAGGCAGAAAAGGAAATAGCCCAATGCGAAAACTGCGGACGCATCCTGCACCTGTAATTTGATACAATCTCAACTAACCAATGACACCCGACTCGATTCTTGAGCTCCTCAAGCAAGTCCCCTATCCCGGCTTCTCACGGGACATCGTTTCCTTTGGCCTCGTCAAGGATGTCAGCATTGATGAGGGCATCGTCACCGTCACCATCAGTGTGCAAACCAACGATGCTTCCGTACCGGAGCAAATCTTCAAAAACTGTCACGCCATTCTCGACCCGCTACCTGAGATCAAACACGCCAGGATAGAGCTCGATGTTCAAGACCCTGCCACCCAGGCAAACACGGATGCCGCAGGATCTAGCGCCATCAAAAACACCATCCCTGGTGTTAAAAACGTCATCGCTGTAGCCTCAGGCAAGGGCGGCGTAGGAAAATCCACCGTCTCAGCAAACCTCGCTGTGGCACTCGCCAAGGCCGGCCACAAAGTGGGCCTGTGTGACTGTGATCTGTATGGACCATCCATCGCACACATGTTTGGTAGCCGTGAGCGTCCACTTGCTACCGAGGACAATGAAATCATTCCCATCTCCGCGCATGGCATACAACTGATGTCCATGGGCTTCCTGCTCGAGGAAGCTTCACCTGTGATCGTTCGTGGCCCACTCGCCACACGCTACACTCAGCAGTTCCTCCAGAATGTGGCCTGGGGTGAGCTTGATTACCTGATCCTCGATCTGCCTCCTGGCACCGGTGACATTCAGCTCACCATTGTCCAGACCATCAGCCTCACAGGTGCCGTCATCGTGACCACACCACAGGAGGTTGCCCTCATCGATGCACGCAAGGCCATCTCGATGTTTGACAAAGTCAACGTGTCCATCATGGGGCTGGTTGAAAACATGGCTTGGTTTGAATGTGAACATGGCACTCGCTATCCCATTTTCGGTGAAGGCGGCGGTGCCGCTGAAGCCAAGAAACTCAAGCTGCCTTTATTAGGTCAGATCCCGATCAATATCCCGACTCGCGAGCAGGGTGACGCAGGCACCCCTGTTGCCCTCATCGATCCCGCTGAAAATGATGCCAGTGCCGCCTTTGCCGCCCTAGCAACAAGTGTCGACCAGATAGCTCAAAGCTAGAGCCGGCTTGCAAGGCAAGTTGCTCTGCTTAGCTCTCAAATGGCAACTAAGCGAGTTGGTCATTTTGTTGACGATATTTGAGCCCTAGCAAGGGACGAGCTCCGACACCTATTGACAAATCAATATTCAAGCAACATCCTCTGGGAGCCAAGCAATTAGCGAGAAATGACTCCAGAATCCATTGAAGAAATCATGCGCCGTGTGCACCTCCTTGAGATCAAGGCGAGGCGTCTGGCGAGGGAGACATTCAGTGGTGAGTATCAATCTTCCTTCAAGGGTAGCGGCCTTGATTTTGAGGACTACAGGGAATACCAACACGGTGATGAAACCCGCTTCATTGACTGGAATGTGACTGCTCGGAAGGACCATCCCTACATACGCACCTTCCGTGAAGAACGTGAGCTCTCTGTGATTCTCGCTGTTGATGTATCAGGATCGAGCCTCTACGGCAGCAGCCAGCTAAGTAAACGCGAGCTCGCTGCAGAACTTGCCGCCGTGCTTGCCTTCAGTGCTAATATCAATGGTGACAAAACAGGGCTACTTCTCTTTGCCAGCGAACCCATCCTTTATCTTCCTCCCGCAAAGGGCAATAAACACGTCTTGCGAATGATTCGTGAAATCCTGGCGGCAGAGCCCGACAACCCAAGCACATCCATCCCTGCCGCCTCAGACTTCCTTCTTCACACCGTCAAACGAAAGGCCGTTGTGTTCCTCATTTCAGACTTTTTGGCACACGATCTCAAAAAACCGCTCAGTGCGCTCGCCAGTAAACACGACGCCATCGCGCTGCGTGTCACTGACCCAATGGAAAAGAAATTGCCTCGTGTCGGCAAGGTCACCTTGGCAGACCCTGAGACTGGCGCACAAACAACCGTAAATACCAACAATGCCAATGTTCGCATGGGCTTTGAAAGACTTAGTCAGCGTCACAACGAGGGCCTCGCCCAGCTGTTCAAGCAGCAAGGCATTGACCACCTTGAGCTGAGCACCACCGGTGATTACCTACCTCACCTGCACCGCCTATTCAAAGAACGCACCCGCAGGCGAAACTCCTAACATCATGACCCCAGACATTCATGACATCACCAGCCCCGAGGAATTCCTTCTCGGACAACCACCTCTATGGCAGTCACCGTGGTTTTGGGTATTGGTGATCACAGGGATTCTTCTCATGGGCTTTGTTATCCACAGGCTTACCAAGAAAAAAACCAATCAGAAAAAGCGCAGGCAGCTCCTAGAAACCGCTATCGAAGATCTCTCAGCACTCAAGGCAGAGATCGACTCGCTAAAGCCCCAAACCTCTGCCGTGCGCATCTCCCTGATCATACGCCAATACCTCGAGGCCGCCTTTGAGGATCCCGCCCTTTTCGAAACCGATGAAGAGCTCACCCTTCGGCCGCACGCACTGGCTCAGCTGCAGCATGACTGCCGCACAGCCGTCATTGATCACCTTCATAAGCTCACGCAGCTCAAATACGTTGAGGCGGGTCAGCAAGGTCCTATTTTAGAACTCATCGATCAGGCCATTGAGGTCCTGCACATGATCGAGCCAGCCACAGCTGAGCAAAAATCCCCGGATCAAAAACCCGCTAATCAAAAAGCCCCTGAGTAGATGCAAGATTTCATCCAGCAATTTACCTTTGCCGACCCGTGGTGGTTGCTCGGCCTCATCGCGCTTATTCCCCTAATCTTTATCGGTGGCAAATCAGGCACGCCAACGGCAATCACCTACTCCTCCTTATCTATTCTTGCCAGTCTGGGCCGTAAACCAAGGCGCCTACCAGGATTCGTTACCTTCTCATTCATCTTGCTCGGTCTCATCTGTGCGATCATCGCCATGGCACGTCCACAGCTGCGCAACGAGCAATCAGAAAGCACCGCAAGTGGTGTCGACATCATCCTCGCCATCGACATCTCCTACTCGATGCAAATTGTCGACTTCGTGCTCAACGGCAGGCGTGCCCAACGCATCACCGTGGCAAAAAACACCGCAGAGGCATTTATCAATCAACGTCAAAATGACCGCATGGGCATCGTTGCTTTTTCAGGCCGCCCTTACATCACCAGCCCCATCACGCTTGAACATGATTGGCTCATTGACCAGCTCCGAGAACTTCGGCCAGGCCTCGTCAAAGAGCAAGGCACAGCCATCGGCTCAGCCATCGCCGCTGCAGCTAGCAGACTGCATGAGCGTGAGTCCAAAAGCAAAGTCATCGTTCTGGTCACAGACGGCTCCAACAACTCAGGCCGCATTGCTCCTCTTGAGGCCGCTAAGCAAGCTGCCGTCTTAGGCATCAAGGTCTACGCCATCGCAATCGGCACCGAGCAGGGTCGCCTCAACAACTCCATCCAAGCACACCCGCAGCAAGAATTTGATACCAAGACCCTGCAAGAAATCGCTAAAATCACCGGCGGCGAATACTTCCGAGTCAAAGACACCGACAAACTTCGAGACACCTTCAACTCGATCGACCAGCTTGAAAAAACCGAGATCAAGCAGCATAGTATTGTCAGCATCAAAGAGCTCTTCCCATGGTGCGCCTCTGCCGCCCTCATCTTCACCGTCATCGGCCTGACCATGCAAGCGATCAAAAGCCCCACTGCCCCCTAGAATTTCAGTCCAAGCATTCCGAGAAATACCATGTCGTTCGTTCACCCAAGCTGGCTTTTACTGCTGCTCATCCTTCCGATGATCTTGCTCGGTGCTATCCTGACAACACGGACCAGCAACAAAGCATGGCAGCAGCTCGTCGCCGCCCGGCTGCGCAAACAGCTCGTCAAAGAAGGCTCCACCACACGTCGTTGGATAGCACTGGTCATGGGACTACTCGGCTGCGCCCTGCTGATCATCGTGCTAGCCCGGCCTTATGGTGGCGAGACCTCGACAACAGAACAGATCCGCAGCCGCAACATCCTCATCGCCATTGATACCTCGCGCTCAATGCTGGTCGAAGACGTTGCCCCGAACCGCATCAGTCATGCCAAAGC
>JAFMDE010000112.1 GCA_017857425.1 Akkermansiaceae bacterium
AGGAGAAGTCCTTGGAATCACGGCGGGTGCGCACCCAGCCTTTGACGGTAATGATGTCCATGGCGGCCTTGCTGTGCAGGGCGTGTTTGATCAGCGTTCGCATGCGGTGGATATAGAGGCATGAAGGGGGTTCTCGTCAAGGCTGGGTGCACGAGTAAGTCCGTCTGGACTACCTGCTCCTTCAGAAGGAGGGGGAGCCAGCGCCCACCTGCGTGCCATGCCTCAATAGAGAGAAAACACTCAGATGGCAATGCCATGGTGAGCTGCGCCAGGAGACGGTGAGCGCTTCAAGTTTGCCACGGAGATGTAAGGGGATTCGCCCACTAAGAAAGCCGTCACGTTTTCCAAGACGTCAGTCGACAAGTGAGGTAACAGAGGCTGATGGACGTGATTGAATTTCAGCAGGGCTCGCTTTACTCTGCGGTCCCATTTTCTCGCATAGTAGTCAATGTCGTCTGGCTTGACCACCGTCCGGCAGTTGGTGCAGGAACATGAAACTGGCATTTCATATTCCAGATTGAAGAGGCCGTATTCATCCGTGATTTCATCTCCAGCTTGAATGTCATGAAGTGCGATCTCGAATCCCCAGCCTGTGCTCATGGAGTTGCAGTCACAGCGATGATTTACATATTTCGCAAAATCCCAACTGAGAATATGGATGCCGTAAGGATCGACAAAAGAGTATTTGTCCAAGGTCAGTTGATACTCGGGGCGCATCATCTGGTAATCTTCAGGAGAAACCTTGATTTCAAGTTCGTCCTGAACGTAGAGCACCGTTCCTCTTGGGATAAATTCAGTAGCGAATACACCGTAGCCAATAACAGGGTCAACGAGCCTAAGCTCGGTCGATGGGTGGATCATATTTGTTGTTTGAAGTGAGATCTGTGGTCAGTGCTGGCATTGTTCAAGGAGTTGCTATTCTCCGTGGATCGAGTCGTCTCGTTACATAGGAGGGAACATAGCTTATTCCTTGGGGATAACGGTCTTTTGACCTGTATCGCAATTACTAAAATATCCATTTTCTGTCAATGGAAATTGCACCAAGTAAACGGCCTGTTTAAGGTCTGGCGGGAGGGTCAGCTTGCCCCCTTATGCTGGCTGAATTTACCGGTAATAAATTAAACGGTGATGCGGGAATATTCTGTTCAAAAAACAAAAATCCACCTACAAGCCGCTGACACGAATTACGCCTGAGGTAGTTTATCTTATTGCTTTTTATTACCCAACAATGAATGAGTTGCCTGCAGCTGCCACATGGAATGTGCAGCAAGCCAATGAGTTATATGGCGTTGACCGATGGTCCAACGACCTTTTCAGCATCCGTCCTGACGGCGATCTTTCCGTTCACCTCACAAAAGAGGGGCAAACGGTCAAAGCCAGTATTCCGGATATCGTATCCGGCATACGCGAACGTGGTCTCGAAACACCTTTACTGCTGCGCTTCCATGATTTGCTCACAGAGCGGATCAGCAAACTCAATGAGGCGTTTCATGATGCTATCGAGGAAAGCAATTATCGTGGCCATTACCGTGGTGTTTACCCCATCAAGGTCAATCAGCAGCAACAGGTCATTGAGGGCATCACCCAGTTTGGTGAAAAATATCATTTTGGGCTCGAGGCTGGCAGTAAGCCCGAGCTTCTAGCGGCCCTGGCTTACATGCATGACCCGGAAGCTTATATCATCTGTAATGGCTACAAGGACCAGGAGTTCATTGATCTTGCCCTGCAGAGCCTGCAGATGGGTCTGCGGATCGTGCTTGTGGTGGAAATGCCCTCGGAGCTTGATCTTATTCTAGAGCGTTCTGAAGCTCTTGGCGTTGAGCCCATCATCGGTATTCGAGCCAAGCTCTCCACATCCAACAATAGTCACTGGTCGAGCTCCGGTGGCGAGAACAGCGTTTTTGGCCTAACCACGAGTCAAATCATCAATGCCGTTGAGACGCTGCGCCAGCATGACAAACTGGGGGCTCTGCAACTTCTCCACTACCACCAAGGTTCACAAGTCCCAGACATCAGGGCTATCCGTGAAGCGGCCGCTGAGGCCACCCGCATCTATACAGAGCTCGAGCACTTGGGGGCGGCGATGGGATTGTTGGATATCGGCGGCGGGCTGGGTATTAATTACGATGGTTCATCGAGTAGTGGCCACAATAGTCGCAATTACGGCACCAAGGAGTATGCCGCGGACATCGTCGATGTGGTTAAAACTGTTTGCGATGAAGCCGGAACAGAGCATCCCACTATCATTAGCGAATCTGGGAGGGCCGTTGCGGCGTATTACTCCGTATTGATTTTTAACATCCTTGATGTCAATAGCCCTTCCTCGGATGTTATCTCGTATGACATTCCTGAAAACCCACACCCGTATCTGCTCAAGCTAGCTGAGGTGGAGGATAGTCTCAATGCTGAGAATCTCCAGGAATGCTATAATGATGCCAACTACTTCCGTAATGAGATTTTTTCCCTTTTCCGGCATGGTAATGTTTCGCTTCATGAGCGTGCTTATTGCAGCTCGCTCTTTGTCCGCATCATTACTCAGATTATGGAGATGGCCGGTGATGTGGATCAGCTTCCAGAGGAGTTCGGTTTGATTACTCCTTTTATTGATGTTTATTATGGTAATTTCAGTCTCTTCCAGTCACTCCCAGACTCCTGGGCAATCAACCAGTTCTTTCCGGTCATGCCCATTCACCGTCTCGATGAAGAGCCGACCACCAAGGCAATCATCGCCGACATCACTTGTGATTGTGATGGCCGGATCGATAATTTCATTATCAACGGTGAACATCAAAACCACATCCCTTTGCACGAGCTCAAAGATAATGAGGACTACCTGATCGGCGTTTTCCTCGTCGGGGCCTATCAGGAAACCCTGGGCGACCTACATAATTTATTAGGTGACACCAATGTGGTCAGCGTTGGGCTCAGGGACGGCAAAGTCCATTATCTCAGTGAGCTTGCTGGCGATACCGTCTCCGATGTCCTCTCCTACGTGGAATATGACCCCAAGAGTCTGGTGGAACGTTTTCGCAGCCTTGCCGAGCGATCCGTGGTGGATGGCAAAATCACTCCGAGCCAAAGGCGTCAATTCATGAACGCTTATTGTGAAAGCATTGGTGGATACACCTACTTTGAATCACCTAATCATTAGTTTATTAATCTTATCGTTTAACAGTCATGAAAACCACACTCATCATCGGTGCCGGCGGCGTTGGCCGCGTAGTGGCGCACAAATGTAGCCAGCTTCCGGAAACATTCGGCAATATTACCCTCGCTTCCCGCACTCGTTCAAAATGTGATGCCATCGCTGAGGAAATAGATTACCCGATTCAGACCGCAGAAGTGGACGCAGATGATGTCGGCGCCGTGGTCGCCTTGATGGCGAAGGTTCAGCCCGACATCCTCATCAACGTGGCTCTGCCCTATCAGGACTTGTCACTGATGGAGGCGTGTCTGCAAGCCAAGGTGCACTATCTCGATACCGCCAACTACGAGCCCAAGGACGACCCTCGATTTTCCTATGAATATCAGTGGCCGTATCATCAGCGTTTTGCTGATGCCGGTCTCAGCGCTCTGCTTGGCTCCGGTTTTGACCCAGGGGTTACCAACGTTTTTTGTGCTTACGCTCAGAAGCACTTTTTTGATGAGATTCATACCGTTGACATCATCGATGCCAATGCCGGGGATCACGGCTTGCCCTTCGCCACGAATTTTAATCCCGAAATCAACATCCGAGAAATCACCGCCAAGGGCCGCTTTTGGCAAGAGGGCCAATGGCGGGAAACCGAACCACTCGAGGTGAGCCAGTCATTTGAGTTTCCTCACCCGGAAGTAGGTAGCCGCGATATTTACCTGCTTTACCATGAGGAGATGGAATCGCTGTGCAAACACCTCAAGGGCATCAAACGTCTGCGTTTCTGGATGACCTTCTCACAAAACTACATCAATCACCTCAAGGTGTTAGAAAATGTTGGCATGACATCCATTGAGCCCATTGATGTTGGGGGTAAAAAAATCGCGCCTCTTGAGTTTCTCAAAATGGTTCTTCCTGATCCCGCCTCGTTGGGGCCGCTGACCAAGGGCAAGACCTGTATTGGTTGTGTGATCGATGGCATCAAAGACGGGCAGCGTCTGCAGAAATACATCTATAATATATGTGATCACGAGGAGGCTTATCGGGAAACAAACTCGCAGGCAATCAGCTATACGACGGGTGTTCCTGCGATGATCGGTGCCAAGATGGTTCTCGACGGTCATTGGGAAAAACCCGGTGTTTACAATATGGAGCAGCACGATCCAGATCCCTTCATGGAAGCGCTGGCTCAATACGGTCTGCCATGGGAGGTCGTCGATGGGGCTCCTTTCTTGCAGCAACTTCTTAAGCACAATCCTTAGCTCCTTAGCATTAAACCCTTTGAGCGATGTCACATAGCATAGAGGAAATCTATCAGCGAGAGGAGCTTCCGACTCCTTGCTTTTTGATTGATGAGAGTCTCCTGGCTAGAAATCTGGCCGTGCTCGACGAGGTGCAACGCCACTCGGGAGCAAAGATCATCCTCGCACTCAAGGGCTATGCGATGTGGTCAACCTTTCCGCAAATATCTCAAGTGCTCGGCGGAACCACCGCGAGCTCGATGAATGAAGCGTTGCTCGGGTTTGAAAAATTTGGCGGTGAGGTTCACGCCTACTTCGTCGCATATCGGGACGAGGAGATTGAGAGTCTTCGCAAACAATGTCAGCACATCACCCTCAACAGTCTTACCCAGTGGCAACACTTTCAGCATTTAATCCATGATCAGGAGACGGTGGCTTCGTTTGGACTCCGCATTAATCCGGAATACTCCGAGGTAGAGACTGAAATCTACAACCCCTGTTGCCAGGGAACCCGTTTCGGGGTCAGCGCGGCAGACCTTCACCAGATGAGCCCCAACATTCTGCAGGGACTAGAGGGGCTCCACTTCCATACCATGTGTGAGCAAAATGCCGACACCCTGGCACGCACGCTCGAGCATGTTGAGGCAAAGTTCGGAGATTTCCTCCACCAGGTCAAGTGGCTGAATTGCGGAGGTGGCCATCATATCACCCGGCCAGACTACGACACCTCATTGCTCATCGAGCTTATAGGGCACCTCAGAAATACCTACGACATTGATGTCTACCTTGAGCCTGGTGAAGCCGTCGCCCTCAATACCGGTTATCTCATTGCCAGTGTGATCGACATTTTTGATTCTGGTGGGCACACCATTGCTATTTTAGATACCTCTGCCACCGCGCACATGCCGGATGTCCTAGAAATGCCCTACCGACCCGAGATCATCGGCGGGGCTAGCCCTAGTGAGAAAAAACACACCTACACCCTCGGGGGCACTACCTGCTTAGCGGGGGATGTCATCGGCCAATGGTCCTTTGATCAGCCCCTTGAGATCGGTGAGAGGATCGTCTTTACCGACATGGCACATTACTCCATGGTCAAGACCAACCATTTCAATGGTATTCATCATCCATCCATCGGTCGCTACCGTCCACAATCAGATGCTATCATCATTGATCGGGAATTTAGCTACAATGACTACCGTAACCGCCTTTCCTGACATGTCTCATTTCCTTTCTTCTGAATATCCTCAGTCCAGCGCTGCAGAGGCACTTTTTCATATGATCCCCGTACCCCTGGAAAAAAGTGTTTCCTACGGTTCAGGCACAGCCCTAGGCCCCGAGGCTATTCTTAATGCCTCCTACCAACTGGAAAGTTTTGATGGCATATCCTGCCCCGGAGAACATGGAATCCATACCACTGCCGCCATTGATTGTTCCGGTGATATGCCCAGCTGCCTCAGTAACATCCGTGCAGCCTGCACACCGGTTTACCAGGCAGACCGCATCCCTGTCCTGTTGGGAGGGGAGCACAGCCTTTCCCTTGCGCCAGTTCAGGCCTTGCTGGGTCTCCGTCAGGATTTTGGAGTTGTGCAGCTAGACGCCCACGCTGACCTCAGGGACACTTACGAGCAAAGTCCAGACAGTCACGCCTGTGTGATGCGTCGCATTCATGAATTGGGAGTTCCTATTTTCCAGATTGGCGTGCGCAACCTTTGCCTAGAAGAAGTCGACTATCGTGCAACACACAAAATACCCTATCTGGATGCCCGTGAGATTTATCAGCAAGGTATTCCGGACACGATTCTTCCTGAAAACTTCCCCAAGAATATCTATCTCACCTTTGACATAGACGGCTTTGATAGCTCGCTGATGCCTGCTACTGGTACACCAGAGCCAGGAGGCCTAGACTGGTGGCAGGCCCTTGCCTTATGCGAGAATGTTGCCAAAAACCGCCGTATTCTGGGGCTTGATGTTGTTGAGCTCGCCCCCCGCGATGAGCTCCATGCGTGTTCTTATACCGCGGCTAAGCTGGCGTATGCCTTGATGGGAATAGCCACGAGGCATTAGATCGGGCAGCTACCGAGGCCCTCGAAATAGGCCTCGGTAAAAAAAGTAGCACCGAGACCATAAAAAGGACAAAAATCCCCTTGCAAAAGTGCATTTCCCCGCTAGTTTCGCCGCCCCATGGCCAAATCAAAAGGTACAGCAAAGACCCGTAAGGCCGTCGC
>JAFMDE010000113.1 GCA_017857425.1 Akkermansiaceae bacterium
GGGAAAATAAGGGCGATGCTTTGTGTTAGAATTTTAAGCTCTTTGGTGGCGCCACCGCTATGGCTGTGTAGCCAGTAGTTGCGAGCATCTTCGGTAAAGTGACCCATGAAATAAATGACCACGGCGATCACAATGGTGAACAAGGTCGAGCTCGAAAAGGTGGAGATGAGCAATGCCACCGATGCCATTACCATTGCCTTGAAGAAGATAGCACCAACACCGGCCTGAAGAGCCCATGTTACCCCTTGCTGAGATATTTCTGTCAAACGCGATTCTAGATGCTCGGGAGACCAGCCGTGAGCCTCAGCCTTGGCCATTTCAACAAGTAACAATTCTTCGGTCTTGAAATGCAGAATGATCGATAGCAAACCATTCATCAGAAGCAGAGAAACCCCAACAAGAATAAGAACACCCGCTAATTTCCCAAGGAGGTAATCCAGTCTAGGAACAGGCTTACTGAGGATCGTGTAGAGTGTCCTGTCTTCGAGGTCTTTGGGGATCAGCAATGCCGTTGCAGCAATAGCAAACAGTATAGAGAACATCGCCATTGCTCCCATTGCGGTGCTTTTTAAAACGATGAGTTCTTGTTCCGCACTGTCTTCAGTGGTTCTACTCCAGGGCATCTCAAAGAAACTTGCCGCCAGCATCAACACAGCAAAGACGGCGAGGAAATAAAACACCTTCATACGCACCAAGTGAGTGAAGGTGTGGCTTGCAATGATGAGAATGCGAGCCGGTGAGAAAAAAGCATTTCTACGCATGATCGTCTCCTTTCGGGGCAGCAGTGGTAGCTGTTGAGTTTGATTTTTTTGCCTCATCGAGGAACAGTCTTTCCAGCGTGGTTCGAGGTTTACCCATACTTACAAATTCCGCATTTTCAGCATCAGCAATGACTGCTTTGATGCGGGCAAGGGTGCGAGGCCCTGCATCTTTGATTAATATTTCGGTTTGGTCCTCAATGGCAATAAGGTCCTCAAGAGGTCCTGCCTTAACGATTTTGCCGTTGAAGATAATACCTACGTGATCACAAACTTCCTGAACTTGTTCGAGCAGGTGAGAGCAAAGGAAGACGGTCACCCCCCTGTCCTTGAGTTGAACGATAAGGTCTCTAATCTCACGTGAACCAATGGGATCAACTCCTGCGGTAGGTTCGTCAAGAATGATTAAGCGTGGCTCATGAATCAACGCTTGAGCGAGCCCTATTCTCTGGAGCATTCCTTTGGAATAGCCGCCAACTCTGCGTTTGCGAGCATCCTGAAGGGATACCATCTCTAGCATCTTATCGACGTGATTATTGAGGGCCTTTCCTCGCATGCCACATAGTTTGGCGTAAAAACGCAAGGTTTCTTCACCAGTAAGATGTTTGTAAAAATAAGGGTTCTCAGGCAGGAATCCGATTTCTTGTCTGGAATCTGTTTTGAGAGAGTTTTTGCCAAAGACATAGCAACTGCCCGCTGTTGGCCTGAGTAGCCCAAGCAGGGCTTTCATTGTGGTTGATTTACCGGATCCGTTGGGGCCAATCAGTCCATAGACTTCACCGGGCATAATACTAAGGGACACGTCATCAACGGCACGTATCCTTGTTTTGCGGAAAGGAGAGGGGAACTCCTTGACCAAGTGGTTAATTTGAACGGCGGGTGTATCTTCCATAATTGTTACGGGTTGAAACTAGCGGTATTGAGCATGAGTGCAAACCACTTTTTTGGGAACTGAGCGTATTTTTCGTCTCAGGATCTAGATAGAGACCCGCAGGGGAGACATGAGTTGGCTTGCTATAAATTCGCGACAGAGATTGGATGGCGGTAACCATGTGTTATCATCTTCGACTACAAGCAAAAACGCACCAGCTGAACCGGTGCGTTTAATAAACAAGCTAATCAAAAAACAATTAAGCCTATGCCTCAGAAGAGAGTGATTCTTTGCGAGCTTTTTTGATGATGTCACGCACGGTGTCGGAAGGTTGGGCGCCTTTGGCGATCCAATCTTCAGCCTTGGCTACATCTAGAGTGAAATTTACTCCGTCTTCCATAGGATTGTAGGAGCCGATTTGCTCGATGTAGCGGCCGTCACGGCGCTTGCGGCTGTCGACAGCAACGATCTTGTAAAAGGGGCGATCTTTGGTGCCTTGGCGGTTAAGTCTAAGAGTAAGCATAATTCGTTTGTTTAGAAATGGATCTGCCAAAGGTGGCAGGGGGCGGAAATTGTACGAAGAAGAGCGATTTGCCAAGCGAAAAATGGTAAATTTAGGCTATTTTACATTTTCATTCCAGGAATTGGTGCTATCAGACCACGCCGACAAGGTCAGGGCTTTGTTTTACTGCCCTCACATATTATCTCCTAATCTCCTCAAGTCATGTTTATCGATCACATCAGAATTTATGCAGAAGCCGGAGATGGTGGCAATGGGGTTGTCCACTTTCGGCGCGAGAAGTTCCGTCCCAAAGGCGGCCCTGACGGAGGTGATGGCGGCGACGGCGGCTCGGTCATTCTCCGTGTTGACCCAGCGGTGGATAATCTTAAGGCTTATTCCTATGATCCTAAGCTGGTTGCCAAGCGGGGTGAGCATGGTGCTGGCAATCGTAAGCATGGTAAAAGCTCTAAAGATAAAATAGGCAAGGTCCCTCCGGGAACGGTAGTTTACCGCAGTAATGCCAGCACCGTATCGGAGGCAGTCGAGCTCGAGCGCGGTGAGGAAGGAATCGATCTGGAGCCCATTGTCGACCTGACAGAATATGGTGACGAGTTTGTGCTTTGTCAGGGAGGCAAGGGAGGCAAGGGCAACTGGCATTATAAAACGTCTACGAACCAAGCTCCAGAGGAGCACACCCTAGGCACGGAGGCCGACTTCGGGGTATATTACTTGGAACTGCGCCGTATCGCGGATGCGGGCATGGTAGGGTTCCCCAATGCGGGTAAATCAACCTTGGTCAACAAGCTGTCTCACGCCACGCCTAAGATTGGCAATTATCCCTTCACCACGCTGAACCCGATGGTCGGGGTGGTCGAGTTTCCTAAATATCGACGCTGTACTGTAGCGGACATCCCGGGGCTGATCGAGGGGGCACACGAGAACCGAGGGCTAGGTCATGAGTTTCTGCGTCACATTACGCGATGCAAGCTGCTGCTCTTTGTCATCGATATGGCGGGAAGTGAAATGCGCGACCCAATCGAAGACCTTCAGACGCTTCGAACGGAGATCAAGCTATACGATGAGGACTTGTCAAAATTTGAGTGGTTAATTGTAGCCAACAAAATGGACCTTGAAGGAGCTGAAGAGAATCTGGCTAATTTCCGTGCCCGTTTCCCAAAACAGACGATTATCCCGATTTCTGCGGATACCGGCGAGGGAGTCGATGCATTGCGCGCAGAGCTCGACAAGCGTGTAGGGTATCGGAAGGATAAAGCTTAGTCTCAGGCCTGTATTCTGTGGCCGAGTGAGGGCCAGGCCAGTGCTAGCCATTTGATTGATCGGCGGGTTCTTCCTGATCCTGATGCTCCAAGAAATCACGGGCGATCTGATCGAGCCGCTCAAGCTGTGGCCGCGGAATCTTGGCTGTTTCGATCCAATCACCAGAACGAAGCGCGATGATAAATGTGCCCTCTGACTCATCCTGGGAGAGTCTTTTTATTACCCTTTCAATCTTCTTATGATGATACTGATTGAGCTCGGTGTTGCCTATCAACTTTGGAGTGAGTATGTAGATTCGGCGGTCCGTTAAAACGATCGATTTCGGTCCAGTGAGTTTGACGGCCGCGGTTACCTTCAGCAACGGGATATGTTGCACGGCAATATAGTAGATGCTTTCCTCGGGCTCAGATAGTGAGTCTACGAGGGCAAAACTCTGATCAACGATATGGGGTTCTTGTCCGTCATCACCAAAACTGCTCAGCTTTTGGTGCAGCTCGAAGACCCGTGAAAGTGTTTCCCATCCGGATAACTCGGGATAATATACGTAGTCAGAAGCTTCAATCTCGCCTGTGTTGAGTAGTTGACCGATTTGGATTTGGCTATAGGGTCCGATCGCCTCCTCTGCCCCCTGCTTGAGGATATGAAATATTTGATGTTCTGGAAGTTCCTCGGATATCATAGCTCCGTTGACGATGTATGTGTATGTTTGACTAGCACTGTTTTCTGGCGCTGCTGTGGGGGCACCCCAAACCGAATTAATAGTATTTTTTGATCTGAGGGTCTCACTTTCAGCACTTTACCGTAATTAGTCGAACATTTTGTTGCCATCTGGTCAAGAGATTAGGTCTAGCGTGGCCGACAAAGGATGGGGTGATGAGGAATGGGGTGATACGTCAAGCGAGGATCAGCAGGGCCAGATAGGGAGCGAGGCTGAATACCAAGAACAGCAATTTGAAGAGCCCAAGGTAGGAGTAGGCGACGATGTTAAAGGTATCGCGTGAAATGGGGAACCATTTGCTTTGGATGCGATAGATGAAGTCCGGCGCGAGCCAGAGAAACAGCGAGCTGTAGATGAGGATGGAGGCATTGATAATGGTGCACCACATGAAAAAGCTGGTGAGTGTTTCGATAGGCATGGCAATAATTGGAGTTAGGTTTGAATGCTCGAAATTAGCCCTATCACACTAGGCTTTTACCGATGGGAAGACAAGCAATAAGAGCATTGGTTAAGCAAGCACAACCCTGTAACAATGACGATGAACCACACGATCTGTAGCATCGTTTGCGAGCAGCAAGTCCTGTTAACTGAGGTTTAGGTAGCCGATGCCGAGGCCCGTTACTCGGGGATGGAGTGATAGATCTGCTCTAGACTCAGCACAGCATAGGCTGTGACCAGCACGGGGTCGCTTTCCCACCAGCGGGAGTTTTTATTCACCCATGATCCGTCGGGGGCTTGGGTGGAGAGGATTGCGTTGGAGAGCTCATTGCGCCAATCGATTTGTTTGCCGTCTTTAGTCCTTAGCGTATCGATGTTGGCGGCGGCGAGACCTTTAGCCATGGTGTGATAGTAGTAGAACAGCCCTTGCTGGCCTAGACTCGGGTCATCTTTGGTGGCGAGGCCTGGGTTCTCTTTAACGGTGAAGTTTTCCGACAACCAGCTTTTCACGGCGGTGATGCGGATGTCGTTTTCATCCAGCTCAGCATAGATCATGGAGAGTAGCGCGGCATAGGACATGGACCCGTAGCCACGGAGGACTTTGCTGCCATCGGGTTTGGTGCGGTGGCCGGCTTTCGAATTACCTGGGAAGTAGTTGAAGGATCCGTCGTCACCTGTTTCGGGCAGCTCGTTGGTTTCTTTGAGGTTCTGGGTGCGTGAGATGAACTGAATGGCGGCCTCCCAATTGAGTTCAGGCTGCTTGCCTGAGGCATCGTCTTGGGCAATATGTCGGGAGAGTTTGAGTGCCTCGATAGAGAGGTAGGTGTTGGATAAGTCAGAATGCTGGTAGGAACCGCCGTAGCCAATGCCGCCGTCGTATTTATTATCGGCTTCGCCCTTGGTGTCCCAGTCGGTCTGCTGGTTGATGAGGAATCTGCGCGCCTTAAGAATGGCAGGGTGATAGGATGTGTCGCCGGTGGAGACGAGGGCGACGATTGATGTGGCGGTGTTGTAGGTGCCGAGTCCTTTGCCGTAGATGCCGCCGTCGTCTTTTTGTTGTTTGGAGAGCCATGCATATCCTTTTTTGATATAATCGGCCTCATCATACGAGGGTGATCGCATCGCCGCGGTTAGTGCCAGGGCGGTGTAGGCGGGGTATTTGGACTCACCCCAGAAGCCCTCTTTGTGCTGCTTGGATTGAAGGTAAGCATTGCCGCGCTCGATGGCCCGGGCAATCTCGAGTTTGATAGAGAGATAGGGTTCTTGTTTGTCCTGTGCAGAGGTGGGCAGGGCAGAAAGAAGGCCCAAGATGAAAATGGAGAGTAGTGTTTTCATGGTATTCCTCAACATGGCTTTAATCATTATGGCACAGCTAGCCAAGGTTTCAAGGTGACCTTAACCGGAGTTCCTTCTTCTGGGGTATTGGCAGAGGGTGACCATAGATTATCGTCGTTGCGGTCATCACCTGAGTAATTGGCAATGGCGCCAATGTTAGGGAAGATGGTGATGATGCTACCGCTTAATTTAGCGTCGAATTTTTTTTCATAAATATAGGAGCCGTTATAAATCCAGGGTGTGGGGGGCATGTTGTTTTTACTGGCCTGATTATAAATCCACTGAGTAACGGGAATGGTTTTCTCCGTGGTGCCATCTTTCCATGTGACGTGGACACTAAAACGCGCTGCCTTTTTGATGTCTTCTGCCACCACGGTATATTTGTCACTAATGGAACCATCGGCTTTCCGCGCTCGAAACAACTCAAGAGATTCTTGATAGTTGAGTAATTTAAACGCGATATTGATATGCGTGGGATCTGCCTCAGTGGTTAGCAGGGATTCGTGAATTTTTTCGCCGTTAAAGTGAACGAGTAGGTATTCTATGATCGTCTCAGGATCGGTGATATTTGTATGTGCTGGCATACTAATCTCACGTGTCTCTTTGTTGAGGGTGACCTTGCCTATCTGGTATATGCTGGGAGAGACTTTTTTAACCAGAGCTTCTGTTTGTTCATCTGTTTGTTCATCCGTTTGTTCATC
>JAFMDE010000114.1 GCA_017857425.1 Akkermansiaceae bacterium
GGATCAGGTAGTTATTTGCGCGGCTCCTGCATTGGGTCATGGCGTCGGTGTCATCTGTGTTTTACATGCATTCATTCCTCCCGTCATGCTTGGTAATCCTAGCGCCCTCGCGCCTTTGTATGAGTTGGCCGCGCAGCCGCCGACTTTGTCGGGGCAAGCGGCACCCTAAAAAATGAGGATGAAAGTAACGAAAAAAATCAGATAATTTCTGCGTTTCCATAGGGATGACTATCGCGCTACAGCGCGCCAATGATTGGCTCATAAAATGAGGCCGCTTCAGTGATCAAAGAATAAAAGCTCCGCCTTTCTTTTCGCTGACACTAAAACCATGGACAAAACAATGACCCTACTACCGCGTAAGATCTTTTATCCAGCCATATCTGCATTCCTCAGTGTGGTGGCTGTGAGTAAGACGGCGGCCGAGAGCTCCAAGAATTTGAGCCCCAGGGAATTGGAGTTTTTTGAGAGTAAGATTCGCCCAGTGCTCGCCGAGTCCTGCTACGAATGCCACAACAGCGTAGACAAGAAGAAGGGCGACATCGCCTTGGACTGGAAGGACGCCCTTCTCGATGCTGATATCATCGTACCTGGCAAACCCGAAGAGAGCGATCTCATCGCGGCCATTTCACACGATCCGGATTTCGAAGCCATGCCATCCAAGGCGCCAAAACTCTCTCCGGTTACCATTCAGCAGTTTAAAAAGTGGATTAAGATGGGGGCACCCGATCCGCGCACCAGGAAGCCGACCAAGGCCGATCTCGAAGCCCAAGTGGACTGGCCTTCCATCCGCGACCGCCGAGCGCAGTGGTGGTCTTTCCAACCACTCAAAAAGATCACGCCACCAGTGGCCACCGACCAAGAATGGAACACCCATGCCATTGACCGCTACATCTACGCTGGCCTCAAAGCCAAGGGCCTCGAGCCTCAGGCTCAGGCTGAGCCCGCCACTTTAGCACGCCGCGCCCACCTCATCCTCACCGGCCTCCCGCCCTCACCAGATACAGTGGAGGCCTTCGTCGCCGATCCCAGTGATACCGCTTACGAGGCCCTCATCGACAAGCTCATCGCCTCGCCCCAGTTCGGTGAACGCTGGGCTCGCCATTGGATGGACTGGTATCGCTACGCCGAAACCCACGGCAGTGAGGGCGACCCTCCCGTTCCTTACGCTCATGTTTACCGTGACTACCTAATCCGCGCGCTTAACACCGACGTGCCCTACGACCAACTCATCCGCGAGCAACTCGCCGGCGATCTTCTCGAAAAGCCACGGCTCAACGATCAACTCAAGGTCAATGAGTCCATGATCGGGCCCGCCCAACTGCGCATGGTTCCCCACGGCTTTGGAGTGACTAACGCCTACGACGAGCAGATCACCTGGGTCGACAATCAGATCGACGTGGTCAGCAAGGCCATGCTGGGCCTTACCGTCTCCTGCGCGCGCTGCCACAACCACAAGTTCGATCCCATCAGCCAGCACGACTTCTACCGCTTCTACGGCGTCATGGTCAGCAGCCGACCGACGGTGCGAAACATGGATACCGCTGAGCTTCAAGAGATGCACCGTGAGCTTATTGTAAAATCAAAGCAAGCCATCCAAGCGGCCATCAGCGACCATTGGCTTGGCGATCTGAATGCCACTCAGGAACGCATCCTCAATTTCAAGCCTAAGAAGCTCGAAGGGCCCAGGAAGCTCGGCGATCATGACCCCTTCGCCGCCTGGATCAAGGGCTCCAAGCTAGAGGGTGAGAAGCTCAAGAATCTTCTCGCCCAGCACAGCAACAGCCACCGTGCCCGCCTGACCCACAACGAGAAAGCGCGTAATGAAGCCACCTTCCACCTCGACTTCCGCGACCCGGACAATGCGGGCCAATGGTTCTCCATCGGCAACGGCATGAAGGATGCCATCAGCAAGGCAGGCGCCTTCGCCGTGGCCGCCGAGGGTGGTCAGGCTCTCACCGGCATTTACCCCGCCGGCATCTATTCCCATCTGATTTCGGACAAGCACAGCGCGGTCCTCAATACCATCTTCCACGAGGCTCAGGGCAAGGTGAACACCGTGCGCGGCATGGGTAACAAGGCGGTCAGCCGCTTTGCCATGCGTAGCTATCCATTGAACCATAGAGGGCTCCATCCGGTGGTCAACATGACCAACGAGCTCACTTGGCGAAAGATCGGAAAATATGATTACTGGAATGGCGAAAAGGGTTATCACGAGATTGCTACCAATAGCGACCGGGCCTCCCGCCCCGGCCAAGGTCGCTCCTGGTTCGGCGTTCTTGAGATTATTTCAGGTGACCTCTCACCCAAGGAAACTGGAGCCCCTCTGGCGGCTTGGCATCCCGACAGCGCGTCTATCCAGAACCGTGATCAACTTCTTCAGGCCTACCGGGAGGGTCTAAAGGCCGCCGTCGAAGCCTGGAAGGCGGGTAAAGCCAACGATGACCAAGCCATTCTACTCAACGCCGCTCTGCGCCACCAGTTCCTCGCTCACAAGATTTCTGATCTTCCCGCTGGGCTGCGCCGCATGATTGCCAAGCATCGCAAGCTCGAAGCCGAGATCCCTCAACCGCGCCGCGTGGCCGGCGTGATGGACGCTGAGATCTGGGACCAGCCCAACCTTACCCGTGGTGATCCACGCAAGGAAGAGGAACCGGTTACTCGCCGCTTCCTCGAGGTGTTCCCGGGCGAAGATTATCCCTCCGATGCAAGTGGTCGCCTGCAACTCGCCGAAGACATCCTGCGCGAGGATAACCCGCTGACTTCACGCGTCATCGTTAACCGCTTGTGGCACCATGTCTTTGGCAGTGGGCTGGTCACCTCTACCGACAACTTCGGCCTGATCGGTGAGAAACCCTCCCATCCCGAACTGCTGGACTATCTCGCGCTCTCGCTGCGCGAGTCCGATTGGTCGCTGAAGAAATCCATCCGCTCCATGGTGCTGAGCCGAACCTTCCGCTCCGCAAGCACGACGGACGAGAAGACCAGCGAAGTCGATCCGCTCAACCGCCAACTTTCCTTCTACCCGCCGCGCCGCATGCAGGCTGAGTCCATCCACGATGCTCTCCACTACGTCGCCGACAACCGGATCGGCAAGCGGATCATGCACGAGGAGGTGATGCGCAATGCCATCAACCCCTTTCTCTCCACCTTCAACTTCCCGACCCCAACCACCACCGTCGGCAAACGTGACCTCACCAACGTGCCCGGCCAAGCGCTGTTACTGCTCAACGGGCCCACGGCCATGCACTGCGCAGATCGATGGGCCAGGCGAATCGTAGGCAACGACCAGCTCACATCCGACGAAGAAAAGATCACCCGCATGTATCGCGAGTCTTACTCGCGACCACCGACCGAGGCCGAGCTACAAAGTTGCCTCAACTTCCTCGCCGGGGGGGCAGACCAGAAAGAGGTCGGAAACCCCTGGCAACGCCTCGCCCACGCCCTCTACAATACTAAGGAGTTCATCTATGTCCGCTGAATCATATAATCGCCGCCTCTTCCTCAAGCTTGCCGCCTCCGGCCTGAGTGGCTTTACCCTCTCAAGTCTGGTCAACAAGGCTTCAGCCTCAACCTCAGGTATCTGGACCCCGCAATTAGATCATCGACCCAAGGCCAAGTCCGTGATTTTCCTCTATATGTCTGGGGGCTTTTCCCACGTTGATTCCTTTGACCCTAAACCGATGCTCAACAAGATGCATGGCAAGCCCATGCCGGTGCCCCTTGAGCGCACCCAGTTCGATAACAATGGTAATATCATGGCCAGCCCATGGGAGGCAAATCGATATGGCCAATCCGGCATCGAGATGACCAACATGTTCCCGCATATTGCCCAAATGGCCGATGAGCTCTCTGTGGTGCGCTCGATGACTGCCAAGTTCAGCGAACACGCCCAGGGCAATTTCTTCATGCACACCGGGTTTCCCTTCCTCGGCTATCCAAGTGCGGGCGCTTGGGTCGACTACGGCTGCGGCACCAGGAACCCGAACTTGCCCGGCTACGTCATCCTTCAATCTAAGAACGCGGGCACACCCCACGGTGGTGTCAGCCTCTTTGGCAACGGCTTCCTGCCCGCCAACCATCAGGGCTCCGTCTTTAATATTTCAAACGATCAAGCGGTGCCCCACATCTCACCTTCCCTACTCAAACAAGAGCAGCGCCGCTCGCTGGATTTCATCCATAGCCTTGATCGCCAGTTTGCGGATCGCACCGCCGCTCACGACGCCGTGCAGGATTCTATCAAAAACGCCGAGACGGCCTATCTGATGCAAGAAGCCGTGCCTGAGCTCACTAGTATCAAGAACGAGAGCGAGGCCACAAAAGAGATGTATGGCATCAACGATAGCGATCCCAAATTCGCCGAGTATGCGCGCCAATGCCTCATGGCCAGGAGGCTTGTCGAGCGTGGCGTGCGCTTTGTGGAACTCTCCTGTTGTAGCTATAAGGTGGGTGGTGGCAATGTCGCCAACCCATGGGACCAGCATGGCGATTTGGAAAAAGGCCACCGCGTGATGGCGCGCCAAGTTGACCAACCCGTGGCAGCCCTGCTTAAGGATCTCAAACAACGTGGCCTCCTCGATGACACCCTCGTGGTCTTCACTGGTGAGTTTGGCCGCACCCCCTTCTCACAAGGCAGCAAAGGCCGCGACCACAACCCCATGGGCTTTAGCCTGTGGATGGCCGGTGGCGGCATCGCCGGTGGACGCGTGCTCGGAGCCACCGACGAACTCGGCTACCGCGCCACGGAAAAAGTCGCCACCGTCTATGACCTTTGGGCCACCGTCTTACACCAGCTCGGCATCAACCATGAACGCCTCACCTACCGCTGGAGCGGACGCGATATCCGCCTCACCGACGTCCACGGACATGTGTGGAACGAACTACAGGCTTAATCTTGCTAAACCTCAGTAAATCACTCATCAGCGAATGCCGCCGTGACCAGGAGGAGTATTTGAGCTGTCTTCAATTCGAATTAAATTCTAATTCCCTTTCCCTTGCGGAATTACTTATTCATCTTTTTGCCCGAATGGTCTGAGAGTCTCGGCGCGGAGTGGCCTTGGGTTCGGATCTTCTCAAGCAGGGCCGCAAGTTCGCGGGCTTTCTCCGGGTGTTGGGCCATCAGGTTGGTCTTCTGTCCCATGTCCTTGCTGAGGTTAAACAACTGCACCTTGCTGCCTTTATCAGCGGGGTAATCACGCTTCTTTTCCCAGTTTTGGTAGCCCTTGGAGTGGTAGCCGTCTTTTCTTTGCACCAGGATCCAGTCAGCGTGACGAATCGCATAGGCGTTCTCAAAGGTGTTGTGAATGTGGGTTTGGCGTGGGCTGGTTTCGGTTTCGCCCGTCCAGAGCGGGAGGAGGTCGTGGGAGTCTTCGGCGGTGGTGTCGGGCAAGGCATAACCGATGACCGAGGCGAGCGTGGCCATGATGTCGATCTGGGAAACAAGCCCATCTGAGCTCGATCCAGCGGCGACCTTGCCCGGCCAGCGGACGATGTAGGGCACGCGGTGACCGCCTTCGTAGATGTCGCGCTTCAGACCACGCAGGGGATGAGATGACCAGTGGCCGAACTTCTTGTCCCGGGCATAGGCGTAATGCTCTGCGCCATTGTCGGAGCTGAAGATGACGATCGTATTCTCTGCGTGTCCGCTTTCTTCCAGTGCTTGGAGAAGCTGACCGCATGACCAGTCTGTCTGCACGACGAAGTCTCCGTAGGCGCCCGCCTGGCTTTTGCCATCAAACTCATCGGTGGGCACGATGGGCGCGTGCGGGCTGGGGAGTGGAAAATAGAGGAAAAAGGGCTCTTGTTTGCCTTTGCGATCCTTGAGCCAAGCGGCGGCTTTTTTGGTCAGCGTGGGCAGGTTCTCGTAAAAATCCCAGTCACTACACGCGGGGCCGGGGCGTGCTTCCCAGTGGCCTTCCTTGGTTTTACTTTTTGGTGTAGCTTTGAGCGTCGTATCCGGAGCTTT
The DNA here is from genome assembly GCA_017857425.1 of Akkermansiaceae bacterium. Classification (GTDB taxonomy): domain Bacteria; phylum Verrucomicrobiota; class Verrucomicrobiia; order Verrucomicrobiales; family Akkermansiaceae; genus Oceaniferula. Next base: position 5,963 of record JAFMDE010000114.1, read on the forward strand.
CAATACCTTGTCGTTTTCGATCCAGGTATAGGGCGGGAAGTTGATGACAGCATCGCCGAAGTAGTAGTCAAAGCCGTGCCCTAGCGGCCCGTCCGGGATCGATTTGGTCCAGTCAAAGTCCTCCGCCTGAATACTCTTCTTAGGCGTTCCGGGTTTGCGGATTGCATCCCAATCCCAGCCGAGGTGCCACTTGCCAATGCAGGCGGTGGTGTAGCCTTTTTCCTGTAGCATCTCAGGCAGGGTGAGGCGCTCGGGCGAGAATACGGATTTGCCCAGAGCATTGACAATGCCATGGAATTTACGCCAATGGTGGCGGCCGGTGAGCAGGGCGTAGCGTGACGGCGTGCAGATCCCCGACGAGGAGTGACCGTCGGTGAAACGCATGCCTTCCGCTGCCAGTTTGTCGAGGTGTGGCGTGGAAATCCTGGAATCCTGGTTGTAGCATGTGAGATCCCCGTAGCCAAGATCATCGGCGTAGAGGATGACAATGTTGGGCTTGCTTGGGCTGACCTTGGCTTGTTCAGCCGTCGTTTTGTTTGCTGCCAACAAACAGAGCAATAAACATGCAGCTGTATGGAAGATCTGAGGTCGTGGAATGCTCAT
>JAFMDE010000014.1 GCA_017857425.1 Akkermansiaceae bacterium
ACGCACCCCAAAGCTGCTATTTCAAGCTCATCAGGTAGCCCATCAGGTCCCTGAGCTCATTCTCATTGAGCCGATTGATCAAGGCTGGAGGCATCGGCGATATCGGCGATGCCTTGATCTCCTGAACATCGGCTGCTGCTACTTCTACCGTCTGGCTGAAATCAAAGGGGCTGATAGCAACGGTCATCACTCCATTTTGCTTATCGAGCACTTTACCAGTCATGAACGAGCCATCTTTCTTGGTGATTAGGCTAAATTCAAACTGGTCGGAGATCACCTTATTGGGATCAATGATGGCCTCACCCATATCCTTGAGCTGAAAACGACCCGCCACACGGGTCAGATCGGGACCTGCTGCGCCCCCTTTACCAGCCACCTGGTGGCAAGCTGCACAGAGGCTAGCCTCAAACATACGCTGACCATTGGTCAAATCTGCTTTGTCCAAATCAGCCAGTGCGGCTACCTCGTCAACTGACCAAGCTTTGCCGGGTCCCTTGACCTTAGGTAGATTCTTAAACGGGTTGTGCTTCACCATGGGCTTCCACGCACTGATCATTTTGCGCTCCTGCTCGGTAGCATTCGCCAATGCATCCTTGAGCATATTTTGCACGAAACCAGCATAACTAAGACCACCACTTTTCTTGGAAGCATGATTAAACCACTCATAATACTGTCTTCTCTGGCCTTCTGTCCACGGCCCTTTCACCACTCTCAAGCAGTAAGCATAATGCAGGTTCTGCGCTGAAGGCAGATTGTTGAGCATCTTGATAACATCCCCACCATACCTAGAATTGCGCGCTGCAAGAGTCGCCCAATCCGGAGGTGTATCGGCACCACGAGAAGCCATCAAACCGAGTGTTTTTTTCACCACATTCGGTGCCTGCAGATAACTCAACAGCCTGCACAATTCACGATTCACCATGTCATCCTCACTTGGAAAATGGGCATCAAAAGCACCGATCAACAAATCTCTCTGAGCACCGTCACCACAGCGAGCAATCACCAAGCTCACAGCACGCAGCAAAGCTAGCTTGCCATGATTGTCTAAAGTGGGGAAATCGACTTTGGCTAGCGACTGCAGTAGTGCCTGAGCATTCTTCTTACTCCCCTGATGAGCCAGCGCCACAGCCCCTTGGCATAAGATCATAGGATTTTTTTCCTCTAAAACCTTCTGCTGCCATAGAGCCACGGGCAAATGCTCGAGTGCCACGCGGGCAGCATAACGAATAGCCCGGTCCTCGTGGCCCATGGATTTCCAGATCAGCTCAAGATTTTCAGTTTTGCTGGTGACATGCATGGCTTCGAGTTGACGGCGCAGCTTGACGAGATCACCGACTTCTGGAGCATTCACGGGCTCACAGGATTCATTACCCACATAACTGACACGATATAACTCAGATTGAGCCCTTCTGCCTCCGGTCAGGAAATACATCGCTCCGTCATTACCGATCACGGCATCCGTCACTGGCAGACCCGGCCTTGAGACAAACTCCTCTTTTTCGGCGGTATAGCTTGAACCATCGCTTTTGAGATGAATGGCGTAGATCGTAGCAAAGGTCCAATCTAAGGCAAAAATAGCCCGCTGATAACGTGCCGGAAATGCCGCTCCCGCACCAGAGACCACTCCCGTGGGTGATCCGGGACCAATGTTGAGCACAGCCGGAGAGCTATCCAGGTAATACTCAGCCCACTTGCCCGTGCCATTTCTCCAGCCAAACTCACTACCGCTGGTCACATGGCAAATACGCGTCGGCCGATACCATGGAGTGCCGAAATCATACTCCATGTCAGCGTCATAGGTGAAAAGATCTCCTTCTTGATTGAAGGCGATACCGTATGAATTTCTGTATCCTTGGCTGTAAAGTTCCCAACGTGAATTATCAGGCTTGAAACGAGCAACCCAGCCTCCAGGAGCTTTTCGGCTACGCGCATGCCCACGGGCGTCAGCCTGTCTGGGCAACAAAAGGTCTTCACCCCACTTGTTCGTCGCTGCATAGTTGGCAATACCGTCTGGAACATTGGTGTGATTACCGCAGACATAATAAATCCACTCTTTGTCCGGTGATACTACAAATCCATGTGGTCCGTGTTCACCACCACCGACAAGTTTTTTCACCAGCTCCACCTTGTCGAGCTTACCATCACCATCGCTATCAACGACAACGTAAACCCCTGCCCCCACCACTTCCCTCTCACACACGGATACAAACAACCTATCCTTGAACCACAACAAACCATGAGCACCGCCTATCTTAAGATTGAGCGGCTCCACCTTGGGGGCCTCGTTACCATTGACGGTAACATAATAAATTGAGCCATACTGGTCTGCTGTAATCAGGCGACCGTCATCGTGAATCGCGATCGCCACCCATGATCCCTGCTCTTTATTGGGAACCTGATAAATTTTCTTACACTCAAAACCCTCTGCCACATTAATTTCAGCAGCACACAGCGATGTCACTAGCCCAAGGGCGAACGACAAAAAACAGACAATAGACTTAAGCATGATTTGATTACGCCCCCATCATTAATCTCTTGCAATAAAATACCCAAAAAGCGTGTAATTGAAGTATGCGCACCTCAACCTTTATACTCGCTAGCATTCTTGCCATTCAGAGTCCCCTGCTTGCCCAACCGCTTGCCCAAGCTGAAGCGATCACAACCCTGACCATCGGCTCACCGGCTCCCGATTTCTCGCTTCCAGGCGTGGATGGCAAAAACCATAGCCTCAGTGATTTCTCAGACTCCAAGGCTCTTGTCATTGTTTTCACCTGTAATCACTGCCCAGATGCACGTGCCGCACGTAGCAAGGTCATCGCCCTGCACGAGGACTATAAAAACAAGGGTGTTGCCCTCGTCGCTATCTCAGGCAACGACGATAAAGCCCTGCGTCTCGATGAGTTAGGATACTCGGTTTACGGTGACTCCCTTGAGGACATGAGGAATGTTGCCGAGGAGGAAAACTACGGCTTCCCCTACCTCTATGATGGTGCCACTCAGAAAACCACCAAAACCTACGGAGCTGTCGCAACACCTCACGTCTTTGTCTTCGATGCTGATCGCAAACTGCGCTACACGGGCAGGATCGACGATGCTCGCCGCAGCACTAAAAATATAGGAACACCCTACGTGCGTCAGGCCATTGACGCTATTCTTACAGGCAAGGAACCGGAGACAGCCACAAGTCGCCCTTTCGGCTGCTCCACCAAGTGGTCCTGGAAACGTGATAGTGTTGCTAAGGATAATGCCAAATGGGCAGCCCTTCCTGTCAGCCTGGATGACCTTGACCAAAAGATGGCTACCTCTCTCACGGCTAATAAAACCGAAAAACTACGCCTGATTAATTTCTGGTCCACCGTCTGCGGCCCCTGTGTCGCCGAGTTCCCCGATCTGATCGAAACTTATCGTCGATTCCAAAACCGACCCTTCGAGTTGATCACCATTAGCGTTGACCCTGTCGACGACAAGGGGCAGGTCAAAAAATTCCTCGCGGGCCACCACGCCGCGCTCGCCCCACGCACAGCAAAATCAGTGCAAAGCGAGGATCGAACCTCCAATAACTACATCTACAGCGGAGCCAACCTCGATAAGCTAGCGGAAGCAATCGACCCTAACTGGAATGGCTCCCTGCCCCATTCCGTGCTGATCGCTCCAGGCGGCAAGATCATCTGGCGCCACTCCGGCCGCATCAACGCCGTCGAACTACGCCGTGCCATTATCAAATACATGGACAAGCCAGGCATCTGATAAGCGATCTGCGACCAAACTAAATAAGCCGCAGAGCCTCTCTAGCTTCTCGACCCTCTTGGTTTCCGGATACTACGTCGGCCTCCTCTCACCTTACGCATCGGATCAAAGACGCTGTCCATGCCGACATCTTTGATACCCCATACCACCTCCAACAACTCGCCGAGCCGACCATTCGGAAATCCCCGCTGCTGAAACCAAGCTAAATACTCTTCGGGCAAGTCCATTATAGGCAATCCGCGCGGAGGGAAATCCTTAGGTCCAAAGCGGCCAAAAGGCATATACGTATTGCCTATCTCACCCAATATTGCTCGGAATTCTTCTCGATCACCATTAGGGATATCCATCACCAGCAATCAAACATGATGTATTTATGATAGGAAGCACAATCATCCATCAAGCGCGCTAAGGCCAATTCAGGAATCTAAGGGCCTCACCATGGCAGGATCCTGCCTTGACAACAGACAGTAATCCAAGTAAGGAACGCTCCTCTTCCTTTCTCATCAAATACCTATTATGGACTGGCTCTGGATCACTCTCTACTTTCTCGTACTCATCGGACTCTCTGGCTATGGCTTTCATCGCCTGATGATTCTGTCTTTGTATCTCAAGCACTCACGAAATCGACCAGAGCCAAAGGCTAGATTCGAGGAGCTACCACTCGTGACCATTCAGCTCCCCTGCTTTAACGAGATGCATGTCATGGAGAGACTGCTGAAATCGGTATCAAGTCTCGATTACCCACAAGATAAGCTTCAAATTCAAGTTTTAGATGACTCCACAGACGAAACCACTGAGATCTGCAAGGTTGAGGTAGCAAAACTCATCGAACGAGGTTTTGACGCGGAGCACGTTCACCGTGTCGACCGCACTGGTTACAAGGCAGGAGCTTTAGAGAATGGCACCGAGACCGCCAAAGGCGACTACCTCTTCATTCTTGATTCTGATTTTGTGCCTAATCCTGATGTGCTTCATAAAACGATTCATTATTTCACCGATAATAATATCGGCATGATCCAAACACGCTGGGAACACATCAACCGCACCTACAACACCCTGACTCGTATACAGGCAATGTTTCTCGACGGGCACCTTGAGCTGGAACAAACCGCTCGTAATCGTAGCGGCCGATTTTTCACCTTCAATGGTACTGCTGGCATTTGGCGCAAATCATGCATCGATGACGCTGGCGGCTGGGAGCATGACACCCTGACAGAAGATATGGACCTCAGCTACCGCGCGCAGCTGAAAGGCTGGAAATTCATCTTCCTTAATGATGTCACTACCCCTGCGGAGCTACCCGTTGACATGGAAGGCTTCAAGAGCCAGCAACACCGCTGGACCAAAGGCTCCATTCAAGTGTGCAAAAAATGCCTGTTCGACATCTGGAAAAGCAATGCCCCTCTCAGTTGCAAATTGGAAGCCACCGCTCACTTAACATCAAACTTTGCTTACCTGCTGCTTTTTGCACTGCTCTTTTTGATCATACCAAAACAGCGAAGTGAGATGTCATGGTTTGAAGAACATGGTATATCTGAACACCTGCTTAACTTCCCTATCTTTTTCTTCGGCAGTGTCTCTGTGGCTCTGTTTTACATCATGAGCCAGAAAGCTCTTCGCCCAGACACCTGGCTGAAGGATATTCTTTACCTGCCTTTACTTCTAGCTTTGGGCATCGGCATGTCTGTCAACAATGCCAAGGCTGTATTAGAAGCTCTCTTTAATCATCAATCCGGCTTCGTGCGCACCCCCAAACACGGTATTAACAGCAGCACAAAAACGGAAAAGTCGGCCTTCAAAAAAAGCCGCTACAAGGCCATCAAGTCACTCACCCCATTCGTGGAGCTTGCCTTCGCCTTTTTCTTCACCATCATTGTAGCGGATAACGCCCTCAATGGTAGCTGGATAGCAGCCACCCTGTTGATGCCCTTCCCCATTGGCTTCTATTTCACGTCATTGAGCTCACTGGGACAACAATTCACGGCCTTTTCCAAGTCACCCGCCAAGGAAAGAGTCGGTAAGTAACAAACGATCTTCTTGGCTATTCTCAACAGCTAAAAACAAGAAGCAGCTCAGCACCCATAGAGCTCGCCCCCTGCTTGTCAATCCACGCAAAATCAAGCTCACCCTCAAAAAGCAGACATTTTCCTCGCTATCGAGCTTGACAGCCCAGCCTAAATGGCTAGTTTCACCGCCCTTACAGCATGTCATCTTCATTCACTCTGAATGAGCCGACTCAGATAATCTCAACTCAGTAACTAAGTTATTCCATGGCCAATTCCAAATCAGCTCTCAAACGCGTTCGTCAAGCCGCAACGCGTACAGCACAGAACAAGTCTCTCACCAGCCGCATGAAGACGCTCCGCAGAAAAACTCTCGAAGCTGCTGCATCAGGCGACAAAGAAGTTGCGCAAAAATCCTACTCTGAGTTCACCTCTACAGTAGATAAGTGTGAAAAGAATAACATCATTCACCCCAACAAAGCAGCTAACCTTAAGAGCAAGACACACAAGCACCTCAGTGCCTAGTGATTGCCTCAACCTTTAAGTTGGCGCAACAGCACCCAACATCAGGTTACAAGCTACATTTTCTTAGCGTCCTCCATAGTTGGGGGTCGCTTTTTTAGTTTCAGAGCCTAGATTTTTCTAGACAAGCTGAATTCCTAATTTACCTGTTGATTACCCATGGCTACCAATCCTCAAGATCAATCCCGTCTGAACAAGGCTAAGGAAATCGCCAACAACCCCGACAATTATAAGGTCTGTGAAGGATGCGACTCTATTGTTGGCGCTGGGGCTAACCTCTGCCCCAACTGCCACAGTTATCGCTTTGATGGTGACAGCTCCCGGGTAGTCGATCAAGCCGTCTGGCTTGGCTGCCGGGAACAAACATCGGTGACTGCCGAGGACCTCTACTGATCAAGCGCCCCCAGCCTATTCAACCCAGAGGCAACAACACACATCCCCATCAATTTATGACTTCACTACTCGAAACGATCAGCAGCGACATGAAAAGCGCCATGCGAGAGCGCAATAAAGAGACGCTCAATACAATCCGCGCACTGAAATCAGCAATAACCAATGCCAGTATCGAGAAGTCTGGCGCCGGCACGGTTCTCGAAGATGGTGAAATAATAGGCATTATCCGCAAACAGATCAAACAGCGTCAGGACTCCATCGAGCAGTTTGAAAAAGCAGATCGCCAAGAACTTGCTGATAACGAAAAGGCCGAAATTAAAATCCTACAGAACTACCTCCCTACTGAACTTAGCGAGGACGAAATCGTTACTGCCGTTGAATCCGCTATTAGCGAATTAGGCGCTGAGTCAAAGAAGGACATGGGGCAAGTCATGAAACTACTTCAACAAAAAACAGGTGGCCGTGCCGATGGCAAAAAACTCTCTCAAGAGGTCATGAAGCGTCTCCAGTAAATTTCCCACCCCTCGGGGAAGCCCAATCACACGGCCCTCAGCGGGGTTCATCCATCAGCATAATCACGCTGGTTTTTACGATCATTCTATAAGCCACCATGAATTTTTCTGTTATCATCGTCGCCGCAGGATCTAGCCAGCGCATGGGATTTGATAAGCTACTGGCAAATCTTGCCGGTAAGCCGGTCCTCCAGCACAGCATCGAAGCATTTGCAAATTGCTCTGGTGTCACAGAAATTATCGTTGTTTGCCCCATAGAGCGCTACAGCGCCCTTCATCTTGAATTAAACGATATACCGATCACTCGAGTTGATGGCGGCATAGACCGGCATGATTCTGTCACTGCGGGCCTGAGTAAATTGACAAAAGGGGCGCATTACATCGCAGTTCATGATGGCGCACGCCCACTGATATCATGCCAGCAAATCGAAAAGGTCTTGAAATCTGCCGTCAAATATAACGCGGCCTCATCTGCACGCCCAGTCACTGAAACCATCAAACGAGCAAATAGCGAAGGCTTCGTTACCGAGTCTCTATGCCGCGATCATCTTTGGCTGATGGAAACACCCCAAATTTTCAAGGCCGAACTACTCATCGAAGCCTACGATCTAGTTCAAAAAAATGGTCAACGCGTTACCGATGAAGTTTCCGCAATGGAGCTCATCCAGTGCAGCACTCGGCTTGTAGCTAACGAAGAGCCCAACCTCAAGATCACCTACCCTGAGGATATTGCACTGGCGGAGAAAATGATTTCCTAAAGGATCGCCCGATCATCGAAACCTGAGGGTTCAACCCCGGTTTAACCTTCCCTATTGATTAGTTCACACCCATATTCCTGACCCTATGCCTTACCGGATTTGCAAAATGATCGAGGTCGAAAACGGCCATCTACTCTCCAAGCACCCTGACAAGTGTAGGTTTCCTCACGGACACACACGCAAGGTTGAGCTGATATTTGAAGCTGACACCCTTGATGATCGCGAGATGGTCTTTGATTTCAAACTGATCTCTCGCATGATCGGGGATTTCCTCGAAACCTATGATCATGCTCTTTGTATGAATACGGAGGATCCTAAGTTTGAATTTTTCAAAGAGGCTTATGGTGATCGCATCATCGGATTCGACGGTGAAGACCCGACAACTGAGGTAATGGCTCGAACCATCTATCTGCACACCAAAGCATCACTGGATCAATTTGTGAGCCAACCAGATCCCGAGTATCCAGTCAGACCTAATGTGAAAATTGCTAAAATACGCGTTTGGGAGACCACTTCATCTTGGGCTGAATATGATGAATAGTCGTCATCAAACCACCCGCTGAGGGTGAGACTCAGTCTGAGGCTGACCCGAATCAAAGCCCAGAGGCTTTCCATTCCTGCCAACCTCCTTTGTAGACCGAGACCGAATAACCTTCCTCTGCTATTTTTTTAGCGAACAGGTAGCCGTCAGGGCAGTCGATGTTTTGGCAGTAGAGCACAACAACCTTACGCTCGGTCAAAGCATGATCAAAATGTGCTCTGATCATGCCGATGGATTTTACATATTTTTTTAGCGGCAGGTTAATCGCATCATCTATATGGCCCATGCGATAAAAAATCGGGGGTCTGCAATCAACCAGCAATACTCTTCCACCCTGAATCAGCTCAAAAAGCCGGCCTATATCAACCCCCGTGATTTGCCCTTGCTGGACATTTCCTCCAGCCACAGAAGCCCGCCCATCGACATTGTTTGTTGTTGCGAGCTTGGGCTTTGCCGGCGTCATATCCACGTGACTGCCACCTTCAGCAACTCGACCCTCTGAATGATTTCCTGATATATCTGAACAGGCTGTAAGCAGCAGCAACAGGGCGACACATGAAAATAACAATTGCATAGACATCAGATACCACAATGGCTCCATAAAAAAAAGCCCAGAGGAAACCCTCCGGACTTTTAATATAAAATGATTTCAGCTCACTTTCCTATCATCCGCTGACACGCATTGGCATGATCACATAGAGGAATGAACCATCGATGCGAATGACTCCAGGACTCATACCATCAATGAGGTCTAGGTAGACTGACTCTTCGCTTAGATTTTTAAGCGGTGCCATGAGAAACTCTGGGTTGAACGCAATCGCGAACTCTTCGCCGTCATAATCAGCCACAACGGGCTCCTTAGCTTCACCAATATCCTTGGAGTTAGCCTGAACATCAATGCTGCCCTTACTGAACGACAACTTCACTGAATTAGAGCTCTCCGAGGTAAGCAATGATACCCGGCGAACTGTGTTGAGAAACTCTTCGCGATTGATCGTGACCCGCTCCTTGCGCTCACCAGGAATCACCTGCTTGTAGTTGGGGTAATTACCCTCAATAAGCTTACTGACGATGATACTGTCACCAATCTCAAAGCTTATTTGGTTTCCGCTTAATCTTACAATGGCGTCACCCTCGCCACCCAGCATGCGCTGAAGCTCATTCACAGCCTTGGATGGAACAATAATATCTGTCTCGTGACTTGCTGGGTATTCCAGATCGTTCTCCACCATCGCGAGCCTACGGCCATCGGTAGCAACAAAAATCATTTTGCCATCGCGGAAGGACACATAAATACCATTGAGCACATAGCGAGTCTCATCCGTTGATATCGCATAAGAAGTTTTTTTAATGGCGTCGTGCAGCACACCTTGGGCAATTTTAAATTCTGTAGATTCTTCGAACTTGGGCAGAGGCGGAAACTCATCTTCACCAAGACCAATGATCTTAAAGAAGCTTGGGCCGCATTTGATACTGGCATGGTTTTTTCCGTCTACTGATACCTCCACCTCACTTGCTGGAAGTTCACGAATAATACTCACCAAGCGCTTAACGGGAAGTGTTGTAGACCCCTCTTTATCGATCGTTGCATCTACACTACCACTTACACCAACATCCAGATCTGTGGTTGTCAGCTTGAGTTTGCCGTCAGCAGCTTCGATAAGAACGTTAGAAAGAATAGGAAGTGTTGCCCTATTGCTTACTACGTGCTGAACCTGCTGAAGAGCATCAAGAAAAGCTTCCTTACTAATAGAAAATTTCATTTTAAGATAAGTGATAATTAAGGGTTGTCGTAAAAATGGTGAAACAGTTCACGCTCGACGCGAAGACATTGAATTATTTTTACTCCAAAGCAAGCCCTCATTAAGGAATCTTGAACAATTTCACCCCTCCAGCACAATATGCTGTGCTCGAAGATGGCGCGGGTGCTATATGTAGGCCCGTCATAATGGAGCCGCGCCACTTGAGGCTTACAAATAATGCTATAATAAACTCTAAAAGGACCCAGCAATGGTGTTTTGAAGGATGCGTATTGCGCCCTCACCAGCTTGCTATCTGCGCTTGAGCATGGTCATCAGAATGTCCACCGCATCGCGAATCTCTGCCTCATTTTCAATTCTATCTTTCACCTTTTGGCATGCATAAATCACGGTGCCGTGATCTCTACCGCCAAAGGCATCGCCGATTTCAACTAAAGAGCACGGTGTCATTTTGCGACTCAGATACATCGCAATTTGCCGTGGGAACGCAATGTTTGAAGGGCGCCGTCTACTGGTCATGTCTGCGAGCCTAATATCAAAGTAGTCAGTTACCGCTTTTTGAATGGAATCAATATTGACTCTACGCTGACCCTCTTCTCTTAAAATGTCCTTCAACAAAAACTCGGAACGCTCAATGGTCACCTGCTCGGTGCCGAGTGATGCGTAAGTGGCGATGCGCACAAGCCCACCCTCAAGTCTGCGCACATTACTCTGAATACGCTCTGCAAGCATCTCAAGTATTTCACTGTCGAGCTTAACGTCCCAGTCTTCCATTTTGGCGCGCAGAATGGCAAGGCGGGTTTCTATGCCTGGAGGCTGAAGCTCTACAGTCAATCCACTTTCAAAACGAGAAATGAGACGAGGCTCGATGTTTTTAATTTCCGAGGCTGGTCGGTCCGAAGTCAGCACGACCTGACTCTGAAGATCTAGTAATTCATTAAAGGTATGAAAAAATTCCTCTTGTGAGCGCTCTTTCCCTGCCAAGAACTGAATATCATCAATGAGTAAAATATCTGCTCGGCGATATTTGCGCCTGAATCTCTCGAGTGATCCTTTGCGCACAGTATCAATGAACTCATTGATGAACTTTTCGCATGTCAGATACACCACTTTGGCCGTTGGATTATCCTGCATCAGCTGCTGGCCAATGGCCTGCATGAGATGGGTTTTACCAAGACCTGAACTACCATGGATAAAAAGCGGATTGTAGATGGGGTTCTTGGTCGAGGCCACAGCCATACAAGCAGCATGAGCAAACTCATTGTTCTGACCCACCACAAAACGATCAAAGCTAAATTGAGGGTTAAGCCCCGTTGATTTGAGTTTTTTGCGCATCTGCTCTGCGGGGTCACCAAACGAGCTGTTGTGCGCCCCGGCTCCAAATCCATCACTGAAAGACGTTTGAGATGCGGCGGTGCTGTCAGAAGATAGGCCATTGTGATCATTACTCGCAGCAGCTTGGTCAGCTGCGGCCGTCGCTGCATCAGCAAGCTGATCTTGTATGGCTTCGCAAACGACAACTCTCACTTTGCGAGGAAGCGATGAAACGCTAGCTAGCGCAGCTTGAACCTCAGGCAGGTAATTGGTCTCGATCCAAACCTGGTGCATGTCGCTAATCACACCAAGGAGCGCCTCAGTCTCATTGACCTCTTTCAGATAAGCCGAGCTAAACCACCTGCTGTATGCGTCACCACTTACCAGATTTTTAAGGGCCCCTGAAACCTCAGCCCAAAGCTCTTCATTCTCCCTAGAAGCACTTGCACCACCTGATTCTGTTGCGTCAGGGGTCGACTTTTCTAAGTTTCGGAAAAGAGCATGTGTTTGTTTCATTAAGCTTTTAGAATGTGTAAATGGTTTGGGTATTGATGTCCGCGAGCAGCGAACGGGCAAGAGGGTGACCTGCTGATAAAACTCGCTGTTTGCGACATGATCAAAACTTTTTAATATTAGGAGGCGTCAAAAAAACAAAACCCCCTATTCCACAATAGTTCCACGGAAAAATTTTAAAAATACTTGACCCCGAAAGTAATCAAGCGTGGTTAATTATCTCTGCTTATCAGCACTGACTGGCGCTTCTGAAGAGCCTAACAGAGCACCCAGCCAGCCACACAAAAGTGTGATGCTCGCATTGAATGGAAAAAACCATTCCGAGGTTAGCTCAGGGCGCAAAAGGATGATGTTTTGAGCCCAAGCAGCTAGGCCCATGGCCTCCAGCGCTAAGGGTAGCTCAGGCCTAAACCAAGATACCAGTAAAACGGATAAAACAGTACCCAGAATCAACCCCTTCGTGCTTACCTTGATGGGCAAAATAGCCGCCACTAGAACACCCAACAGAGGGCCATAAGTGTATGCTACCATGCCGAACGCTAAACCAATCAAATCACTGTCTGGATTCTTTTTATAAACAACCCACAAACCCAGTCCAGCGGCAGTCAAAATGACCCCCCAAACACAAACCACAATTCTCGACAAACGGACCATCTCCCGGCCATTACCTGCCGCCTCAAGCTTATCTCTGCCATAGAACACCGATAAACTAGCCTGACTGAGGGCTGCTAAAATTGAATCAAGACTTGAGATCGCCGCCGCAAATGCCCCAGCTAGGATCAATCCACTGAGCCCTGGAGCCACCTCCATGGTAATCCATGTGGGAAACACATTATTGCTTTTCTCAAAACTCGTAGCGATCAAACCACTTGGTTCATAGACCCTGTACCAAGCAAAAAGCCCCGCTCCGACAGCCAGCATCAAGATGGTGACGATGATCGATATACTACTCCAACACATAGCCTTCCTTGCATCCTTAACACTTCCACAGCAAAACATTCTCTGGGTGTTGAGTTGGTCGATACCAAATGCCGTAAAATTTTGAAAGGGCATGGCAATAAGGGCCACCCACATGGTGTAGCGCAACCTCGGTTCTTGGAATGGGGTCGTGAAATCAAGCCATGTGAGTTTGTCTTTGTTACTTCCGTCAATGGTAACTTGGTTGAGCTCTACAATTTGACTCCAGCCCAATTCCCCGATCAGCAGACTCAACGCCAATACCCCGCCAAAAATAAACAGGCAAAACTGAATGACATCGGTCCAGATGACCGTTTGCATCCCCCCCATGAATGTCCAAAGAATCGCGACAGCGCCTATGATAACGATGCAAAGAGGCGCGTCCATACCCGTTACCACCTGAAGGATAATTGCCGTAACAAGCACGCGCACACTCTGTCCTAGGATTGATCCCAAGGCAAAAAGGCCTGTGACCAGGCGCCTCGCACCCTCGCCGAGCCGGTTGCCCATGAAATCGTATGGGCTGTATATTTCTTTCTCATAATACAAAGGTATCAGCCAGTAAGCGACAGCGAAGCGTGCTATGATGGAACCAAACCCCCATTGCAGGTAAGTCCAGTCTCCATCCATAGCAAAAACCATACCGGGCACCCCGATGAATGTCAGAGCACTAATCTCAGTGGCGATCATCGATCCGCTCACCGACCACCATGGCAACGTCTTACCACCAAGAAAGAAATCCTTAATATTGGATTGTTTGCCCGAGAGTCTGTGCCCCAGAACAGTGGTGAAAATCATATACCCCGCAACAACCGCCCAATCCCAATAGGTAAAGTATTCATACACCGGCTTCATGGAAACGCAGACTAGCAGTATAATTCGCCTCTACAAACTTCAAACCAGCACACTCTAAAAAAAAACTTTGCACTACAGGCAAAAGAGGCTTGTCGTTTAGGTCACACCATTCATAACTCAACCCCAGATTTAAGCAAGTGGCCTCATCTGGAAATCATCTCACTCTTGGCATTATCCCAGCACGCTGGGGTTCTACTCGCTTCCCCGGGAAACCGCTCCACCTCATTGCTGGAAAACCGCTTGTGCAACACGTCTGGGAGCGCACGCAGCACTGCAAGCTGCTCGACAGCGTAACCATTGCTACCGACGACCAGCGCATCCTGGATGCCGCACATCATTTTGGCGCCAAAGCGGTCATGACCTCTCCAAACCACCCTACGGGAACGGATCGTATCGCTGAAGCCGTATCGTCCTACCCTGATGCTGCTTACATCATCAATATCCAAGGAGACGAACCGCTCATCGAACCAAGCCTCATCGACCAGCTCGCAGCAGCGCTACATGAAGATTCAGGCATCTCCATGGCTACAGCAGCGAACCCCATCAATGATGCCGAGGCCATGCATGATCCAAACGTCGTTAAATGCGTTATCGCTCAAAATGGAGAAGCTCTCTATTTCTCACGCAGCCCCATTCCATACCAGCGCGCGGAAAGCCCCGAATTGACTCTATACCGCCACAAAGGAATCTATGCATATCGCAGGGATTTCCTTGAAAAATTTGTCGTCTGGCCACCATCCCCTCTCGAGTTGGCAGAATCCTTAGAGCAACTGCGCGCTCTCGAAAATAATGCACGCATCAAGGTTCTCATCACAGATGACGACTCCACTGGTGTAGACACCCTCGAACAGGCTCAGCATATCGAAAACCTTCTCAAATAAATTACCTACTCTCATACCCATGCCTCAACCCACCAAGTATATCTTTGTCACCGGCGGTGTCGTCTCCTCATTAGGCAAGGGGCTGGCAGCCGCCTCGCTTGGCACCCTTCTGGAGCATCGTGGACTCTCAGTGATCCTGCAGAAGTTCGACCCCTACCTCAACGTTGACCCTGGCACTATGTCACCCTTTCAGCACGGGGAAGTCTATGTCCTCAATGATGGCGCCGAGACTGATCTCGACCTAGGGCATTATGAACGTTTCACCAATTGCACTCTGACGAAATTCAACAACCTCACCTCTGGTCAAGTTTTCGAAAACGTTATTCGCAAAGAGCGCAAGGGCGATTACCTCGGCAAAACTGTTCAGTTCATCCCTCACTGCACCGATGAAATCAAAGCGCGTATTAACGACGTCGCCCTCCGCTCTGATGCCGATATCATCATTACGGAAATAGGAGGCACCGTGGGCGATATCGAGGGCCACTTATTCCTCGAGGCGCTTCGTCAGTTTTCACTCGATGTCGGCCGTGAAAACGTTTGTTTCATTCATGTAACGCTACTGCCTCTGATCAAGGCTGCCGGTGAAATCAAAACCAAGCCAACTCAACAGTCCGTGGCCAAGCTCCGTGAGATTGGTATTCAGCCAGATATTATCGTCTGCCGAACTGAACACGAATTGGACGAAGACAACCGACGTAAAATTGCCATGTTCTGCAATGTTGAGCATAAGAATGTTGTCGCATTTCGCGATGTTGATCACACCATTTATGAATGCCCGATTGACCTGCGTCGCGATAAGCTTGATCGCCTAGTGACTGACCGACTAGGCCTCGATTCTAAGACGCCAGACCTCACCGAATGGCAAGATTTCGTCGACCATATTATCAACCCGAGCCACGAGGTGAAAATTGCAGTTGTCGGCAAGTACATTGAGCTGCAGGACGCCTATAAGTCGATTTACGAATCCCTGACACACGCGGGTGCCGCACATGACACCAGAGTTGTTGTTGAGCGCATCGACGCAGAAATCATCGAACAAGAAGGTGCCGAAAAACATCTTAGCGGTATGGATGGCATCCTTATCCCTGGCGGGTTTGGTGATCGGGGCACTGAGGGTAAGATCCTCACCGCTAAATACGCACGGGAAAACTCCATCCCTTACTTTGGCATCTGCTTAGGCATGCAAATTGCCACCATTGAATTTGCCCGGAACGCGTGTCATTTGACGGGAGCGAACTCCACCGAGTTTGACAAAGAAAGCCCGCATCCCGTTATCTCCTTACAAGAAGAACAACAGGGCGTCGAGGATATGGGCGCAACCATGCGCCTTGGAGCAAGTGATTCAAAAATCCTGCAAGGCACCATTGCCCACCAACTCTACGGAAAAGATATGATTAGTGAACGTCATCGCCATCGCTATGAATTCAACCCAGCTTACCGTGAGCAGATTGAAGCCGCCGGCCTAAAAATTAGTGCCGTTTCTGATCCTGAGGGACTTGTTGAAATCGTTGAGATTAGCGATCATCCATTTTTCATCGGCGCTCAATTCCACCCTGAATTCCAATCAAAACCCAATCACCCCCACCCCATTTTCGCTGGGTTTATTGCAGCCGCTCTAAAGCATCACGGCTAAATCTTCCGGCTCTGATCAGCAGCTCTAATTAGTGACTGCTCTCATTCATCATAATTGCTTACAGGTCCATACTATGTCCTCCATCGAATCTAAAATCCAAGAACTCGGCTACACCTTACCTGAGGCTCCCGCGCCGGCAGGATCATATGTCAACTGCGTGCGCTCCGGTAACCTGCTCTTTCTTGCCGGAGGCATTCCTCCATTGGATGATGACACCTTCTTGGGCAAAGTGCCAACAGACACATCGGTTGAAACCGCGCAACAGGCAGCCCGTCTTATCACCCTGAACCGCCTCGCTGTGGTCAAAGCGGAAATCGGAGACCTCGATCATGTTGAGCGCATTGTTAACGTCGGTGGTTTTGTCAACTCAGAGCCTGATTTCCATCAACACCCCGCGGTTATCAATGGCTGTTCCGACCTTCTTGTTGAAATATTCGGCGATAAGGGAGTCCATTCCCGCACGGCAATGGGTGCCGCAGCTCTGCCGCTCAATGTATCCGTAGAAATCAACATGATTGTTGAGGTGATCTAGCTACTTTATGCAAGTTCTGAGGTGCCAGCTACGTATGATCAACAAAATTGACTTCTCTGCTTGCTGACTACAAAAACCGATGTAGTTTCACTTTTACTAGAGTGAATATTTTGAAATCAGCTCAATAATACCTTAACTATAAAAATCACATTATGAAAACCAGCATAAGAACAACAACAACTGCGCGCATCGCTGCCTTCGGGCTCGCTGCGCTTCCGATGTTGGCTACTGTGCATGCCAATGTTGCCGCGGCAACACCCTCTGAGGAGGCGGCTGATGCCATTACCAACACAAAAACAGCATTCCTTGTCCAAGTGAGCGGCAAGGGCTGAGGCGTCTCCAACCGAGCCAGTTTGGCTCTTAAAATGCAGGACGGTGTCGACAAGATCCTTCTTTCTGGGCTTCGTGCTACAGTGATCATGAAGGATGGCAAGGAACTCGATAAAGGGAAAACAGAACAGTCCCTCAACAGTAAGTCCCTTACTCTTGTCTCATTCAATAAAGATGAAATCATCATCCCTGAGGCTGCTTACGTGCTCGCTGTAACAGGCACTGGATGAGCGGACACCAACGACAAAGCCCGTGCGGCTTTAGAAAAACTCGATAATGTGACTGCGGCATACGTCAACCGCGGCATCACCCTGCACCTCGCTAAAGCTGGAGAGCTTGATCAGGACAGTGTTGCCAAGGCGATTGCTCCATTCAGAATGAATATTCAAGCAGTCAAACCTCTCTCAGGGAAACCTTTCTAGGACCCTGCCATCATCAAATATCTGCGGTCAACCCTTCACTCGGGGGTTGGCCGTTTTTTTTGGCTTACATCAAGGATGGTCCATAGATAAGGCGTCGAAGCCCGAGCCTCTGCGCGACTGTATCGAGCAACCGTCCAATGTTCCTTATTAAGCTCATCGACGAAGTTAGTCACCAGATCTGCCTCATCAGCGCCCCCATCATGACCCGGATAACACATCACCGTTAATATCCCCCCACAGGACAACGACCCTATCGCTGCAGATAAAGCGGCCACCGTGGAATGAGCCTGAGTGATGATTTTCTTATCTCCCCCTGGAAGATAGCCGAGATTAAACATCACCGCTTTCACCTTAGTGGTAATATGCAGAGCCATGTCTACATGACTCTCACAAAACAGCGCATAACAATCGCTATCGACTCCAGCATCATCAAGGCGCTTGCGTGTATTCCCCACAGCTGCCTGCTGAACATCAAATCCAAAAACTTTCCCCGCACGCCCAACACAACGAGCCAGGAACAAGGTATCATGACCATTACCCAGCGTTGCATCCACCGCAGCATCACCCTGCTCTAGCACATCGACAATCAAGTCATGCGCCTGCTCCAACAAACTGCCATCTATGCTTTTTTCTAGAACCATCTCTGCTCAAGGATATCGCTCAGACTAAAAAAGAATACACTTATTGCGGAAGCCCCAGTTCCTCGTCTAGCTCTGATTCGCCACACAAATAAGCCGCAAAATGCTCTGCTACAGCCGGAGCCATCAATGAACCTTTAGACCCCAGCCCATTGAAAAAACCGACCTGAGGAATCTCAGGATGAAAGCCGACAACCGGCCTACTGTTTCTTATGATCGGCCTGATTCCGGCTTCGTGATCAATCACCTCGATGGGCACGTCTTTATCCGGACCTAGCTCTAACCACGTGTTCAGTTTTGCTAGCACGTCAGATTTACCCGCATCAGTCGGGATGGCATCCATGTGTTTCCAATCATAATTCGACCCAGCCTTCCACATGCCTCCGCCTCGAGGCGCCAACCAGCCTTGGCAGTGATAACGTCGTGCGTCGTCGAGCCCATCAATCCAGACATTCAAAATCTCACCTTTGGCACTGCGGTGATGCATATAGGAAAACCAACCTTTGTAGCCATCAACACCATTCAAGCCATAGGCACCTTGGCACAAAATGATTTTGTCTGCTACCACGTCCTGCCATTCTACCTGGCCATCAACAAAAGAGACATCTTCCTCGGCAAAGGCGGCCTCCCGCCAAGAACCTGTATCCATTAACTTATCTTGGACCACATGCAAGAATGCGAGGGTATCCAGCCATGCACCATCTGGCATTTCAATACCTCCATATTGATACTGAAAAGGCCCATCAAGCTCATCGAGTTCATGTGCCCATTGATGCTGCTCATCAGTTTTGCCCCGCCACTTTTCGCGTTCCTTCTCAGAAGCAAAAACACGAACAACTGGCATGTGATGATAGAATTTACGGCCGCTTTCTTTCTCTAGGCCATGATAAAAGGCCACCGCCTTCGGCAGATAATACTGCTGTCGCCATGCCGGGTTCATTCCCCTCCCCGTCAGCGGCGTGATCAGACCTGCCGCAATCCTCGTCGATCCGGTACCATCCTGACGATCGACAACAAGAACAGAACGGCCACGCCTCAGCAACTCAATGGCAAGCGTACTCCCAGCTAAGCCTTGGCCAATAATGAGGTAGTCGACCTTCATTGGCATCTTCAGCTTTTCAGCTCTTCTTGAATCGATTTATTGGGATCTACCCAATCAGCATCATGACCTTTGGCATAATTAAACAGATCACGATGCATATACTCATAATACGCTTCTTTTTGCTCGTCGCTGAGCTGACCCCAAATAGCCACATTGAAAGCCCTGGTGACTTTTTGCATCATTTTAAGTGTTAGGCGCCGCCCCTTTCTTGCCTTCTGAACCTGCTTATGGGTTAGCTGCTCGGTAGAAACCTCCACCAACTGATGATTATCAATACCCCATTCATTCATCATCTTGTCCAGTGGCTGTAGTCCGAGGTCGCGTTCGTCAATATCCTGCATGCCGTATTCTTATATCAAAATATAAATTTGGAAACTGAATTTGGCATTTGGAATTTAGTAATTATCTATTAGCGTAGATATATGCCCAGCAAACAAGATATCCTCGACCTTTACTTCATGGATGCACGCTGCAAATTAATCGATATCGCTGCATTCTTGGACCGAATGGATCGTTTCGACGGTGATGCCGACTATCGATTCAATGGCTTCCATGAAGCTCTTGATGCCATGCTCAAGCCTGGTGAGCAATCACGCGCACAAGCCGTTCTCAATGCCCTGTCTGATCAAACTGTAGAACCCATCCCCAAAGCCATCATCCAAGGAGCTTTTGGAGCGCCCAACAAGCAGGCAGGCAACTAACCATACCACTCGATGCCCTATATTGAACCACACGCTCACATGGTGAGCCGCACCACAGATGACTACCAGGCCATGGCCATTGCCGGTTGCGAGGCCATCTGCGAGCCTGCCTTTTGGGCCGGCTTCGACCGCAGCTCAGCTCAAGGATTTCACGACTACTACCGTCAGCTCACCGAGTATGAGCCGCAGCGTGCTGCAAAATTTGGCATTAAACATTTCTGCTGGTTATGCATTAACCCAAAAGAAGCTGAAGACTCAGGATTTGCCCGCGAGGTTATGGCCATCATTCCTGAATTTCTCGATGCCCCTACTGTCCTTGGCATTGGTGAAATAGGCTTAAACAAAAACACCATCAGCGAGCTCACTATTTTTGAAGAGCATGTCGCTATCGCTCAAAAGCACGACTTACCCATTCTCATCCATACCCCTCACCTCGAAGACAAGCTCAAGGGCACCCGCCTCATCATCGATGCACTTAAAAACGCCAAGGTAGATCCCTGCAAAGTCATTATCGACCACGTTGAGGAACACACCGCCGGCATGGTGCTTGATGCAGGTTTTTGGGCCGGCATGACCCTCTACCCCGAATCCAAGTGCACCCTGCCTCGAGCCGTCGACATCCTTGAAAACTTTGGCATGGAAAACATCTGGATGAATTCAGCGTGTGACTGGGGTATCTCTGACCCCTTGGCCGTTGCTAAATGCATGCAGGAAATGAAAAAGCGGCAACACTCTCAAGAAACGATCCTCAAAGTGGTCTACGACAACCCTGTGAAATTCCTGAGCCAATCCCCCAATTTCTCCCTCTAAAGACCCTATGAACATCTCAGAACTTGAGCAAATCAAAGAAAGCCTTAGCCAGTTGTCCGCAGAAGACCAGGACCACGTCGCAGGCTTCCTTCTGGTGGAGCGCCTCAAGCGTAACCGCCTTGTCATGCCCAGTCTCCACAAGCGAGTCGATGACTCTGACCCAGAAAACTGGCAAACCTTAAAAAGCGTCAAAGCATCTCCTGACAATGACTAACACCTTGGTTTACCTGCACAGTCACGTTGCTGACCACCTCAAAAAACTGGGCCAAAAAGCCCTCATCGAAGCGTTTCTTGGGCGACTACAATCTAACCCAGAAATTGCTGGCAACTACCGCTTTGCAGACCCACGCGGCAGAATCATTGAAGTCAAGGTCCTTGGCCGCCACGCCGTATTCTTTTTCAGAGACTCTTACGCTAACGTCGTTAAGATCCTCGACCTCCGTAACGTAGAGTCGCTGTGAAATCCGCTAAGCTTCCAGGGGCTCATCTGGCCTACTGCACTAATATTCACCCCGCAGAGAGCTGGGCTGAAACATTACACGTTCTCAAAACTCACACACTCCAGGTCAGGGATCATGTCTCGCCTGCCAACGCTCCTTACGCCATCGGACTCAGACTATCTGCCCGCGCAGCGACAGAACTGCTCGAAGGCGATCATCTGACCCAGTTTAAATTGTGGCTAGAGGATGAGAACTGCTACGTATTTACCATCAACGGCTTCCCCTATGGCTCGTTTCACGGCACCCGGGTGAAGGAAAAAGTCTACCAACCAGATTGGACAAGCAGCGAGAGGCTTCGATATACCCAAGACCTTTTCACCATCATTGCACAACTTGTCCCAGAGGGAGTCGAAGGCTCAGTCTCTACACTGCCCGGATCATTTAAAGCATTCAACGCCGATGAATCAGCGATCTTTACTCATCTCGAAGCATGCGCGCAGTATATTGAGAGTCTGTCCAGTCATTATGGAAGGGACCTTCATCTCGGATTAGAACCCGAGCCTCTTGGCCATTTTGAAAACACGGAGGAAACCATCGCTTTTTTTGAGCGCTTGCTACATTTCTGTTCCGACCCCGAACTCATCAAAAAACGTATCGGCATCAATTACGACACCTGCCACTTTGCTCTCGAGTTTGATGATTGCCGCACCTCGCTCGACACCTTCCGTGCTGCCGGCCTGCGCATTTCAAAGCTGCACCTTTCATCCGCCCTCGAATTTAGCCCCTCAGACCTTGAGGCTGTTGAAGCCATCTGCGCCTTTGATGAACCCACCTACCTGCACCAGGTCATCGTAAAGAATCATGACAGCAGCCTGAAGCGCTTTACTGATCTCCCCGAATTCCTCAACGCCTCAGAGCAAATGAAAAATACGGAGCTCGCCCGCGTTCACTTTCACATACCACTGTATGCAGCGCCCAAAGAGCCGCTTCATTCTACTCAGCAACACGCGAGTGACGCCATCAATTACCTGAAATCAAACCCAGGCTTTTGCCGTCATCTAGAAATAGAAACCTACACGTGGGGTGTTCTCCCAAGCGAACTGCAAATACCCATCGAAGAGCAAATCGCTCGTGAATACGACTGGGTTTTAAATCAGTAAGAGCAGATATATTGGCAAATGCCCTCGGTGACCTCAATGTTGAAACCCGACTTAGCAGGAACATCAAAATGCTCACCGGCATTGAAATGATCACTGCCATCAACACCATCTAATTTCACAAGGCAGGTGCCATCGGTAATTTCCATCCGCTCTGCAGAATCGGTATTAAAGTGATAAGAGCCCGGATACATAATGCCGAAGGTCTTTGGCGAACCATCCTCTAGTTTGATGCTGTGGGAGACGACCTTACCTTCAAAATAGATATTGGCTTTCGCCTCCGCTGATACGTTGCTGAATTGCATGTGGATTACAAAAATCTAGGCAGGGCCTACAAGCAAGCCAATATTATGTCACCAGTTCTTATGCTCTGCGCTCTGGCTAGTGCTATTAGCGAACAGCTCAAACCCCTTTAAATAGGTCAGATATCAAGTAACTTTGAAAATCTACAGAAAGATTCGAACAAATCACGCCTTCGATAGTCTACATATATTGGAATAGCAGTTCTTCTGTATTAATTCCCTCCAATAAGAAAGATGGTTCAATTTTTAATTCATAGTTCATTTTCAGTTTATTCATAGTTCATTCATAGTCTATGCCCGAAAGCCGTTGAGCGCCACGCGAACAACAGCTTAGGGGATCCATCTTGAGCCCTAGTAAGTTTTCTTACTAGGGTTCTTCTTTTTCCTGTCGCATGGAAATTATCGTTTTCCAGCTAATATCGAGGCTTTAGTATTGCTACTCTGGCAATCTCCCACTAAGTTGCCGGCCGCTCTGCAGAGGCAGATCACCAACACAATTCATATTTTCTATAATGATTGAGAACATGCGTAAATACACCGGTCTAATGGCCGCCGTCTTCATCCTGCTTGCTGCAGGTTTTTTATTCACCATGAATGACATCTCAGGCGGTGGCGGTGGTGGCATGGGCTCCGGACCCACAGTGCTCGAGGCCAATGGCCGCATCCTCGACCAGCAAGAATATCGCCGCATGGGTGACAGCACACTGCAGCTTGCATCAGAAGCCGGGCTTCACGTTTATGTTAACTTCCTCATCGTTCCTGATGCTGCCCAGCTTCAGCAAGCCATGCAGCTGTTGCAATATGGTTACCCCAACTACTACATCACCATGGGGCGCAACCTCAAGGCAGATGACTTCAATCGCTTTATCAGTAATCGAATCATCATCCAACAAGCGATGCAAACTATGGGCGTCCGCGCCAGTGATGAGGAAATCAATAACGCCATCATGTTGTCCCCCAGCTTTTCGAGCGAGGGCAAATTCGACAATGCTAAGTATGCCAGCTTCATTGAGAAGCGCCTCGGCCGACTGGGCATGACAGAAAAGGATTTACGTGCGATTGTGCACGAAAGCCTCTGTCTCAACAAAATCATCGAGATCGTTGGCGGCGGCTTACTCACACCTCGCCAGGCAGCACAGGATCTGCTCGAGGCTCAAATGCAGGCGGTTTCAATTTCTCGCGTCGTCTTCAACCGCGATGACTTTGTCGAGAAAGAGCAGCCAAGCGAAGAGGAAATCAAAGCTTACTGGGACACGCACCAAGACGCCTACAAGACAGAGGAACAACGTCGCATCAACTACATCTTACTGACTCTCCCTCCTGAGACTCAGGTCAAATCATCACCAGCTACCCTGGCCGCCGATGCTACCGAGGAGCAGAAAAAAGCCCACGCAGAAGCCGAGCAAGCCCGCCTCAATGCAGAAGCCCAAGTGAAGGCGCAATTAGCAGACAAAAGAGCCAAGGAGGCACGCTCCATACAAAAGGAGATAGATCAGATTTCACAAGAGATCTACGACAGTGAGGAAGAGAAAATGCCACTCGACTTCGCCGCTATTCTCGCCAAACGCAATCACCAGATTCAGCAAACAGGTTTGTTTTCACGTTCAAAGCTGCCGAAAGAAATAGCCGTCCTGAAGCTTCGAGGAAACTTCAACAAAGGCAAATCGTTAGCTGATTTTATTTTTGGCCACAGCACGGCATCTCAAGACCCCTATGACCTAGTATCAGATGCTCTCCCTGTTGGTGAGCACGGCTGGATTGTCTTTACTCTCGAAGAAGTCGTTGAGCCTAGCTTGCTTGACTACACCTCAGCCAGAGGAGCTGCTCGCGCCCAGCTGGTTTCAGAAAATGGCTCAATCAAGGTGAAAGAAGCGGCTCAAGCTGCTCGCGCGGCCACTGCAGAACTCATAGAGTCAGGCAAGAGCTTTGATGAGGCCGCCAAGGAGCAAGGCCTCACCCCAGTTCAAATTGGCCCATTCACCATCAATGACCGTGAAACTCAGAGTAAGGACCCAAGTTACCGTTTGCTGCATCAGAAAGCCAGCGGGCTCAACCCTGGAGACATCTCAGAGGTAATCGATGAGAATAACCGTTCTCTTTTCTTTCATCTCATCAGCCGTGAAGTAGAGGATACAGAAGAAAGCAAACAACGTATCGAATCGGTCATCAATAATGGCAAAAATCAAATCATGATGATTGCATTCCTCAACTGGCTTCAGCAGCAATACCAAGAAGCCGACGTCAAAGGTCTCGCGGTTGAAGGCCAGTAAGTCGCCCACTAGCTATACTTCTTAATTGTTCCTCCAGTGTTTTATCTGACAACTGCCATCGACTATACCAATGGCGCCCCTCACATCGGCCACGCGTATGAAAAAGTGCTGGCAGATGTCATCGCTCGCTACCAACGCTTGCGCGGAGAAGAAGTCTATTTCCTCACCGGTGTTGACCAACACGGCCAAAAAGTCCAGCAGACAGCAGAGAAAGATGGCGTCAATCCAGCAACCTACGTCAAGCGTGTCACCAAAGGCTTTGTCAATGCCTGGGATAAGCTCGGCCTAGAATATGACGGCTGGGCTGAAACCACCAACCCAGAGCACCAGTCCTGTGTCCAAGGCGTCCTCCAGAAGCTTTACGACGAGGGGCAAATCTACAAAAAACGCTACACCGGTCACTACTCAATCCGCCAAGAACAGTTTCTCACTGACAAAGAGCGCAATGAGGATGGAGAGTTCGGCGAAGAATGGGGTGAAGTTGAGGAGCGTGACGAGGAGAATTACTACTTTAAGCTCAGCGAGCACGTTCCATGGCTCAAGAATCTGGTAGACTCTCAGGAAGATTTTGTCATCCCTCATTTCAGGAAGGCCGATGTAATCAATGCCATCGAGCGATCCATAGATACCGACCTCTGTATTTCCCGCCCCAAAGAACGACTGCGCTGGGGCATTGAACTACCGTTTGACTCAGATTTTGTCACCTTCGTCTGGTTTGATGCACTCATCAACTACATCTCGTTTGCAGGCTACAACAAAGCTGCAGATAGCAGCCTGCCAGATTTCGAGAAACTATGGCCTGCCAGTATTCACATTATCGGTAAGGACATTCTCGTGCCGTCTCACTCGATTTACTGGATGTGTATGTTACATGCCATCGGTTTTAACGACCAACAAATCCCCTCTTTACTCTGCCATGGTTGGTGGAATATTAAAAAGAAGTCGGATCAAGGCAATGCAGGCTCAGAAAAAATGTCCAAGTCATTGGGCAACGTCGTAGATCCCATTGAATTGGTCGACACCTTTGGTCAAGACGCCGTGCGCTACTATCTCGTGCGTGATATACATACCGGACGTGACTCAGACTACGACATGGATCGTCTTGTCATGCTTTTCAATACTGAATTGGCAAACAACCTAGGCAACCTTTGTAACCGGGCTCTCAATATGACCAAACGCTACTGTGGTGGTGTGACTATGGCCTCTGAATATGACGATGAATTTAGCCAGCAGCTACGTGCATCGCTGGATACCGTGCTCGAAAAATACCGCCATCATATGGATCGCTATGATATCTCTTTCGCACTGGAGGCAATCATCGAGTTCATTTCAGGCACCAACGTTTATGCAGAACAGCAAAAACCCTGGGAAATTGCCAAGGATGAGGGCAAAGCTGCGCAATTACACACCGTGCTCAGCCACATGGTCGAAGCCGTTGCCCAAGCAAGCGTGCTTCTCAAACCTATTATCCCCACGGCATGCGAGCGCATACAGTCTCAGCTTAATGCCCCGCATCTAAGTGAGCTAACACTATCTGAACTGCATTGGGGACTTCTGCCTGTTGGCCAAGAACTTGCCAAACCCAAGCCTGTGTTTCCTCGCATTCAGCTCGAGGATTAATCGTCAGAATTGGTGTTCGATACCAGGTAGGCTTTGAGCTTACCTCATAAGGATCGCCTGCTCGAGGCCCTCCACAACCATTTCCACTGTCACCTCATTCTGACAGCGAAGATCGAGAGGACACTTAGCGTGATAGCATGGACTACATGCCACATGTTCTCGGATGACAATACTCTGCTTGCCCAGCGGCCTCTTCCACTCTGGTCCATTCGGCCCGAAAATAACGGCAGCCGGCAAGCCAACATGCGCCGCCATGTGCGCTATCTCTCCGTCACAAGCGAGCAATGCGCTGCTCTGAGCCAATTGAGTCAAAAATTCTTCTCTGTCGCTACAGTCACTCAGATCTAAATCATCCCTATTGAGTAAATCTTCAAAAAGATTGAGCCCCTCCACCTTGGCAAATGTTCCCTGTGCTCCCTGCCTATCAAATAGTGTCCAAGAAACATCTGCGTGGCGTTCACTGATGACATCAATAACCTGGATGAAACGATCCGCTGGCCACTGGTATGCGCTTCCATATTCAGAAAATGGGGCGAGGGCAATTTTGATCTTCTCAGGTGGCTCTGGTAATGAAGGCATCTCAAAACTTGAGCGGACAAAAGCATCGGCACCAAGTTGGCTCATTAATTCCAAATAGTACCTGACTCGATGTTCAACGGGACCTGGCTTGCTGGCCACAGAGACAACATCCGTGAGATATTTCTCAAGACCGCTAGCGGGATATCCTAGGCGCTGAGCTACTCCGACCTTACTGATAGCTTTTGCAGCTTTACCAGCTTGCCAGATAATCGCCGAATTAAACTCAACATCAAAAGCCTGCAACTGAGATGCAATCTGCTTTGCTGAAGCCGTTTCCTCATAGCTGAGCACATGATCGAGCTCAGGGATACCAGTCTTCCATAATGTCGACTGAGAACAAGGACACAGCACTGCGATAGTCGCTTCAGGACAATGATTTCTTAGAGCACGAACCGCAGCTACTGAAAAACATGCCTCAGTAAAACTGAGTGGTGAGACCACACACAAATGAGCACCTTCTAATTTTAAAGGCGATTTTTCTAGATGCAGACCACCATTTTCACTAACGGGCATGTCATAGAGTAACGTCATTGGGCAAAAACTGTCAACGAACCCTTACTCGAGACTATAAAATGGCGTCATAAATCGATAGCTACATCGTTTACCGCTTTTCATCATGGCAAATAGGATTAGCTTAAAAACATGTTCAAATCATTGCCAAGATTTCTGCCAATCAAACTGGCTTCCCTACTCTTGCTTTTCATGCATCCCGCGATCGCCGAGCCATTAGCAATCAGTTCTCTGGCACCGCTCGAGACAAGCGCCAACGCTTCACTCCCAGAAAAAACCTACAGTTCCATTGTCCGTATTGAGGTAGCAACACAGGTGCCCAACTACAACGAGCCATGGAAAGCAGGCAGATTCAGCGGCGGCATCGGCACGGGTTTTCTGATCGGCCCCAACCTCTTTCTTACCAACGCCCATGTGGTATCCAACGCTCGCCGCTTGTTAATCACCATGCACGGCGAGGCAAGAAAGCATCCGGCAAAAATTGTACACATCGCGCACGATTGTGACTTAGCTCTACTTGAGGTAGACGACTTCACCCCATTCATGGGCCTTCATCATTTTCAGATTGGCGGCGTTCCTAAACTTGAGAGCCAAGTCCGCGTGATTGGTTACCCTGTGGGCGGCAATCGCATCTCAGTGACCCGTGGCGTAGTCTCCCGTATCGATTTCAACACCTACAGTCACTCTAGGTCAGACCAGCATCTGGTAGTTCAAATTGATGCCGCCATCAATCCTGGCAATTCAGGTGGCCCTGTGCTCCAAGATGGCAAGGTCGTAGGGGTTGCCTTTCAAGGCCTCCGCTCAGCTGACAACACTGGCTACATGATTCCTACCCCGGTGGTTCGGCGATTTCTTACCGATATTGAAGATGGCCGCTATGACAAATACGTGGATTTAGGCATTTCCGATTTCCCCATGTTTAATCCTGCGATGCAAAAAAAGTTTGGTCTCACTCCTACATCACCGGGTGTTCTTGTCGCGGCGGTCACACCAGATGGTCCTTGTGATGGAGTTTTACAAAAAGATGATATTCTTACCGCCATCAACAATAATGCGGTAGATGCAGCCGGCAACATCCTTATCGATGGTGAAAAGGTAAATATGAATGAGATTGTTGAGAGGAAATTCTCTGGTGACCAGGTGAATCTCAGCATCATTCGTGATGGCAAATCCATGGATGTCATGTGCACGCTAAAACCATTTCCACCCAGTCAAATGTATGCCGTCCAATATGACGTCAAACCACGTTACACCACCTTTGCTGGACTTGTGCTCCAGCCTCTGGATCGCAACCTCTACTCAGCACACAACCTCACCAATACGCGTGTACGCCGTCTCTTCACTCACTATCTTGATGAAGGAATTTTCAAAGAACGTAAAGACATCGTCATTCTAACGCGCGTCCTGAGTGACCCCGTCAACACTCACCTGAGCGGTCATGTTGGCACTGCCATCGAGTCCATCAATGGAGAGAATGTCAGCTCCCTCGAGCATGCCCACCAATTACTGCATCCCGAGAAATCGCCGGATTTCTTTGTGATTAAATGTGAAGGCGTAGAAAGACCTATTGTTATTCCGGGAGATAAAGCTGAAGCCGCCAGTCAGCGAACCCAAAGCAGCTATGGCATTACTACTCCTGCCAATCTCAGCAACTAAACCTCATTCCCTGAACTGACCTCATGAAACTAAAAGATAGCTTCTCCCCTTTCCTC
>JAFMDE010000115.1 GCA_017857425.1 Akkermansiaceae bacterium
CGGATGTCAGCGGAAGTGGCGGGGGAGTAGAAAATACTCAAGACAGAATCAATTACAGTGCAGGAATCACTGGTACCTATCAAGCATCAGGCAAAACAGCATTCACAGGTAGTCTAGGTTGGACGACCTATGAATTTGATGGCCCTGGTGCCGGCGATGGTGACCATAGCCTCACCTACCGCATTGGCTTGAGTCACCAGCTTGGGCCGCGCACCAGTATGCGTGCATCCATCTGGAGTGACTATAAACCCTCGAATAGCATCGGCAATACCAGCTACATAGCTACCGGAGCTTCACTTTCGCTTAGTTGGCAACCAACAGACCGCTGGAGCCATAGTCTAAGCGTCACCTATGAAAATGATGACTATTTGAGTGATGACCCTGCAGGAGGAACCGGAACCAGTGATTATTTCAGCATTAGCCTAGGCTCGAATTATCGCTTTAACAACGGCTTAAGCCTTGGTGCCCGTATTAGCTCTAGTACTCAAAACAACAACAATACAAATGATCAGGCGCTCAATGATTTCGAAAACTGGATTTTCAGCATCAATGCTAATTATATTTTCTGGTGATTTACTAAAACGCGTTTACGGTAAAGCGTAACCCATTCAATTCCAAGACCCCTCGATGTTTATGACCCCCTCATCCATTTCCTCGCGCGCTGTCATTTTAGCGATCGCTGCAGCCATATTCACAGTGGCAGCCCTGCCTGCTACGGCGCGCCCACCTGCCGCAGTAGTCAAAGCTCAGGCTACGCCCTCATTGTTTGTCACCGTGCCACCCAAGGTGAAGCCTGTCACATATACGCTAGATGGTAAAATTTGGACGATCAGAGCAGATCGCGGCGTCGCCAGCACAGTTGTCTTGCCTGCCAAAGCAGCTCATATTAGCTTCTCAGCTGGAGCCATTATCACCACCTCTGTGCCGGCGAGCAATGGCGGTGAGCCCACTACTAAGGATTACACCATCAGCCGCGCTGTCACATTTGAAAAACTCAGTGCCGAAGCGATTCAAGAAAATGCCGCCTTTATTGCACCTGGGGCGCTTGTGATCAAACCTCTCAATGCTAAGGAGAGAGAGAAAGCCAACGCGAGTAATGGTCCTCATCTTGTCTCTCCGAAATATGCATCTGCGCCTAACTGCAGTGAGATTCACCGAGCGGTTAAAAAATATGTCGAAGACCATCCCGAGAGAGTGCTCGAGGTCGTGGCTCTGCAGATCGGGCATAACCCAAGCTGCGCTTGTGAAGTCGTCAAGTCGGCGATCATCGCCTCAGAAGCTGACACAGCCCTCGTGGTTGAGATTGTTGAGGCTGCCATAGAGGTAGCTCCAAGCAGTTTCCGGATCATTGGACAATGCGCTATTGCTGTGGCGCCAGATGCACTGAGCGAGGTGCAGACCATCGTTAATAAATATGGAGCTGTCAGCGGCGACTCAGGATTCGGCGCTAAAGGTAACGAAATAAGTGAAAAAAGCGCTAAAGGAGCCAAAGGTGGGGCGGGAGGTGATATCTATGACCCTTCACAAAACCAAGAGGATCAACCAGTCGCTTATCGTTTGCCCGCTTCAGAGCTTCAGGATCTTATCGACATGGTGGATCGCCTCAGCGATACCGTGGTCAACCCATTCACGGTGATTGGTGATTTTAGAACAGATCAGAATGGCGCAATCATACCCAGCTCAGTCAGAAGGCAGCGTGTGCTACTTCCACAAGACCTTGACCCCTATCGTGGCATTGACAATGGCCCCACTCTTGTTCTTGCCACAGATTCAGTAGGGCTGGAAGATGATACGGCTATCGTGGAAAATGATGGAGGGGAAGTGGTTCTCAATGATTTTAACACTGGCGGGCAAGGCTCTAGTGGCCTGAACGACGAGGCCGCTACGGGCATATCAAGTGATGGTGGACAAGGTGATGCAGATGACGAGCCAGAAAGCTCAGCTGCTTTCCAAGTGCTTGGCTTTGTCAACCAACCAGGCGAAGAATATCTTCCGCCAAGTGGGAAAATTGATATATTATCAGCAATCGCCTTAGCTGGTGGCTTACAGGAAGATGCTAATCAGACCGAGTGCATTGTGATGAGAGCCAACACCCCTCCCACCCAGGCCATGAAGGTTAATTTGCGTGATATTCGAAGTGGAGAAAAACCGATGGTTTTTGTCTACGAAGGTGATATTGTTATCATTAAGAAGCTGCCATTTTAGCGAGGTTGAAACCGAGCGGGCTCTATGGTGACAACAAGCTGTCACCACACGGGAACCGTTTTGAAGCTAGGTTGGAATTTGGCCAGAGCTAGACTCGAACTTAGCCGACATTCTATTAATGAGTCTTGCTGAGAAGTAGCTTCATATTTGTGCCTTACACACTTGCCAAAATATCAATATTGGTAAACAATTCGGCACTCCTAAGTAATTGCAATGGATTCGTACATTGTAGACACCTCTCTCACGCACTATTCATCATTCATGAAACGCCAATTATCCGCTTTTCTTTTTATTCTGTTAGCTTCCCTGTTCTCCCAGGCCGAGGATGCTGCTCCCCTTGAGGAAGGTCGAGAGGTATACCGGCTTCAGAGAAATGATAGTATTTCGGTGACCATGTTTCAGGAGGCGGCAATGTCTAGGTCGGCACTCATTGGCAAGTCGGGCTCTATTTCGTTTCCGCTGATTGGTAGTGTTGATCTTGTCGGGCTTACGGTCCCAGAGCTTGAGCAGAAGCTAGTCGATCTCTACAAGAAGGATTACTTTGTTGATCCCAAGATAAGCGTGATCATTACCAGCTATGCGACAAAAAGCGTGATTGTCTCAGGAGGGGTTACCAGGCCCGGTGCAGTCCCTTATCCTGATGAGGGAATCATCACTTTAGCCCAGGCCATCGCAGCGAGTGGCGGCATTACTGAAATGGGGGATACCAACAGAATTACCATCGTGCGTAAAAAAGGAGGCTCTACGGTCACGACGATGAATCAGGCGGGAGAGCTTGAACTTTTGCCCGGAGATACCGCACTGGTGCACATGTTGCCGATGAAAGATCTAATTCTTCCCACCGCTACCATATCGGGCGAGGTGAATCGCCAAGGAGAAATTCAACTGCCCGCGTCGGGCAAGCTCGATATCTTGTCAGCGATTGCCAAGGCGGGTGGATTTAGCCGAATTGCCAACCAGAAAGAGGCCACCCTCCGCAGGTTCACGCCTCAAGGTTATACGGTAGAGAACATCAGACTTAGAGACATTCGTGACGGCAAGGAGGATATGCTATTTATCCGAGAGGGGGACATCCTTGTCATCAAAGAAAGCAGATTTTAATCATCGATTTGGCAGTATCAAATTCCCTTAAAAATAAATATAAAGCGATTACCCTTAAACATAGTTTAACGTTCCATTCGCACACACAATTTTCATGACCGAGGTAAACAATAACGACGAAAATATCGATCACCTAACTGATGTTGAAGAAGGCCTGCCCATGCAGTCAAGCCCTCAGAAAAGCCGCATCAGAATGGCGCTCACCCGCTGGTGGATTATCCTTATCTTTGCGGTCATGGGATATGTCGTGGCACTTTATACGCTATCCATTGCAGAACCAAGGCACTCCGCGAGGGCTGTCATCGAGGTGGTTACTAAGAAAAGGCAGCTGGTGGGCTCAGACCTAGAGCGTGATCGGGTAGGCCTCCAGCAAGCCATGATGACCATGGCGAGTAAAATACTAGGGTCAACGCAGTTGAGGAAGGTCGTTAATAGCCCAAAGATTCAGGCAGTTGAAAACGCGATGCCTCCCAAGTTTTCCATGAAACCTAAATATTGGCGTAGTGAGAATGAAATGCGCTTTAGGTCAGCGGCGGAAGCTTCGACTTCGGAAATTGTCGGCATGATCACCGGCGGCTTGAGCGTGAGGCCAAGAGCAGGAACCATGTTAATGGATATTAGTGTTAGTCATGCCGACCCTAGCACGGCCATTACTATTGCCGATGCCATTACAGAAGAATTTATCAGAAGTGAGGAAAAGCGCATCGAGAAATCAGCAGGTGAGGCCTATAAGATTTTGAAAAATGATGCCGCCCTAGCCGCTGCCGATGTGGAAACCGCTCAGCGGGCTATGTCAACCTATGCATCCGTTATGGCGACCAATGCCCGCATCAATGAGATGAATAAAAACATGGTGTCACTCAAGCTGCGCTACAAAAGCAAACACCCTACGATGATTGACGCTGTGGCATTGATGGCAGATCTCAAAAAACGTTTTCGCAATGAAATCAAAGAGATTATGCAAAGTCCCAGCGAGCTTGATTTTTGGTCGGAGTACAAGTTGCGCATGAATCCCTTGGAAAAGGCCATGGACGCGGCGCTAAGTAGCGACAATCCAGCACAAAAGATGGCTGGTAAAAAAGCCGAGGAGCAGTGGTTGGCGATGGTTCAGGGTGCCTTATCTGCGCGAACGGGAGCGCTTAAGGGTCAAATTAATAACAGGCAAAAACACCACGATCGAGTTGTTTCACGTATCACAGATATTGAGGTGGCTGAAAAGAACGACCAGTTTGAGCTTAGAATTGCTGAAAAGGCATTTGGTGCAGGCGGTGTGCAAGTTGAAAAGTACAAACGCTTAACACAGGGCGTTGCCTTTGGAGCCCTCATTGGCTTTGGCATCGCCTACATCTTGGGCATGCTCGATTTTAAAATCTATGATGTGCGGACCGTTGAGGAGGCCACCAGATTGCCATGCTTGGCGGCAATACCAGAGAGCACCATTTTTGATCTCGAAGATCATTGGAAAAATGTGCTCGATGCCGACCCGAGAAGTGCAAACGCAGAATCGATCCGTAACCTCAGGGCATCGATCATGCTTCTGGGTAAAGCGGAACGGAACAAAAGTATCCTCATCACCAGTGCGGCACCCGGTGAAGGTAAAACCACGATCGCTTCGGAGCTGGCAGCCTCGTTTGCGCTTAATGAGCAGAAAACGATTCTCGTAGATTTAGACCTCAGAAAACCTCGTGTTCACACTCTCTTCCCAGGGGTTAATGAAAGCCTTGGCATATCCGAGGTTCTCTCTGGTCAGGCAGACCTCGCTGTTGTGGTTCAAAGAACCAGCATTCAAGGTTTGCACGTTATTTGTGCCGGCACCAAACCGCCCAATCCAGCCGAGCTGCTTCAGGAAAATGAGATCGCAGACATCATTGCAAAACTCTGTGAGTATTATGATCGTGTAATCATAGACACTCCGCCCGTTCTTCCTGTGAGTGATACCCGCCTGCTTGCACAGCATGCGCAAACCGTCATCCTTGTTGTGCGAGCGCTGAAGATCCCAGTTGGCGCCATTATGCGCACCAAAGAACTACTTGAGCAGGCACGTGTCAACGTCTCCGGCGTGGTCATCAACGCCATGAAGCGCAAGCACATCGGCTCCGGCTACTATGGCTACCGTGGCTACGGTGAATACGGTGGCTCCGGCGGTTATGGAGGCTACTACGATGACGATGACGACGATAAAGAGGACAAGAAATGAATAAAGCTTCGGCTCAGGTATTCATTCTGTCTGCATTGATCGCATCCAGCATCGATACCACAGATTCTTATATTGGAATCTGACAACTAATATCAAAACAAGCACACACACTTGCTTAAACCATGATGGTTTTTTCCGGGGAATAACTGGAAAATCGACCTACGGCGGAGGCGTGGCAATATAAAATTGCTAGTTCTTGGTTCTTAGTTCCTGGTTCTTAGTTGGTCGTTATTAGCACTTAATTGTTTCGTGAAAATTCAGCGTTTTGAGGAAATTGAAGCGTGGAAGTTGGGGCGAAAGCTTACTCAAATGATTTACGAGGCCACAACCAAGGGTGCGTTCAGCAGCGATTTTGGTCTGAGGGATCAAATACGAAGGGCATCTGGATCGATCATGCACAACACTCGACCTGTGAAGTAGCATGTATGTCTATGTTTTGAAATCCAAGAAAGACAGATTGCTCTACACGGGGTGCACTTCTGATTTAAGAGAGAGATTGAAAAAGCATAACAATGGGCAGGTTCCATCTACAAAGTTGAGAGTTCCCCTCGAATTGATATATTACGAGTTTTGTGTAGATAAAACTGATGCTTTTCATCGAGAAAAATACCTGAAAACAACTTACGGAAAACGCTATATTAAAAGCAGGTTGAAAAATTACTTCACGGGTTAAAAAGGTTTTGATGGAGGTAGTAATAAAGAGTTCATCAAATTCTTGCGATATTCCCAACGCTCTTGTTCGGAAGTGCAAAGCGAACTCTACATTGCCCTTGATCAGAATTACATTAGTTCAGTTCAATTTCAGCAACTTTACGACCTAGCATTACAAGTTCATTCGAAAATCGGCGGCTTCATAGCCTATCTCTTGAAATCAGAAAGAACCCGATAAGTCAGATTCTACGAATGTCTTTGGCTGAATCAATAGCCGCCCTGCGGCAACCAAGAACCAAGAACTAAGAACCAAGAACATTTCATTCATGAAATTACTAGTAACAGGATCATCCGGCCTTATCGGATCTGAAGTATGCGTGCATTTTTCCAAGCTCGG
>JAFMDE010000015.1 GCA_017857425.1 Akkermansiaceae bacterium
TGGTGTCCCCCTTTGTGCTGATGCAGCCGCTACGCGGCAGTTGAAGTTTTAAGTTGAAGTGACCCCCAGCCGCCAAGTGCCATGAACCCATTTCTGCTGTGCGGTCAGCCCTCTCAGCAGCTTGAATCCGGATCGGGTGCCATGACTCCCAGAATGCCCTGTCGCCTCTGTATGGGATTATTTTACTCATTGAGGCATGCCGTCAACTCAGCCTCAAAAACAAATAACATAGGTATACTGTTTTCCCCTCTCTCTTCTGCTTCCTTTGTTTGTCTGTTTCTCCCTGTTCTAGATCTTTTCTACTCGTGGTATTGAGGTGAGTTTAATGGGCAATACGCACACGTGCGAGAAATGGTAGAGAACGTTTGATAGCGGTTACAGGTTGGATGAATGTGTTTGATCAATGGGTGGCTGTGCCATGTTAAAAAATGCAAAGGAATATAAAGGTCGTGATTTTAGGATCCCTGTGAAAAATTGCAGAGTATTGCTGAAGTCCTAGAGGGCAGGCATCACCTGACTCCACCAGCTCCAGATTTTGTGCTAATCCACTCCAAAGCTATAACCAATTTTTGTGGTTATATACCCAGAAATGGGCAGAATCCTTAGGAAGGGCTGATTTTCCATGGTTCTACGAAAAACGCCGCAAGCCCTTGTATTCATAAAGCTTACAGCGTTTTGAGAGAAATACCCCCGGCGAGAATCGAACTCACATCTAAGGTTTAGGAAACCCTTGTTCTATCCGTTGAACTACGGGGGCGTTATTCATTATCAACGACTTCCGGCTTTGTCTTATTTCTGTTGACCGCCGCCATTGACCACCTAGGCAGCGGAAATTTTACAAGGATTGTAAATTATGGCGTATCGACAACATGAATAAAACATGGGAATAGGTGGCTGAGAATATTGTTCGGCATGAGCCGTCGGGCGGTTTATACCTTCAGGCCAAGGTTGATGGCAAGGCGATTCGCAAATCGTTCGGCCTGAGCTCACTGCCGCCCACCAAGCTGAAGCGTCACCGGATGCTTGCCGAGCTGCGTATCATGGGCTGGCTAGCCCCACCAGTGGTGCGATCAGTCAAGAGGATACGCTTGCCTTCACTCTGGCCCGCTACAACATCTCAAGAATGAATTGTAGTTAACTTTATTTGGAAATATAGCTTTGCAAATAAAAAAACCGCCCAATGTATAACATTTGAGCGGTTGAAATATGATGAGCCAAATAGCTTGTATCAGAACTCGGTTCTTAGGCCGATGGAAACTCGATTGCGCTCGTAAGTGCGTCCTACAAGATCCGAATCACTATCGGTCCAGTTATATGAGCCTGTAACATACAGCCCGTCATTGATTTTATACGTTAAACCAAGATAGAGGTTAAGTATATCCGTATCCGCATCTGGAATAGCACCTGGTCCTGGGACACTTCGGCCATCTTCCATGTCCATCAAGATAACGTTGGCTCCAGCCTGCAATGTGAGTTGAGGTGAGATCACATAGTCTGCTGAAACACCCACACGAAGTGTATTGTTGGTGTCAAAAGTAAATCCATCGAAACTTGTTCCGTAGTCCTCTACACTGTAGCGAGCAAACGAACGGACACTAAGCTGGCCATTCACACGGGTTCTAATGGCACCTTCAAAGAAGGGTGAGTCTTCATCAGCACCTCCATCGACATCGCGCATTTGCATACCGGCCTTGAGCGCGATGACCGAATTTGGGCTGAAGCGATGTTCAGCACCAAGAAGAACATAATGATTGGTAGAATCATCGGCAGTTCCACTGGAATCGGTCTCACTGTAACGATAATCGAGCGTCCATACGGTTTGGTCAGATGAACGATAACGGAACTGGTTATATAAGCTGTAAATCGTCCGGTCATTGGCTGACTCAGCGTCAGCGTAATCAACGCCACGAACCTTCATGCCTGTGTAGGTGGCGAAGCGCTCATTCCAACGGTATCCCACCGCATTGTCCGTTTGATAGTGCAAGTATTCTTCGAGCTGACGGTCTGTCGAGAAACCATAACTGTAGTCAGGTTCCATTTCATAGGCAGCATAGTTTCTACTGCTCAAACGAAGTCGCTCACTTACTCGGTGTGCCCAATTTACACCAAGCCGAGCTTGCCCAAACGCGTCATCTACTCCGCTTGCTTCCGGAGAATCAAGGTAAAAGTTGCCGCCAAGACGGGAAAAGACATCCCATGTAGTTTGTGGCGTGATGCTAACAAGAGAAGCACCGACATACGCACTGATGGAGGATACATCATTTTCGAATCCGGAAGAACCAGCGGGAGCTGTGGGAGTTACGTTATCGTCAAAATTGTAGGATAATCCAGCCGACCAGGTGATAGGTGAGCTTTCTTGGGCGTCATCGTTTGGAGCAATGTCATAAAGACCCTGTCCGTTAACCATGCCCGCGATGGCGAGAGTAAGTGGTGCTGATAGAAACAATTTTTTCATAATGAATTGCATAAGATATAATGGTTGATCAAAGTTCGCCCTGTATTTAGTAATACAAAGACGCCCCGAGTGGATCAATTTGGCTGAGCCACGTAGCGGGTGTGCTAGTTATTGAGTTGGCTATTCAGAAGACCGCCCGTTCCCTTTGCTTTGCCTTGATTTGATTTATCTTTCTTGGTGCTGTTAGTTGAAACCGTCGGAGGCTGAAGGCCTGGAGGGAAAAGCGGGAATCCACCAGGACCGCCCGGAGTAGGACCAACTGCGCCTTGACCTGGAAAATCAAGCGGGTTGACTGGAGCTGTGTTGACGGGGGCAACCGGAGGTGCCGCAACCACATATGCACCACCACCACCTGCAGCGGCAAATTTAGTGATGACCGTTTGAACTTCTGCGATAGCATCAGGTGCAACAGCAACTGCGCATTGACCAATGATACGGATCTTGTCAGGCGCCGCCTCTGTAGCAGCTTGCACAATCTCAGCAACAAGGTCTTTGTCTGCATTTGATGCCACGATGGCCGCTTTCACGATTTCGCAGGCCGAGGAATCATTTTGAGCCACTTGAGAAGAAACAATCTCGATGACTTTTTTAGGT
Source organism: Akkermansiaceae bacterium (assembly GCA_017857425.1). Classification (GTDB taxonomy): domain Bacteria; phylum Verrucomicrobiota; class Verrucomicrobiia; order Verrucomicrobiales; family Akkermansiaceae; genus Oceaniferula. The sequence goes on from JAFMDE010000015.1 coordinate 3,050, forward strand.
TGTGCTGAAACACTCTTCTTTACGGTTTCAGCGATCTTCTCAGCGCTTGCGTTGTCAGCTTGCACTGAGATCGACAAAGCTAGGATGACTGCGGTGCAGATAGTTTTGATGTTTATTTTCACTTTTTTGGTCCTTTCTTGGATGGGGTTGTATGAGTCAGATTTAAGTTGCGATATAATATAATTTATAGGCAACCCTTCTGGATAAGCGGGTAGCGGGAATCGAACCCGCATGATCAGCTTGGAAGGCTGGAGCTTTACCATTAAGCTATACCCGCTCAGGAGGTGTCATTAAATATTACATTAGGGTATCTAGCAAGTATTAAATGGTGCTTTAAGCTGTTTCTTTAAAAAATAAGCAGCTAATTGTAAATATATGAGTATATTTATAGTTAAGTTAAGTTAATCAAGTGTCATATGCAGTCTACAGACCATATTACAAATACACACAGTCTGAGCCTCTTAGGCCACCATCAGAGGCCTGTAGGATGATCTAAAAAACAGGCATCAACACCAAAATCTTGCTTGAGATGTTGCGCCAAGACTCTGACCCCAAATGTTTCGGTGGCATAGTGGCCTGCATAAATAAGGTTAATGCCCAATTCCTCTGCCATGGGAAAGCTCCAATGGGGACCCTCACCGGTAATGAATGTATCAATACCAGCTGCAGCAACTGCTGCGACCTCAGAACCAGCTCCTCCTGTAATAATGCCGACCCTACCTGCTTGATCAGCTCCTCCGGCACACATATGCACACGCCCTCCGACTGCACGCTCAATGGAGGATGTCAAATCAGCAAGGCTGAGGTCCATTTTTTGGCACATGCCGAGTTGAATGCCTTTCCAATCGAAAAATGTCTCCGCCTCATTCATTCCTATGGCTTTAGCCAACTGCTTGTTGTTGCCCCACACAGGATGAACATCCAGAGGGATATGTGCGCTGTAGAGCGCCATACCGGCTTCAAAAGCTAGTTTTGTCTTTTGGTAAAAAGCCCCCGTCAGCGGTTGAGCCCCCTGCCAGAACATGCCGTGATGAACCAGTAGTAAATCTACCCCCTCTGCCACTGCTTTCTCAAAAACAGGCAGCGAAGCATCTACCGCAGCACCTACTTTTGTGACCTCACCTTGGTTTTCTATCTGCAATCCATTCATAGCCCCAGGATAGTCAGGGATTTCCTTAAGCCTGAGCTCACGATCAAGGTAATCTGTCAGTGCAAACAATTCAGCCATGCAAAGAAGCTAACCACTGGAATCAACAATCCCACTCAAAAATAAAGTGTTTCATCTCTTTGAAGCAAGGCCTCATGATTTCGAGATAGGCTGAAAAATCACCCGTCAAAGCTCGATTATTCGAGTCATCGGCTAATCCTCAAATGCTTTTTTAGCAGCGTTTCAAGCGTTTCCTGATCTTTGGTTTTCCCATGCACGATAAGAGAATCTTTAATCAGCAGCTTTGGCATCACCGGTGTATCAGCGACAAAAGACGCATAATCACTGATGTTTTGCTGCAACAGGGCCTTAATCCAAGCATCATCAACAGCATCAAGTTTGTCTGGATCCACTAGGCTGTAGGCCATCGCCTCGGCCACTTCATAAGGCTGCTCACGACACTCAAAAAGAGAACGATGAAATTCTGCAAACATCTCAGGGTTTGCTCTCCAAACCCTGAGTGAGAGCTCGGCAAACTTACAAGCATTGGGGTGATCTTTCAGACCGACTAAAAGGTGAGGGTTGCACGCTCTTTCCAATGGCACAGGCAAGACAATCACCGCTAACTGTCCCGGATACTTTGCCATTAGTTCATCCAAGTATTTGTGAGTAGTGAAGCAAGCTTCGCAGGTATAATCAAAATACTTCACCAATACATGCTTGGCATCAGCTTCACCTAGATGTGGTAATTGCTCTACTCGATAAGATTTCGTTTCAGCCATGAAAACTACCAAACGACCATCTCCCGCTAGATGGATCATTCCCTCCCCTTGCTCATCTGACTGTGGCTGTAACTGCCCTGTCGTGGAATGCCCCAGGCGGTGCGTTTCTGGAGCGGGGCCGTAATGCTGTGTCAGCGCTAAAGCTGCAACCAGCAGAACGGCCGGCAACAAAGTCGAGAACAATCCGAAGCCCTTTTTTTTTTCTCTAGGCCGAGTTAAAAGAACCACAAGGCCTATGGAAACGCCCAATCCGTGAACGACCATGCAATAGGGGCATATGATCTGCATGACAAACAACTGCAAGGCAATGAACCACAGAGCAGCAGATAACAAAATCCACGCAAACAGGGACCTGAGCCAAATCATCAAATCTCCACGCGTCCACAAACTGACCACCATCACGAGATAAAGCAGACAAGAGAAAACACTCACCGGAATAAGCCCCATCACCATTGACCACTTGCTGCCAAGAACATTGGCACAATCACTTCCCGATCCGCATCCGGCAAGACTGTCAATGTTGCCGGTCCATTTTTGAACGGTGAGCCAAAGGCTGAGAGAAAAGGCCACTACCAACAGTGTGCACAAGATCCATTTTACAGCAGGCTTCATGTCTTTGGTTATGGGACTTATTTGAATATCAGACATCTAATCGACAGCTATCATCCGTGAAGGTGAAAATGCTTTGAAATAGAAGGCTGCAAGGGACGAACTGGTTTATTTATCTCGCACAGGATGGCCATTTTCATCGAGTTTCACCCAGTCTTCACCATCCTTGTTACGCCTCCATGCGTTAATGGCAAACAAGAGAGTTAGAGCCAGAAAAAAAAGAGCCGACTCCATCAAGAAAGGACTAGTGATCCAAGCCAGACACATCCGACCTAATTCCCCAGCAAAACCCGGCAGGTAAGCTGCAGCGGCAATCCCGCCCAGACAAAGAAAGAAAAACACAATCAAGCCAGAGCCGATTAAAATATGTTTCTTGTTTTCTTCCATTAGAATGACTGATGACATCAGCTGCTTCTCCGTTTTGCCAGCAGCGCCGTCATTTCAAGGGTGGCAATGACAGCAATATGATGAGTGGTGATGATCGTTTAAATCACTCTCAGCTCACAAAGGAGACGCGTGAGAGGTTTTTATTGATTGCCTAAAAGTACCGGGAACAGGGGTCGAACCTGCACGCCCAAAGGGCACTAGATCCTAAATCTAGCGTGTCTACCAATTCCACCATCCCGGCTTGAGGCTGGCAAAACCTATGAGAGTAATCGAATGATGGCAACCGCATTCTTTGGCAAAATGCAACGACTAGATAACCGACAACGCCTTATCCATTGCCTCCAGCGTAATATCGATTTCACGATTGCCATGAGCCACGCTGATAAAGCCTGTTTCATAAGGACTAGGGGCTATGTAAATTCCTTGATCGAGCATCGAGGTGAAGAATTTTCTGAACGCAGCGGAGTCAGCTGTCATGACACTATCCAAATCAACAATTTCCTGGCCGGTGAAAAACAGACAAAACATCGAGCCCACTCGGTTAAATTGGTAATCCAATCCCTTGCGCTTGAGCATGGCGCGCACACCGTCCTCAAGCCTAGCTCCCAACTGCTCTAGCTTGCCATAGCCATCCAAGCGCTCCATTTCATTTAATTGCGCCAGCCCCGCAGCCATGGCGAGGGGGTTGCCACTCAAGGTGCCCGCCTGATACACAGGGCCGTCTGGTGCAAGATAGTCCATGATTTCGGCCCTACCGCCAAAAGCACCGACGGGGAGCCCCCCCCCAATCACCTTACCCATTGCCGTCAGATCAGGGGTAATCCCCTCAAGCTCTTGAACACCTCCTTTGGCGACGCGAAAGCCCGTCATCACTTCATCAAAAATAAAAACCGCACCATACTCAGACGTCACATCACGTAATCCTTGCAGATAGCCTTCACGAGGGAAGATAAGACCCGCATTGGCAGGATAACTCTCAACGATCACTGCCGCAATTTGATCCCCCATTGCCTCAAACACAGCCCGCACTTTTTCAATATTATTATAGGGAAGAATAATCGTCTCCGCAGCAAAAGCCGAGGGGATGCCCGCGGAGTCCGGCTTACCATGTGTCAGCGCACCCGATCCGGCTGCAACCAACAAACTATCGACATGGCCATGGTAACAGCCTTCAAATTTGATCACTTTATCTCTCCCAGTAAAACCACGAGCTAGACGAACCGAACTCATCGTCGCTTCCGTTCCAGAATTAACCATCCTGACCTTTTCTACCGACGGCACCCAGTCAACAATCAGGCGTGCCATATCCACCTCATAAGGATTAGGAATACCAAAAGAGACACCCTCTCTTGCCGCTTTGTTCACGGCTTCAATCACGCATTCAGGCGCATGCCCAAGAATCGCGGGGCCCCACGTGCCGACATAATCAATCATCGAATTGCCATCCACATCCTCAATGCGACAGCCCTTGGCACGCCGCACAAAAAACGGTTCTCCATCAACATTACGGAAAGCGCGCACAGGCGAATTAACACCACCCGGGATTAATTCCTTGGCCGCCTTAAAGAGTTTAATGGAATTCTCGTTTTGCTTCATGCTTATTTCTCGTTTCTTGTTTCTCGTTCTGCTTAGCTCTTCATGCTCGGTGGCCATTGAGTAACTGCTCAGAAACTGCTGTGGCGGCGCTCACTTTGCAAGACTCCAAACGACAAAGCGTTTCATAAAGTTCCGTTTCGTAAAGTGCCCCAAACGATCGGTCAGCATAAGAAAACAAAGCTCGGAAATGTTGACCAATCATCATTCGGCCTTATTCATAATGAATTCCAGAAGCATGCTTTGCAGTAAAAGGTAAAACCGGTTACGAAAATACGCGCTCTTTAGTTCTGGTTCCCAGTCATTCAAATCACTGGCTTCGTCTAACTCCTCCACATCATAGCTCGCCTGTAAGGACAGCCTTACTTGGTTGAGCGCCCCATACCATCGCTCAGCCTCAACTGGGGGAATAAAAATAGCAGGTTCACCGCTTTGCCGTGCTCTTTTAATAGTGGCATCGACAAACCGTGTCTGGTTTCGAAAACCTTCCTCGAGATCAGGAACAACATACTCACCCCACTCGCTATCATCATCCATCAAATCAGCAAGTGATTCGGCAAGGTAGGTTGGACGCTCGTCATCGGAACAAATTAATTGAAGCTCGTCCCAATCAACTTCAGATTCGGGAAGAATGCAAAGCCCCCCCTCCAGTGTTGGCAAAATTTTCATTCTGCTTTTTGCATGGTGGTTTGAAGTTGCCAGCTGTGAAGTTGCTGAACGTAAAGTTCGGCTTTTTCACGCCCCCCTGTCCAGACCACCGAACGCCCCTGCGTGTGAACCTCCATCATCAATGTTTCGGCTTTGGCTTGGCTATAACCAAAAACCTTTTTGAAAACAATCGCAACATAAGCCTGCAAATTAACAGGATCATTCAATACAACAACATTCCAAGGCACATCGGACTGCTTCAGAGTCTGTTGTTTTTTCTGAGTATCGGGGGTCGTCTTTGGCATTGTCGCGGCGCAAAAAGTTACTTGTTAAACATATGCTGTCCCTCGCCAAGGTGTCGAAGAAAAAACCCACACGCATGGATGATATTCAACGGCTCTCTCATTGCCATTAACTGCCCATGTCAGTGAATGCGCACCCCAACCAGCTACAGACATCACCTGCAGCCAATGACTGAATACTTTCATTGCCATGGCTAATAGCGAGCTCTGCCGCTCGACCAGACAACCAAGCTCCCATGCGTGCTGCGTCTTGAGGCTCTAAACCCTGAGCCAGCAAAGAGCTGATAACTCCGGTTAGCAAATCACCCTGACCACCGCTCGCCATGCCAGCATTACCAGTAGCGTTGAAATACACAGGAGAACCAGAGCGAGCCACCAGTGTATGAGCCCCTTTAAGCAGTAAAGTCGATCGATCATATCGTGTCGCAAAGGCCTTTGCAATATCGATGCGGTCCACCCCTGCCCACTCAGGAAAAAGCCGAGCCAACTCGCCCGGATGAGGTGTCAGTATGAAGTTGGGCCCCATGCATTGTTCGATACCTCTATCCGCTTCCATACCAGCTTCCGCTTCCTTACCTGCTTCCGAAATGCGATTCAAGCCGTCAGCATCAATGACGACGGGGATACTCATGCGCTGAAGAAGATCCAAAAAAGATGTTTCTGACTCCTCACTGCCGCGACCTAAGCCAGGACCAATGGCAAAGGCATCAAACTCAGCTGGATTAATGTCAGCCAATGTTGAGATCGGCCTTAGCATCACCTCAGCAGGCAACATCGCGGCAAGCAGCTCATAAATCGACTCATCAGCAAACAAGGTTACCAAACCAGCACCAGCACGGAGCGCCCCTGTGGCACACAAAACCGCAGCGCCCAACATGCCACGAGATCCTGCCAAAATACCGACTCTACCGGCATCCCCCTTATGAAAATCATGCTCTCGCCGCGGTAAAATACCCCGCAGGCTATGAACATCGTTGAGGCACAAATCGCCATCGTCAGGATCGGGCAGTTCGGTCAGAGGAACTAGCTCAATCGAACCAGTATGATTAACCGCCAAAGAGGAAAAAAGTCCCGACTTAGGCACGCCGACAGTCAAGGTCAGATCAGCTTTAACCGCGCCATCATAGACTTCTCCGGTATCACCATCAAGGCCCGAAGGGATGTCCATCGCGATCGTTTGTGCCGCATGATTAATACGCAAATCATTCATCCATGCTGCTAACTCTGCCAGTGGCGGACGTAATGGGCCATTGGCACCAATACCCAATAAACCATCAAGTAAAACCAAGGGGTGACCCGCATGGCACACAGGCAGGGGTTGATTCATGGGACAATCACCCAGCTCGCGGATTTTTTTGCGCGGCAACGCTCCCAGCTCTGCACTTTTGTGCAGACAACGAATACCTATTTCCCATCCTGCATCGGCCAAATAACGGATTGCCACCAGTGCATCACCGCCATTATTGCCAGAACCAATACATGCGATGACCGTTCCCTTGGACGAAAAACGCCGGAGGATCGCATCAGCTATTCCCCGGCCCGCTTTCTCCATCAAACCCTCTGGCGTGGCCCCATGCTTAAAGGCCTCGTCTTCGAGCTCACGCATTTCCGCACATCTTAAACTTCCCATAAACGTAAATAGTTAATCATGAAAATCTCATTAATACGATCAGCAATTTAGCATCAAAAACGGCTCAACACAGAAGAGCAATAACAGAAGCTCCTAAACAGAACATGCCGGCAAATGAAAATCACTTGCCGGCATGTGTAATCGATATGTGAGGCAGGCCGCTCTTTACTTCTTTTTGACTAGTTTCTGCAGACTTTTGACCACGCTGACATCCTCAAGCGTGGTGATGTTACCAGTGACCTTACCCGTGGCGACCAACTCCTTGAGCAGGCGTCGCATGATTTTACCCGAGCGCGTTTTGGGTAGCGCCGGGGTGAAATAGACATCATCAGGCTTGGCGATCGCTCCGATCACCTTGCCCACATGGTTACGGACCTCCTTGAGCAGCTCATCCGTGCCTTCGATGCCTGTCTTCAAGCTGACAAAAGCGACAACCGCCTGTCCCTTGATCTCATGAGGACGCCCCACCACAGCAGCCTCGGCCACTGCTTTGTGCGAAACAAGTGCACTCTCCACCTCGGCAGTGCCGAGTCGGTGGCCCGAGACATTGAGCACATCATCGAGCCGTCCGACGATGGTGAAATTCCCCTTCTTGTCACGGATGGCACCGTCACCAGCGGTATACATACCGGGGTAGTCACTCCAGTAAGTATCCTTATAGCGTTTTTTATCACCGTAAATCGTGCGCAGCATGCCTGGCCATGGCTTGCGGATGACCAGCCGGCCACCTTCGTTCGCCTTACACTCCTTGCCTTCTTCATCAAGAATGGCGGCATCAACGCCAAAGAACGGCATCGTGGCAGTACCCGGCCTGATCGGCGTGCAACCAGGCATGGGAGAAATCATGATGGCTCCGGTCTCGGTCTGCCACCAGGTGTCAACGATCGGGCAGCGACCGCCGCCGATCTTATTGTAATACCACATCCATGCCTCAGGGTTAATCGGTTCACCGACGGTTCCGAGAAGACGTAATGATGACAGATCGTGTTTTTCCACCAGCTCGTCGCCGGCTTTAATAAAGGCACGGATAGCGGTAGGTGCGGTGTAGAAAATGCTAACTCCGTAATCTTCAACAATCTGCCAGAAACGCGAGAAGTCGGGGAAATTGGGTGCTCCCTCATACATGACCTGAGTCACTCCATTCAGCATCGGTCCATAGGTGATGTAGGAGTGACCAGTGATCCAACCAACGTCGGCCGTGCACCAGTAGACATCGTCATCACGCATATCAAAGATGTATTTGCAGGTGGCATAGGTGTTGACCATATAACCTCCTGTGGTGTGTAGAATGCCCTTCGGCTTACCCGTGGACCCTGAGGTATAGAGAATGAAAAGCGGATGCTCACTATCGAATGACTTCGCCTTGTGGGTGCCGGTAACCTTGGCCGTCTCATCATGCCACCAAACGTCACGGCCACGCTTCATCTTGACCTTATTGCGAGTGCGCTCGAGCACGATGACTGTTTTGACGATCTTATCTTTTTTCAGGGCCTCGTCGACGTTGGCCTTAAGGTCAACGACACCACCGCGGCGCCATCCGCCGTCAGCCGTGATCACACAGGTCGCTTTCGAGTCATCGAGCCGATCCTTAATGGATTCTGCAGAAAAGCCGCCAAAGACGATCGAGTGGACTGCGCCGATCCGGGCACAGGCAAGCATGGCAACCGTGGCCTCGACAACCATCGGCATGTAGATCAGCACACGGTCCTTGGATTTGACCCCATGGGATTCCAATACATTGGCAAATTTGCAGACTTCACGTTGAAGCTGGCTGTAGGTCAGGGTGCGTTTGTCACCCGGCTCACCCTCCCAGATGATCGCGGCCTTGTTGCCACGCCCTTCATCGACATGGCGATCAACACAGTTAACACATACATTGGTCTTGCCGCCCACAAACCACTTTGCATAGGGAGCTTTCCAGTCCAACACCTTGCCCCACTTCTTATCCCAGCTGAGTTCCTTTGCTTCGCGGGCCCAAAAAACATGAGGCTTTTCCACAGACTCCTTATGCATGCGCTTATACTGCGCCATGCTGGATACACGAGCTTTCTTGGAAAACTCCTTGGAGGGTTTAAATTCGCGGTCTTCGCTGAGGTGGCTTTCAATATTGTTACTCATAATAAGCTAATCTACGGTTGCTATGATCAACGAAACCTAGACAGCTATCGAGGAGAGGACAATCTACTTTTTCCGTCTGCGAGATACTTTTTTAGCAGCCCTCTTAATTCTGGGGCCTGCTGTTTTTCGAGCCGCTGTTTTTCGAGGGTTTGCTTTTTTTGTAAAGCGCTCAATTTGAGTGCGCGCTGGCTTACTCGCAGAACGATTTCTTACCGCACGAACCACATCCGCTGGCGCCTTACGTTGCGGGGGATTCTTACCTAGAGCCTCAATTTCAGCCTCATCCAAATGACGCCAGCGGCCCAGCTCAAGACGAGTGTCTTCAAGCATGCCGATACGGATACGCACCAGCTTGGTCACTTTGAGATGCACGGCATCAAACATATAGCGGATCTGACGTTTCAAACCGGTTTCCAAAACCACCTTAACTCGGCGCGGAGAAATACGGCGCACCGCCTTTGCTTTCGCGCGGCCTTCGGGAGTATGAACACCCTTAATCAGCTGATCCATCACCTCGTTGGGGAATGCTTGGTTGAGAGTGACCACGTATTCCTTTTCCACTTTCTGGGCCGGGTGTGTCAACTTCAGGGCTAAATCACCATCATTGGTGAGCACGAGTAGGCCTTCAGAATCCTTATCTAGACGACCGACATTTTTTAAGTGCTGCAGCTTAGGAGGTAAAATATCGTAAATAGTGCCCCTGCCCAATTCATCTTGCGCGGTGCACACGAGGCCCGGAGGCTTGTTGAGTAAAATAACCTCAGTGGTGCGCGGGCTGACATTTTTGCGCCCAACACGAACCATATCATCTGGCCCGATTTGGGTCGCTGGATTTTCACAGCGGCTATTATTCACAAAGATGTTTCCTTCTTGAATGAGCGCATCGCATGCACGTCGAGACCCCACTCCACACGAAGCTAGGTATTTGTTGAGCCGGGTGCCCTTTGTTGGTTCTGACATGATATGAGTGAAAAATTCTGCGGGTTAAATTGCCGTGTGGCTATACTGCTTTCGATCCTGATTTCCTGGGTGAACAGGGCCAAAGGTATAAAGCAAAGAAAACCCGCCCAATGATTTCATGGGGCGGGTTGAAATAATGTGCTGCGTGGTTGTTACGCTTAAGCCTCAGGCTTTGTTTTGGGAAGACCAATAGGGCTCTTTCCTTTTTGCCATTGACCGCGCTCCTTGAGCAACTTGATACGTTCAAAACGCTTGAGCACGGAACGCTTACCGCCGGCTCCTCCTGTTGATTTGAGTGATGAATGTTTAGACATAGCTTTTCTGGTTTGCTGTGTTGAATAAAAGATGGATTAGCGCTTAGAGAACTGGAACTTCTTACGAGCACCTGGCTGACCGTATTTCTTACGCTCTTTCTGACGAGGGTCACGGCGCATAAGGCCGGCTTCCTTCAGTGCTGGACGAAGTTCTTCGTCATGATCACAAAGTGCACGAGCAATGGCCAATCGGATCGCTCCTACTTGTCCGGCAATACCTCCGCCTTTAACGGAGATGACAACATCAAATTTGTTGACCAACTTGGCTTTTTGAAATGGCTCTAGAACTAAGTTCTGAAGTGTCACCGTTGGCACATACTCCTCAAAGGGACGATGATTGACGGTGATTCTTCCGCTGCCTGAAGTGACCCAGGCACGGGCTACTGAGGATTTGCGGCGACCTGTGGCGGTATATGTAGTGGCTTCGCTCATGAAAATAATTTGGTAAATAGTTAAGTAGTGGCTCGATAACAGTCAGTTACTTGATTTCGTAAACTTCGGGTTGTTGTGCTTCGTGAGAATGCTCTGCTCCAACTACCACCTTGAGCTTCTTAAAGATAGCGTCACCGAGTTTGTTGTGTGGAACCATGCCTCGAACAGCGCGCTCGAGCAGTAGCTCAGGACGGCGGGCACGCACCTGCTTGGGTGTCTCGACTTTTTGGTTACCGACGTAGCCAGTGTAACGAGTGTAAATTTTCTCGTCCTCTTTGTTGCCGGTAAGAACAACTTTTTCAGCGTTGGTGATGATGACGAAGTCACCGGTATCAACGTGAGGAGTAAAGATAGTTTTGTTTTTACCGCGCAGTAAGTTGGCGGCTTCAACAGCGACTTGACCGAGCACCTTGTCTTGGGCATCGATCACATACCATTTGCGCTCAACATCTTGAGCTTTGGCTGAAAAAGTTTTCATTAGTTTTTTAGTTTAATATTAGTGACTTGCATGCCCAATTGACGGGCAAAACGAGACGGCTTCCCAGGGTGAAAATATCCACCCACCTCTTATCGAGGGGCGCGCAAACTAGGAGCCGACCAATGACATGTCAACCGAAATCTCCCTGAATCTGCAGGCCTCACCCGAATTTCTTGTCTGCCACGAGCATCAGAGGGTTCAATTGACAAATTCATCTGATTTTTGCATCATCCATGCCGTGCACAATCCCGAGGAGTTACCAGGCCAAGCGAATGCCCCCGAAAACCAAAAGTCTTTTAGGACAAGGCTCTGGGAAATCATTTTCGAGGCTGAAACACCATCGGGGAAATTCTTTGATGTCGCCCTGCTCTGGGTGATTGCGGCATCCGTCTTGGCTGTGATGCTTGAGAGCGTGGCAGATATTGATGCCGCCTACCACAACGAGCTCGCGACGGCCGAGTGGATATTTACTATTATTTTCACCCTAGAATACCTACTTCGAATTTGGCTAGTCCGGCGCCCACTGAAATACATCTGCAGCTTTTACGGCATTGTTGACCTGCTCTCATGCCTACCAAGCTATATCGCTCTGGCATTTGGTGGTGCCACTCCATATGCCGTGATTCGCCTACTCCGGCTGTTGAGGATGTTCCGTGTCTTAAAAATGGTCAGCCACGTGCGGGGCGCAAACACCATCATGCGCGGCCTTGCTGCCTCGAGAGCCAAAATCACCGTTTTCTTTTTTGCCGTATTAATTCTCGCGATGATTGCCGGCACGCTGATGTTTATTGTTGAGGGAGGTCAGGACGACTCCTCTTTCACCAATATCCCAGTAAGCATCTACTATTCCATTGTCACCATTACTACACTTGGCTTTGGCGATATCACGCCTCAGACCGCGCTCGGGCAGTTTTTCACCTCCATCATGGTTCTCGCTGGTTATGCCATCCTCGCTGTCCCCACAGGAATTGTCGCCAGTGATATGATACGATTCGCAATGCGTCCTGATGAAACAAGTGACGCCTGCCCCGGCTGTGGTGTCCACGGCCATCTACCAGATGCCTCGTATTGCAGAAAATGCGGTGAGCATCTAGAGCCTGAAGCTGGACCCGAGCCACCAACAAAAAGGTGATTTGCCACGGTTTTTGATTTACCCATCAGCTTTGCCCATGTTTGACTCCAACATGTGGGTTTGGTCAAAATTATCCGGAATTCAGTGGATGGACGCATGGGAAGATCGTTTCCATGGCAACCCAAACACGGTCATCACCCGGCTAAAAACCAACAAAACCGTTCGTGTAGAGGTTTACACCGAAACTGAACAAGAGGCACAGAGTATCAAAAAACAGTTTGGTGGAAGTATTCGTAAACTGGTTCACAAAAACTGGGCTGCACTCACCGAGCCTTCAAGCCCACCCATCAAGATCAGAAGCTCCATCATCATCACGGGGTCACGTGATGATGATGCTCGCGAGAAGCTTGCCGGGGATTTCCCTAGCAGACACATTGTGCAGATCCCCGCTGATATGGCTTTTGGCACCGGCGATCACGCCACCACCTCCACCTGCATGCGTTTCCTGGTGGATGTAGCCAAAGAGCGCTCGTCTACTGACTGGGACCTGCTCGACCTAGGCACCGGCACGGGCGTAATCGCGATCGCAGCACGCATGCTTGGAGCGCATCACTGCCAAGGCATGGACTTTGACCCACAGGCCGTGAAAGTGGCGCGCCGCAACGTGCGCCGCAATGAGGTGAGTTTAGTCAAAATATCCGAGGTCGACGTTCTCGACTGGAGCCCAGAGCGCAAATGGCCCGTTGTTGTTGCCAATCTGTTTTCTACCATTCTGCAGCAAGCATTCCCCGCCATTGCTAAGGCGATGGAGGCAAATGGCGATATTATCGTTTCAGGCATCCTCCACGACCAATGGGATGAAACCAATGCTGTTGCCAAAAAATCGGGGCTTTTGTTTTCCCAAATTGTGCGCAAGGGCAAGTGGATGACGGCTCGAGGTACTTATGCCCCGTAATCTGGATGCAATAAATCGTGCCAACAATTTACCATTTGGCTTGCATCAGAAAAATTATCATATACCCAGTCTGCACCATCTCGCAGGGGGATGTGCTGTGAAAATCACTGTTACTCCCTCTGTGGGTGAACATATTAACTGTTTTCAAAACATACAGCACCATGGATTCCATCTCATCACGCGTCAACAAAGTCGCCCCCTCCCTTACTCTCTCAGTCACCAACCAAGCCAAAGCTATGAAAGCCCGCGGCGAGGAAGTTTACGGACTTGCCGGTGGCGAGCCAGATCAGGACACCCCTGACTTCATCAAGCAAGCGGCTATTCAAGCCCTGAACGAAGGCAAAACCAAATACACTCCAGCATCAGGTATTCCCGAGCTGAGAGAAGCAATTGCCAGCAAACTCATGACCGATAACGGCGTCGAGTATGATCCTCGCCAAATTGTGGTCAACTCTGGAGCCAAGCAGTCCTGCTTCAATGCCATTCTTGCCGTGTGCGAAGAAGGTGACGAAGTCATCATCCCCTCTCCTTACTGGGTGAGCTATCCAGAGATGGTTCGCCTTGCAGGTGCTGAGCCTGTTTTTGTCGAGACCACCGCGGAAAACAACTGGAAGATTACTCCTGAGCAGTTCGAGGAAAACATGACCGGCCGCACCAAAATGATCATCCTCAACACCCCAGGCAATCCTACTGGATCTGTATACAATGCAGACGAGCTTCGCGCCCTCGGTGACGTTGCCCTTTATGAGGACATCATCATCCTCGCCGATGAAATTTACGAGCACCTTGTCTATGGCGACACCAAGCACACCAGCATCGCATCCCTGGGTAAAGACCTGTATGACCTCACTATCACCATTAACGGTTTCTCCAAGGCTTATTCCATGACGGGTTGGCGTGTCGGTTATACCGCAGCGCCTAAACCTATTGCCGAGGCCATGTCCAAGATTCAGGGCCATACCACCTCCAACGCGACAACCTTCGCTCAATACGGTGCCGTTGCTGCACTCGAAGGAGGCAAGGACTTCATCAGAGACCTCAATGCTGAATATGATGTTCGCCGGCAATTTGTCTACGGCCGCCTCAGTGCTATTCCCAATATCAAAGTTCTTGAGCCACAAGGCGCGTTTTATTGCCTCGTTGACACCGAACAACTCGGGCTCAAGTCCGTCAACCTATGCGACAAGCTGCTTACCCGCTATCGCGTGGCCGCGGTCCCCGGTATTGCCTTTGGCCATGACAATAGCATCCGCTTAAGTTACTGCACCACCTTGGATGTATTAAACGAAGGCCTCACTCGATTCGAAGAATTCTGTAAGGATCACTAATCTGAGGCCTCAGGAAATCTTCTCATCATACAGATCACAACAAACGCGTCACACTTATGAGTGTGGCGCGTTTTTTATATGCCCAGTAGCCGATTAGCCGTAGTTGACGTGGTCTAAGATCAGCCCATCTGGAGGAGCGCAGAATGGAGACCTTCCGTGCGGAAGATCAGACGTTTGATCCAGCAAGCTTTTAAGGTCATCCAAGCGCAGGCGTCCCTGGGCTGCATAAACAGCTGAGCCCGTCAATAACCTCGCCATTTTGTAAAGAAAGCCATTGCCGGAGAAGATGATCCTGTAGCCTGCTTCTGTGGTTACCAGCTCGCACTGACGCAATACCCTAACGTAATCTGTATCCTCTGTCTCATTTCCTCTTTTAGCGGCAAATGCCTGAAAGCTATGTTCCCCCTGCAATATACCCAGCGCCTTAGCCAATGAGTCAGCATCGAGCTGGCGAGGCAAATGCCACGCTAGCCCCGCGCTCAATGGAGGCAATACCGGAGCTAAACACAAATCATAAGTGTAAGTCTTGGTTACCGCCCCAAAGCGCGCATGAAAATCCTTCGGCACCTCTTCACAGTCCATCACCCGAATAGCAGGCGGCAATTTACTATTCACCGCAGGCAACCAATTATAGGCATTCATGCTGAGCCCATCTGGCACATCAAAGTGCGCCACCTGGCCAAGCGCATGCACTCCTGTATCGGTTCGTCCTGATCCATAAATGCGAACACTTTCTTTGGCCACCTCGGAGATGCCCTTCTCCAAATAATCTTGGATCGTGTTGCCGCTTGGCTGTGTCGCCCACCCCTCGTAGGGACGCCCATCATAAGCTAATGTCATCTTTAGTCGCACGACTTCATTCTAGGCAGTTTTGGAAAAAGAAACAACCCCGCCTTCTTCAAGGTGGGGTTGTTTCACAAAAGCTCTCCGAGGTCGTCTTAATTACTGGCCGCGGCCAAAGACCACCGTGTAAATGGTCTTAATAATGATAATGAGATCTAGCATCAGTCCATGTTTGCGTACATAATAGAGATCATAATAAAGCTTTTCTAGAGTGTCTTGATCACTGGCCCCATATGAATAATTCACCTGCGCCCATCCTGTGATACCAGGCTTCACCGCATGCCTGAAATGATAATAGGGAAACTTAGCCTCATAACCCTTAACCAACTCAGACCATTCAGCTCTGGGACCCACCAAACTAATATCCCCCTTGAGCACATTCCAAAACTGAGGCAACTCATCAATACGTGTCTTCCTGAGGAACTTACCTATTGGGGTTAATCGACTGTCATTTTTTTCCGTGTACATCGAGCCCTCCTCCGAGCGCACCTTCATCGAGCGGAACTTATACAAGGTAAAGGGAATCTCCCTAAGGCCAATACGCTCTTGCTGGAAAATCACAGGACCACGGCTTGTGAGCTTCACCAGCAGTGCCGCACCCAGCATCAAAGGCCAAAAAACAGTAATCCCGATAAGAGCAAATGCAATATCAAGAGCACGTTTTATGCGTTCATAGGTGTTGTTATGCGTGGCAAAACCTCCTTTCAAAGCCCAGCCCATGTTGACTTCACGAGGTGACACCATTTTCAAATAATTATCCAGATAAGCATCGTATGAGCAGACATTATTGCCGTTGAACTGTGCTACCGCTAACCTCTTAACCAAATTATATGGCATCTGGTCTGGCGTGTAGGTCACCACATAATTCTCTACATAGCGACCATGCATCGATGACTGAAAATTCATCTTAGCTAGCGACTCCAAAATTGGAGACTCAGGATCATCCTCAATCAAATGTTCTCCCACGTCAGAATCGAAAGGGTCGACCACAATGACCTCGTGACTCACGGATTCCCTTTTTAACCTCTGGTACAAATCCTGCGCAGCCCAGCCTTTGCCAATAATACAAAAAGCATTACCACGCTGATATTTTAATTTTACCTTACCCAGAATGAAACGATACGCCATCGATAGGATGGGAAAGGCAATCAATGGCACCGCCACCACAAAACGGGCAGAGTTCATGACAAAACCATAACTGACTACCGAGTAGATCACTAAAAAGACCGTAATAAAAACTACACTTGAAACGATGATATGCTCGCTGATAAAACGAAATGTTTTGGTGTTGGTTCGGTAGTTGTAGCCACCGACAAGAGCCACCCCTAGGATACTTGCCATCTCAATGACTAACAAAATCCTTCTACTCACCGTGGTGATTATCTCTTCATCATATCTGATGAAGTTGGCGATGATGAAGATCGACGCAATGAGCCAGATATCAAATAAAATCAGCGCTGCGGGATAGACATGACGAATAAGGTCGCGCTTCCAATGCAGCACCCGCCCCTGTTGATGTTTGTCCGCATCCTCAAAAACAGACCCCATCGCCATGTCCGATGTATCGTCCAAAGCTATAATACTGCCAATATTGTCAGCGTCGTTCTGGTCTGTAGTTCCAGTATTGCGGTATTCGGGAATCATCGATGTGTGTGTGAAAAATGCGAGAAATGACGCTCAGCGCCCATTATTAATATGAGAATTTAATAATTGCGCGGCCACCCGTCAATAATTTTAAATATATGGCATGGGGACAATTACTATAGCGCGTTTACTTGTTCCTGTAAAATCTGGTTGTATTCCCGCGCCTTTTCCAAGTCTCCAAGTTCACTGTATGACCTCACCAAAATTTGCAGAAACTCTGTACGGTATGGCCCTGATATTTTATCGATGTGCTTTTCCAATTTCACGATGATTTCATACCAGCGCTGCTTTTCAGCTAGGACCAAGCATTGGAATTTCAGATTGCTACCCAGCGGCACCTCATCAATCTCAGCTGCTAGATCAAGTAAAGCAATGGCTTGACGCCAACTAGGATCTCGACCCAGAGACATTTTGAAAGAACCTGAGATTGGCTTTTGGGCATATTGAAGCGCTGCGTATTCTAGCACCCTTAGAGAATTAGGCTTGTGAGCACAGGCTAAACGAAAATGGAAATCTGCAGTATCCATAATCCCCTTCTTCCATGCATTAATGCCGAGAAGAATATGCCCAATAGCCACACCGTCGCCTTGAATAAGAGCCTCACGAATACGCTGCTCTGGCATACTGCCAATATACAAGGTGAATTGGCCGATTTGGGGTGGCATCACCTCTGCCACCGCTAAGGCCTTATCAAAAGAAATGAGCGTTCTGTGGTGGTCAGAATTGCCAGGCTTTTGGAATAGGGTCCGCCCAAGCAAGAGATAGGACTGCGCCATGATCGCCTTTAATTCTGAATCGTCTGGATTGAGTGACAATTTCTTCTCCATCAGAGAGATCAGCCCTGTCAGGTTTTCATCAATCAATGACAAATTACCACCAGCATCAGACAAAATACTCAGCGCATCAAGATTCACCTTAAGATAATCCTCTTTATTGACATCGTCTGTGTTCAAGCTTTCTAGCGTCTTACTCGCCGCCTCTCTGGCATTGAGCTTTTCGTTATTGCGTAAATAGATACTACCTCGCAAAACACCCATTCGGTAGTCGGTAACTCCAAGCTCATTGAGAATTTCCAGAGCAGCTTTGGGTCGGTCAGCACGGTAATACACATTCACCAGCTGCATCTTCATCCTTTTAATCTCCTCGGCATTATCACTCAGAGTAATTGCCTTTTTGATATGATCAATAGCACGTGGCACATTGCTACGTCCTCGCGATCTATCCGACAGTAGCGCCGTAGCAGACCAGAGATGTGTCCGGGGTGAATTAAGCTCAGTGGTCAGGCGCTGGCGCAGCATATCCCTCCTCGGAATATTTCCCATTTCATTGGCTGCAATCATTGCGGCAAACAACATGGCCTCATCTCTCTGATATGCGCTAACTGTTAGTAGCTTGCCCGCCAAGAAATCAGCTTTTTTGTGATTTCCTGTTTGCAGGGCCGACATCATTGACTTCCGGTATTGTTTGTAGAAATCCTCCTCACTCATACTGTTGGCGAGGAAAAGTGTCGAAAAAATCCAAGCCAATAAGATGATCATTGGCGATGCAAAGGCAAGATGCTTCCAGGCTCGTGTGGTGAGCCAGAACATGGATAAATCAAGCAGGGCCTGAAACGGAATAAACAAAAACCCTAAGCGCTTTCGAATACGACGACCTAACTCATCTGGAATGAGACGCGACAGCTGCCATATCAAAAAAGCGGGGAATCTGGTTAAAAGAACCCAAATGTAGCGCAAGATGGATTTATGCCTCAGCTTGGCAAGCTTGTATTGACCGTATGGGTTGTTCATTATTTTGTCTCTAATGAGCTGCTACTTTTGGGGACTGTGACTGGCGATTGCTCTTCTTATTTGCTCACGAAAATCGACATACATGAGCCTAATTTGTTCCTTGGTTGCTTCATCTAGAGGAAGCGGATTAGCGACCATGCATTGGGTTTGGTATAATGTGCGCCGGTCTTGGTCATATGCATCACCAAATGGTGGAGTCATCTGATTGCGTTGAAGACGATAAACGAGCATCGAAAGATCGTGCTTTGCTGGCTTTGGAACCACGGGACTGCCGAGGTGGTCACAGTTACTGCATAAAATAAAGCCCGCATTGCCATTGGGAAGGAGCATATCTGTCTCAGAAGCCTGCCACGCAAAGGTAGGCAACTTTCTCTGAATTTTTTCGTCCACAAGCTGCCAGCCCACCTTGTAATAACAGCGCTTCACATCATGCCATTCATGAAACGGATAATCTAAAGAGAAAGTAACCGTTAAGCCGTTGTACTTTAGTCTCCAGGTGCTTGAGAAAGCCCCCCACACATTGGATGCTTCACGCCTCTCTGTATCATAACTAGTGAGTTCCCAGCCATCGCGATCAGGGATAAATGAATTTTCACCCAACTTCGTCAGACCTTCTTCATCATGCATGAACTCCATTTTGGTCACGGCTTGGCGGTAGTATTTAACAACTGCCTCCATGCCAATCAAAGATGTAAGTATCACCACAATAACGACGAATGAAGCACGACCAATTTTGACAGGCCTCAAAGATACAAAGTAGCCAAGAATACGATTCAACTCTATATTAGAAACTGATGTCCAGATTCTTGCAAATGGGCTTTTCGCTCGCCTGATCATGTCGCTATCCACGACATCTTTCTTTGCTCGAGAATAAAGGAAGCTAACCAGCGCATCTGTGCACAGCACCAAAAAGATACCCAGCATGAATGACATCAGATGGTAAATGCCAACATACGAGCTCTCTATAAGGTCCAACCCATAGCGTATCTTAACGTTAACAACGATAAAGATACGCAGAATGTTCAGCACCCAGGTCGAGACGATGGACATTAATAAAACCACCAAACAGTGTGAAAGGCGCCTATTCCTTGCCACACAAACCGCAGCGCCACATGCCACCATGCTTACTAAAGAAACCCAACTACTGCAGATATGATCAATACGAAAATCATAACTAGGAAGACTCAATACATTACCCTGAATGATGTGAGTAGTGCCCCCATAGTCGAGCATTTTTGAGGCGGTCGTTGCGCTCAAATTCTCCATCCAAACCATGAGCCGAAGCGTCATCTGGTAGGGAGGCCTTAGAAGCAATAAAAGCAGCAACAACAAGCCCAACAAATTCTCTACTTTTCTAAATGATGAGACGTAGAGAGCTGCAGTTACCATGATAGCCAACCACCCCATCGTCGCTGCATATGGCACATAATACAAAAGAGCAAACAGCATCAAGAATATCGCTGTTACAAAGCTCAACCATAGAGCCCATCGCGGAGCATAGGTATGAGCAATAGGAGCACGCCTCCAACGAAGCACAAACATCACTGCGACAACAAAAGCCAATAAAGGCCATAGCTTGTAGCTATCCCTCTGCTGCAGAATATCAAAATACACCTGCAGCATGGGTAGCCACAATAGCGCCGCTAAAGCGGTAACTACCCAAGCCTTCCATTGACTCTGTTGATTATTTTCTGACGTCATTTCTTTTCGTTCAAGTCACCATCTAAGCTCCTGCTCACTTGGCTTTTTTTGCCGCTAATTTCTGGTGCTGTTGAGCTATATCTGCTTGCCCGATAGCTCTGTAGGCAGTGGCAAGCAATTGATGCACGGACTCCTTGGCTGATGCCTCAGACAAAGCTTTTTCTAAAGATACAATAGCACCTTGCCAATTTTCATGATGCACCTGCACCTCACCCAGCCTGTGATATAAATCAGGGTGGTAAATCTGGTCACAGCTTCTCAGCGCTTTCCTAATCATTTGCTCAACGCGAGAATGATCGGGATTCTCCTCAGCAAGTAAATCTTGCGTTAGCTGCAGAATAGCCTCCGCATTGCCGGGGTCAGATAACACAGCGTCCTCGAGCAGCTTACGTCTGTCTTTTGTCGCTCCAGGATCGAGTGTTGCCAGTGAAATATTGACTCGTGACTTAGCCTGAGAATTGCGGGCAGAGGTCGTTGTTGATAACACCTCTTGGAGAACATTGGCAACCCTCTCTCTCTGACTAGCATCTCTCTCCGCAATATAAGACAGTGCCGCGATTGCTGAATCGCATTCAGGCTGAACACGGACCACTTGCTCTAACTCATCCAATACTTTGTCGAAGCCCGATACGGCACCAGATGGCAGATCTTTAAAGGCTGCGATCGCCCTATGATAATGGTAAGCCATGCGCAGTGCCCTCACCTGCTCTGCGGGCGAGCCAGCCTTCGCTTCACTAAGCTGGGCTCTGTTCGTCGCAAACCTCGACTCTAGAATTTGCAATGCGGTATCCGCAATCTCATATCGCTGAAGAATAATAGCGCTCAGAATATAGGTGATTCTTCCTGAAATATCCGTTCCCCTACTGTGCCGTGTCGTTCTACCTAAGTTGGTAAATAAATAGAGTGCTCTATCCTTCAGCTCAAGATCGTTGCCCTTCATCGCAAGGATGTGCGCCAAGGGCACATGCAAATTAGGGTGTGGTTGATCCTCATGACCGATGGCATTCATCAGAATTTCAGCCGCTCGGTTACGTTCTCCTTGAGACGCTAAAGTAGCAGCCCACAAAACGAACGATCTCTCAAGTTCTGGGTTCAATGCAACGGCATGAGCAAGATGAAGCTGAATAGTGGATGTCTGCTCATCTTCTGGCAGTGCCAACATATTGCTGCCCCTCTGATCGAGCCCAGGGAATTTCCAGATAAAATCAGCATTAAAGTGAGACAGCTTATCCTCGGCAACCCAGAGGTGGGCTTTACCATAACCGAGCGGGTTATCTACAGAATCACCAAGCCTTGCTAGGTTGAACATCACCACGCCCGCCTGCTTGCTGTCACCCTCAATCATCATGCCTAAAGCATTCTGATACCTCTGCTCGGGAGTGCCGACGAGCTCCTTGACCGTCTTCTTGTAACGGCTCTCCTCTTTGATGAGCATATTAGCAAGCGTCATCACAATCGCAGAAGAAGCTACAATCAAAAGAAGAGCCCAATAAGTAGACTTATGGTCCCTCAGGTGTCTTTGGATTCTTCTTCTCTTTCTCTTGCTGCGAGACATTTGGGTAGATTACTTAATATATATTAATTATCAACCATGAAATATGATTGATACTGGCGCATGCCGTGCAGCCGCCGGCCGCTAACAAATAGATGATAACAAACTAATGTTCAGATCTATTCATGATCAAATCGGCGACACGGCATGCATTTTCATTGCCGCTAAAATACTCCATTCCGTAGCTGCGCGCAAGTCCTCCTCTGCGATCACACTCGCCAGCTTGTGAGGCCTCGGCAATCGCCGCTTTCAGAGCATCCACATCTCCCGGTGTCACCAGCCAGCCAGCACCACTCTGTGATACCCATTGACCAATCGAGCTCTCTTCAGAGCCTATGAAAATCACCGGGCGGCCCGCCGCAAATACCCCCTGAAGCTTGGAAGGAACCATCGTGCCGTCCCACTCCGGCCGCAGAGACACCAGATGCACGTCCGCACTTGCCAGATGTGTATCAAGATCTTCCGCATTGACGTAATCGTAGAGCTCAAGGGGTGCGCCGGGGTGTGCCTTGACATAAGCCTCCACCTCAGCACGCCGCTTGCCGCCACCAAAAAAAACAAAACGAGAGGTCTCACCGCTGTTTTCGGCATCTGATGCCGCTAAAAGCACCTCATCAAACAAATGCCCCAGGCCCATATTGCCGGAATACATCACAATAAGTTCATCATCCTTCCAGCCTCGGCTCTTGCGCAGAGCCATAACATGTTCCTGCTTAGCCTCCGCACTCTCAGAACCACTCCACAGAGGCACCCAAGGGCTTTTTGCCTCTGAATCCAGATAGCCAGCGACTCGTTTCGCCATATCTGGACCTAGTGAAAGCACCGTGCTGCAGCGCTGCCCACCAAAACCCCAACGTGTTAAGGCCGCGAGTAGCTTGTGCAGTAGGCCATTGGATTTCAGCATACCGTGAGCAACCATCACATCCGGATAGAGATCCATGACCCAATGAGCATGACCACAACCATGCACCTTGGAAAAAATACGGGCTAAAATCGATAAATACGGAGGAGTCGTCAAAGCAACGATCTTATCGGGCTGTTGAGGCAGGCGTGCCAATGCCCACACCACCCCTAAGTAAAAACTCACATAATCCACCAACTTGCCCAAGAAGGTTCCACGACCAAATGAAGTCGCCCCCACACGCAATACACGCAATGCACTTAGCCCACCTTCCTCAAGCTGCTCCGCTTTGCCGTCCTCTTGATCGTTGGCATCTCTCGAAGCGTAGCCTCCCTTGGCACAGATCACCGTCACCTCATGCCCCGCCTTGGTCATTTCCTGCACCACCCGCGCAAGCATGATTCCCGTTGGCGCCGCATCGGGTGGGTAATACTGGTTGAGAAAAACAAAATTCATACTGCTGTGCTGTGGATGGCTATCATGTGATGCCTAAACTGTGATTACCCCAACTAAACAAAAACCCCCAGAGGAAAAACCACTGGGGGTGCTAAAGTAAGTCAAATTTGTCTCGGCTGCTATCTTGTATTTTCAATCTTGAGGTCTTGCATTTTTGGCCAAGTCATCCCTCGTCCCAAATTTTTTCCGCCTTAGGCGGCTCCAAACTTAAACTTGAACTCTCAACTCGAACTGCCGCTCTGCGGCTACCCTTCATCCCCCATCACCGCAAAGCGGCTCATTTCTTCCGCATCACGCGATTCCCAACTCGAACTCGAACTCTCAACTCGAACTGCCGCAAAGCGGCTATCAATAATCCCAGCCATTCGGGCGCGACTCATACCACTTCGCTAGTGATCTTACCGACTCCTCCAAGCTGCGCTTAGGCTCCCAGCCGAGCAGCTCTTTCGCTTTGCGGTTATCCGCTACCGCGATATTGGCATCTCCACCGCGTCGCTCGCCCACTGATTTTTCCAGCTCCACGCCCATGATACGCTCGACCTCAGTGACAATTTCAAAAACCGAGTTGCCCGTTCCTGTGCCCAGATTAAAGACATCACTCTCACCACCGGATTCCAGATAATCCAGTGCCTTGATATGCGCATCCACCAGATCCTCCACATTGATGTAATCACGAATCGGAGATCCATCAGGGGTATCCACCTCGGTATAGTTTAATACAAAAGGAGCGATACCCATGGTTGCACGCACTGCATTTTGCATCAGGTGGAACGAGGGTTTTTTAGAGTCTCCAAAGAGTGAGTCATCGGCAGCGCCACAGATGTTAAAGTAGCGCATCTTGACACTACGCAGACCAAAAAGCTTGCCATACCAGTCGATCACCCGCTCCGCCATCGCCTTGGACTCGCCATACGGACTGGTCGGCGCATTTTGTGGGTGTGTCTCTGAGATCACTTCCTGCTCAGGGTTACCATAGGTCGCACAGGTCGAGGAGAACACCAGCTTGGCCACACCAGCTTGCTTCATCGCATCCAATAAGGACACCACGCCACCGACGTTGTTGTCAAAGTAGAGATTCGGACTCTGTTCAGATTCCCCCACATTGCACAAGGCAGCAAAATGCATCACCGCATCGATGCTGGGCTCAGAAGCAAACACCGAGTCAATCTCAGTGCGAATATCCTTTTTGTAATAACGGAATTTTTTCTCGCCGTATTCTTTCCTCAGAATCTCCATCGGCTGCAAGAAGCCCCGGACACAGGAATCCACTCCCACCACCTCCATACCCGCTTCGAGCAAGCGACGTGCTGCCAGAGACCCAATATAACCACCTGTTCCTGTTACTAGAATTTTCATAGATTGTTTTTTATGATGCTGCACTTCCTCGTGCTTCGTCACGTTTGGAGGCACGCTTGGTGGCAATCATGATTTCATACTTCATTTGCAAACGACAATAGACAAGCCCCGGATAACCATCAAGAAATCCCAACTTCAAAAAATAGAGATGCACAAACTTGATCAACGGTCGGCAGGGCATCCTGACAAACCATGATTTCATCGCACGTTTGCGCGCCATGCCATCCCCAGAAAAACACTCCTTCAGCGGACTCCTTGCCAGGCTCGTTGCCGCACTCGCCTCTTTCTCGGCATACTCCTCATGCTTCTCAAGCCAGTCCCCGATCCCCTTGGAAAAATTGTAATGATCATAAGGGATATCAATGTGCCCTACCCCCCGCGTCGCCGTATCTTCTTTTTGGCCATGCCCGGCTTTCATAAAGCGCACCTCACCGATCTTCAATAAACGCACCTGCGGGTAAGGATACTGGGTGCAGTGCTTGATCCACTTCCCCAGAAAGATGATTTTATTGGGCACGAAATAAGCACTGTGCACATCTTCCTCAATCACCCGCTCACACTCTGCGCGCAGCTCCTCGTTAAAACGCTCATCCGCATCCAGATGAAACACCCACGGATGCTTGAACTCAATCTCATCCAACGCATAGTTACGCTGGGCACCAAAGTCATCAAAGGGCCGCTCAAACACCCGAGCCCCCATGTCCTCCGCCATCTCACAAGTGTCATCATCACTCAATGAATCCAACACCACCACATCATCGCACCAGGAGACCGACTCCATGCAATCACGCATGTTGATCTCTTCGTTTTTGGTGAGGATGAGGATGGAGAACATGGTTTGATGGCGGATGAAGGATGAATGATAGCTGATAAGGGAGCTAATCGCTAACTCAATTTCTGGGCTAGCTCCGCATTGGCCGCGATATGCTTGGGATTGAACATCGAGCACAGCACCACACTGTTGGGGAAATCCTGCCAGAGCTTCTGCAGAACCTCAGCAGGTGTTAAATCTTGGCGCTGCCTGAAGGGAGAAAAGAAAATATTAGCCGCATCGCGTCGCTGCTCGAGTGTCCTGCCGTAATGCGCAGCCTCGGGTGAGTTGTTGAATTGAAGGATATCAAAGCGGTCAAATACCGACTCATGCACATTGGCTGTGTCCCAGTCAAATGCCAGGCCCCATGCCTTGATCTTGCCCTGCTGTTTTAATTCCTCCGCCTTGGCTGCCAAGTCATCCATGCGCTCGATGGCTCCGGTTGGCTCATGCACCATCAGCACATCAAGATAATCACAACGCAGTGCCTTGAGGCTCTTATCCAAACTCGCTACCATCGCCTCTGGTG
>JAFMDE010000116.1 GCA_017857425.1 Akkermansiaceae bacterium
ATGGTCTCGAGGGGCTGTGACGATTGTTGCTGGATTGATTCCAGTAGTCTGGCGATGTTGGCCTCCTCGTTGCGGGCAGGGATGATGATGGAGATCGCCGCTGAGGCTTTTCCGGGTTTTTCTGCCGGCGGCAAGGAAGACAGGAAGCGTGGGCGTCCGAGAAGATACCAGATGGCAGGGGCAAAAAGGATGGCCATTACCGGCATGACAAGCATGGCGGACATGGGCTCAGCTCACGGGGTGGCGTTTGATGATGCGGTCGGCACATTGCTGGCCAGAGAGCACGACCATGGGCATGCCGCCGCCTGGGTTGGTGCTGCCACCGGTGAAGTAGAGGTTTTTATAGCGGCTGCTGGTCTTGGGCGCTTTGAAGCCGTAGTTCAATTTCCAATCGGTGACGACACCATAGATAGATCCTCTATTAGACCGATACATGCGCTCAATGTCGACGGGGGTGAGCAGGTCTTCAACGACGATGCTCTCTCTAAGACCCGTCAGGCCGCAGCGTTCCATCTTATCAATGCACCTGTCCTTGAGGGCAACGTAGTCTTCGTGGGTGATGCCCGAGCCTTCCTCCAGAGGCGGGATGTGCGGCAGGATCTTGATGTTGTCACAACCCTCGGGGGCCTTGCTGGGATCGGTGCGTGTGGGAGCGACGACGTAAAGGGTGGGGTCCTGAGGTAATTGCTTTTTGTGAAAGACGGTATCGAAGTGCTTGTGCTGGTCTTCGGAGTAGAAAAAGTTGTGATGTGCCAGCTGGGGGAAGGGTTTGTTGGTACCTATGTGCAGCACGATGCCAGAGCATGCAGGAGCGAATTTTTCCAGCTTGCGGGTGAAGGAGATCGGTTCGTTGAGAAGTTTTTTGTAGGCTGGGATCACCTCCATATTACTGACGATGATGTCACTGGCATGCACGGTGCCGTCTGTCATGCGGATGCCAGTGACTTGCTTGCCCGACTTTTCAATCGCTTCAACATCGGCATTCAGGTGGATGGGGATGCCCATTTCCTCCATGAGTTTGCCGAGCCCTTTAGCGAGGTTATACATGCCGCCACGGACATACCACAATCCATAGTCGAACTGGATCATGGGCATGAGGTTCATGTATCCTGGTGAATCCATAGCCGATGAGCCGACATACTTGATGAAGTATTCAAAGATCATCCGGAGTTGCGGGTCACTGAGTCGTTGGTGAATGGACTCAGACATGCTGTTCTTGTAATCGATCTTGCCGCCTAACAGTTTGAGTTTGTAATAGCTGATGAATTCCCAGAGGTTGTCGAGCCCCTTGTCAAAATAGCCATCATTGACGATGTCGTATTGCTCTCTGCCGTAGGTGAGGAAGGCTTTGAATTCACGCCAGTGAGCTTCCGGGTCACCGGGTAGTTTATCGAGCTCCTGACGCATCAGGTCTTCTTCTTGGTAAAGGTCGATGGTGGGTTTGTTCTCAAATAAATTGCGCCAGTGCGGGGTGACGGCATCAAGTTGAACGTAGTCCTCCATTTTTTTGCCAGCACGCTCAAAGAGGTCTTGGAAGAATTGTGGTAGGGTGAAGATCGAGGGGCCCAGGTCAAAGGTGAAGCCGTCTTTTTCCATGACGTTGAGCTTGCCGCCGATCTGACCGTTTTTCTCAAAAACTTCGACATCATAACCGGCTGCCTTGAGGGAAATAGCTGCGGAGATACCTCCAAGGCCAGCGCCTATGACGGTTACACGATGAGATGACATGCCGAGATCATTCCATGGAATAACCGCTTGTCAACTGCTCTGACGGGATTAGTGTCAGCATCAATAATTGATGATATCGCAAGCCAGTCAGACTGAGGATTTAACGTCCCTAATGGAGCAGCAACGGGCTTATTTTGCCTCGGGTGCGACACGCGATTTTTCATTTCGAAAGCGCGCGCTGGATCGACTAGAGCAGGTTTTGATTAGTCATCGTGATGCGTTGCTGGATGCGTTAGCGCGTGATTTGGGGAAGCCCGATGTAGAGGCCTATCTTGCGGAGTATTATTTTCTTTTGCAGGAATTGCGGCTGATCCGTAAGTCTTCTGTGAAATGGTTGAAAACGAGGCGGGTGAAAAGCCCTGTCTATTTTTTGCCATGCCGGTCTGAGCTTAGACGGGACCCATTCGGCATGGTGCTTATCGTGGCTCCGTGGAATTACCCAATGCAGCTTTCTCTTAGCCCTCTGATCGCTGCGGTAGCTGCTGGTAATACCGTGGTGCTGAAACCTTCGGAGATGGCTCCAGCTTGTGAACAGCTGCTGGCCAAGATCATCGCTGAGGCATTTGCGCCCGAGCACGTCGCGGTGGTTACCGGTGACGGACACGTTGCCAATGATCTGACGGATCGGGAGTTTGATTTTGTGTTTTTCACCGGCAGCACTCATGTCGGTAAAATCGTCGCGGCTAAGGCTGCGAAGAATCTCACCCCCAACATCATGGAGCTGGGTGGTAAGTGCCCGTGTGTTGTTGATGCCAGTGCTAAGGTGGATGTTGCTGCCCAGCGCATCCTTACGGGTAAGTTTTTTAATGGTGGTCAGACTTGTTTTGCTCCGGACTATGTGGTCGTTGCAGCAGAGGTGAAGGACGCTCTGGTGGAAGCGATGAAGGAGAAGCTCTCAACGATTCCTTGGAGTGAGGAAATGGCTCATGTCATCAATGAGAGGCACTACGCGCGTCTTGAAAATCTCATTCCTGATGGGGCACTGAAATTCGGTGAGGATGACCGAGAAAGCTTGCGCTTGGCGCCGAGGATTTTACCGGAGGTGGATTGGAATACGGAGGTGATGCAGGAAGAGATCTTTGGTCCGCTATTACCTGTGTTGAGCTATTCTGATTATGAGGATTTGTTGGCTCGTTTGGGGCAATATGGCTCACCGCTTGCCTTGTATATTTTCAGTGAGGATGCGGTGATGAAGCAGCGGCTGATGAATGACGTCCGATCTGGAGGTGTGTGCATCAATGACACCATGAAGCAGGGATCCAGCTTGGAGATGCCCTTCGGTGGAGTAGGGTCTAGCGGCTATGGACGATACCGCGGTAAGGCGGGCGTGCAGGCCTTTAGTTATGAACGTGCCATGGTAACCAAGCCGACTTGGGGGCCTGACATGTTTGAGCTACTGCCTCCTTATGGAGATAAGATCAATTGGCTGAAGCGTTTTCTGCGCTAAAATACTGCTCGCAGAGGCGCTTACGCTCGTCAAAAATGTGGCGAAGTTTGTTTTTAACAAAGAGGCCGTGAACGATGGTGCCGATAATACCAAAGGGCATCACGTAGGTGACTTCATCGGTCATCAAGACGCCGCCGTCTTGTTCTTCAAAGCGGTGGGTGTGATGCCAGACTTTGTAAGGTCCTATGCGTTGGTCATCCACAAAGGAGTGCATGTCGTTGACCTTGGTGATTTCTGTGAGCCATGTGACCCAGATGAAGGGAGCTACTTTGACTTTATAGCCTATCATCTGACCTTCATGTGCGGTCTCTGAGCTGCAGTGAGTGATTTTGAAACCAACGGAGTCAGGTGTTAATTTGTCAAGATTTCTGGGAGTGGAGAAAAATGCCCATGCATCGCTTAAGCTGCAGTTGATGTGCTGTTCTCTTTTGAGTTGATAGATCATGGCGTGGTGAGCTTGCCGTATTTTGAGTTTGGTGCAATAGCGTGGCAGAGTGCTTTGGCCTTGTCTGCTTGAGGGTGTTTATCGTCTTTAAAGGTGAGCCACGCGTAATAGAGGATAACCTGACGTTCATTATCAGCGAGGTTTGAGGGGCCGTCGGCGGCGATGGGCATGAGCTTTTCAAAGTCAGCAATGGCGATTTTTCGGCGGCCAAACTGCTTGGGTACTTTGTAGGATGCGGCGGCTCGTATCAAACGCACCCGTGGTTGTGTGGGTGCTTTTTGAACAGCTTCATCCATGAGCCGTTGGCCTTCTTTGAGATACTTCAGCTTGGTGAGTACCCAGAAGCTGGCTTTGGCACGGAGGGCATTGGCACTTCCCAAGTATACGCGCGCCAGCTGGTCGTTAGGGTTGGTTTTGAGTCTAGCCTCGAAGCGTTTGATTTGTGTGTCGATCTGGTCGGTGTCACCGTTGAGGCAAATGTTGTGCCACTGGTGATAGATTTTATTGTTCGCCTTGGCCTTAGCCGCGACGTTTTGATCATTGCTGTAGCTGTTTCCTATCAGGCAGAATACCAATAAGAAGGCGGTTGCAATAGAGCGTCTCATTACGAGTTCTGATGATTATACGCCTGCGCTGAGCAATTCTGTTGCGTAGTCGATGCGTTGACGATCTTTACCGTATGATTCGCAAATGAGGTTGGCTGATATGCGGGCGCTCTCGTAGATCGTAGGTAAGCCGCTGCCGGGGTGAGTGCCGCCGCCAACGAGGTAAATGTTCTCAAAGCCCTTAAGCTTGTTCTGAGGGCGAAGATAGAGCATTTGATCCATGGTGTGCGCCAGGTTGAAGGTAGCACCGATAAAGATGTTTCCGTCTTCCCATCCTTTGGGTGTGATGCAGCGTTCTTCAACGATGTGCTCCTTAAGGTCCTTCATGCCTGTGTGCTCGATGATGCGATCGAGTATCTTATCTCGGTAGGCTTGGTGATCTTCCTCCCATGGGTTGTTGTTGCGGGTGTTGATGGTGGGAACGAGGATGTAAATTTGGGAGTGTCCCGGAGGTGCCACGGTGGGGTCAGTGACACTTGAGTTCCTGATGTAGATGGACATGTCCTTGGAGATGACCTTCTCGTCCTGAATGTCGCGCAAGTTTTGGTGGTAGTCCTCAGCGAAGAGCACGTGGTGGTGAGGCTCTTCTTCGTAGATCTTATCGAGCCCGAGATAGAGCATGAAGGTAGAACAGGAATACTTTTTCTTCAGTAGTGACTCTCGGCTTTCGTTTTTCTCGCCAAAGATAGTTGAACGGGCGTGAGCGTAGTCGGCATTGACGATGAGTTTGTCACAGTGGAGAGTTTGTCCGTCAGAGAGTATGACGCTTGATGCTTCCTTGCCGGTGTATTGGATTTCCTTGACCTCGGTGTTGAGCATGAACTTGCCGCCTTCTTCCTCGAATACCTTAGCCATGCCGGCTGAGATGTTGGAAAGTCCACCTTGGACGTGGTAGATGCCGTGTGCGTATTCGATGTAGGAAAGGATGCTGAAGAGGGCGGGGCAGTTCCAGGGAGACATGCCTAGATACTTAGCTTGGAAGGTGAAGGCTAGCTTTAGGCGCTCGTCGGTGAAGTATTCGCTGAGCACATCCATGACGGATTTGCGTGTGGCCACATAGGGCAGGGCCTTGAGCATGTGCGGCTTGAAATAGCTTGTGAGCTTATGGTAGGAATTCAGCAAGCAGGGGAAAATGGTGCGCAGCTTTTCAGCGTGGTCGTCCATGAAGCGCTGGTAATTCGCTGACTCGCCAGGAAAAGCCGCCTCGATGTTGCGAGCCATCGTTTCTTGGTTGAAGCTGGTCTCCAAAGAGACATCACCCCAAGTGAGGGTGGTCATGGGGTCGAGTTTGACAAACTCCATGTAATCTTCTGGCTTGCGGCCGGTCTCACCAAATACTTCATCGAGAGTGAATTTCTGGTGCAGGAAGGTAGGGCCGGTGTCAAAGGTGTAATCGCCAGCCTGAATCGCAGCATTACGGCCTCCAATCGTTGCTGCTTTTTCAATGATGGTCACATCATAACCACGGTGAGCCAGCATCATGCCGCTGGTGAGTCCGCCAGGACCGGCTCCGATAATAAGAACTTTTTTTTGCATCTGGGAAAAGGGCGCGCGTTGAGTGCGACGCAATATGGCATATCGCTTGCGCGGCACAACTTGAAATGCTGGCATTTATGGAATATTAGCAGCGGAGCGTATGCTAGGGGGTGAAATCGTCCCCTTACGGAAAAGTATTGCCATTCTTTCAGTAATTTTATATACCGCTTTTCTAAGCTCATTGAGCTTTGGTCGTCGATTTACTTATTATTACCTCTCATTTCACTATGTTCCCCAAAACTTTATTTGTAGCCCTTTCACTGTTCTCTCTGGGTGCTTTATGCTCCTGCTCCACCAACCTTACAACGAACCTTTCGGAATCTGTTGGTGCGGTGAAAACCCGTGCATTGAGCTTTGTGGGAGGGAATTCCCCATCCTCGAAGAACTTTTTGCCTGAGCCTGCCTCTGCAAACACGATCAGCAAGGCAAGTGATCTGCCCAAGGATAAGCATGGTATGCCGACTTACACGAGCCACTCAAACAGAACGCGCTATGTGCGGACGACATCCTACTCGCATATGGAGAATGAGCCTGGTGCCTATGGTATGATCAATGCAAGTGGTAGCAGACTCAAGTATGGTAGTGTGCGCAGTGCGGCGGCTGACTGGTCTGTTTATCCTCTGGGAACGAAGTTCCGAATCAAGGGCCAGCCTCATATCTACGTGGTTGATGATTATGGGTCATCGCTCGCAGCTACGAATACGATCGATATTTACAAGCCGTCACTGCACTACATGAGAACATGGGG
>JAFMDE010000117.1 GCA_017857425.1 Akkermansiaceae bacterium
CCCGATGGCGCGGATGATGGCCATGGATTTGTTGACGGTTTCTTCGTATTCGTAGGTAGGATTGCTATCGGCAACGACGCCTGCTCCGGCCTGGACGTAGGCCTTGCCATCTTTGAGCAGGCAGGTGCGCAAGGTGATGCAGGAGTCGTGGCTGCCATCCCAGCCGAAGTAACCTACGGCACCCGAATAGGTGCAGCGCTTGTTTTTTTCGAGCTCGTTGATGATCTGCATGGCGCGGATCTTGGGGGCGCCACTGACGGTGCCGGCGGGGAAGGTGGCGCGCAGCACATCATAGGAAGAGTGGTTCTCGTCTAGCTCACCATGCACGTTGGATACAATGTGCATCACATGGCTGTAGCGCTCGACAATCATGAAATCATCAACGGTAACGCTGCCGTGTTTGGAGATGCGTCCAACGTCGTTGCGCGCGAGGTCAACGAGCATTAAGTGTTCTGCGCATTCCTTTTCGTCGGCTAGGAGATCGGCGGCTAAGGCGTCATCTTCTTCGGTGGTTTTACCTCTCCAGCGGGTTCCTGCGATGGGGCGAATGTCGATACGGCCGTCGATGGCACGCACGTGTACTTCGGGAGAGCTGCCAACGAGTGAAAAACCATCCAGCTCGAGGATGAACATGTAAGGAGATGGATTAATGTGCCGCAGGGCGCGATAGAGGTCGACAGGGGTCCCTGCGAAGTCTGTTTCAAAACGCTGGCTGGGAACAACCTGAAAGGCGTCACCGGCAGCGATGTATTCTTTGGCCTTGAGCACCATTTGCTCATATTCTGCCTGAGTGGTATTGCTGCTTGCCTTGGGAGTTTCAAAATCAGCTAGACCATTGAGAGGTGGGACGTGGAGTTCTACATTGAGTGTTTCGATGAGTCCTTGAACCCGCAGGCATGCGTCTTGGTAGGCTGCCTCAGGACTGTCATGCTCATCAATGAAGGCATTAGCGACGACAAGTAATCGGCGTAAACGGTGATCAAAAATCAACAGGGTGTCAGCGATGATGAAGAGGGCGTCGGGCAGGCCTAGGTCATCGTTGGTTGCGGGTCCAATGCTGGGTTCGAATTGGCGCACGGCATCATAGGAGAGATAACCGACAGCACCTCCATAAAATGGCGGGGCATCTCCGTGTGGAGCCGGCTTGTATTGCGCCATGATTTGTTCCAATTCTGCGAGCACATCTTTTTTGGCAGTCCATGTTCGCTTATTACCATGCTCGCCTTTTTGCCAGTGTGTGATTTCGAGTCCCTCGGCCTTGATGACGGCGCGTGGATTATTGCCTAAAATAGAATAGCGGCCGCTCTCGCCAGAGCTTTCGGCACTCTCAAAGAGGAAGGCTTCACCATGACCACTGATTTTGACGTAGGCAGAGAGTGGAGTCTCAAAATCTGCGGCGAGTTGGGCATAGACGGGCACGACGTTGCCTTCCTCTGCGAGGTCGCAGAATTCATCAGGCGAGGGATTGACCGGAGTTGTGCTCAACGCGCCAGAGCATGGCGACAAATTACGTTCACGCAATTCGAAAAGAGTGAAAAGACAAGATCGAAGCTGGAAACAATATAGCTTGAAAAACAATAGCGTTGCCAAGATGCATCATCGCATAGCTTGTGCCAATGTGCTTGGCACATGGCAGCGGCTCAGGTAATTTAACTATATGAAGCGCAGCACCATCATCATATTAGCAGCAGTCTTACTTCTAATATTGGGATCCGGGGGAATCTTTGTCGCTTACAAAGGTTATAAAAAGTATCAAGCCAAACAAAACCAGGAGTTTAGATTTGAAGGCACTATGGGTAAGGCGGCTGAAGGCTTTCAGCTAGATAGTTTTAGGCGGCATATGCTCGCTGATGATGTTCTGGAGAATGTCATCGAAGAGCAAAAACTCATTGATCTGTGGCAGCTCAAGGACCTGGAGGCTGCGAAGGCCCGCATCAGGGAGAAATTTAGTGTTCGCCTAGAGAATGCTGAGGTGAAAGTCAGCTATCAGGACAAGAGCAAACAAACTGCCCACGAAATATTGAAGCTCATAGTCCAACGCTATTACGAGAAATTAAAAGCGGCAGGGAAGCCATAGGAAAGTATTTGCGGGTATGCACATTAGCATACCTCGCCGCTTTCCTCAGTCGTGCTCCTCAGCTTGGGTCTAGTTCTCCTAGTCCTTAGCCCGGCCCTAGCAGACGGTTTTTAGTATTTCGTTGGCGCTGTAGCGCACCTTAGGAAGCTCGGCATATTTATCACTACTTGAACGGTATCCCATCGCGCAAGCGACGGTTGTGGAGAAACCACTATTTTCTAAACCAAGAATACGATCATATTCGGTAGGGACAATGCCTTCCATGGGGCAAGCGTCAATGCCAAGCACGGCAGCACTGGTCATGAGCTGGCCGAGTGCGATATAAACCTGATTTTTTGCCCATGCGAGAGTCTGGTTGTCGTCCATACTGCCGAAGAAGCCGTTCATCATTCCGGCATAGCCTTCAAGGCTTTCTCGAGAGACGCCGCGCACTTCCGCAAGCTGATCGAGCCACTTATCGATGTCTTTTTGATTCATGCCGTCTCTGGCGCAGAGTACCACCATATGCGAACAATCCGTCACTTGGCGCTGATGCCATGAGTGCTCAAGTAAATCTTGTTTTGTCTTTTTGCAGGTGATGGTGATGAATTTCCATGGCTGCAGGCCGAAGGAGGAGGGGGTGAGTATCATGCTTTCCTCGAGGGTGCTCCAGGTATCAGGAGCGATTTTTTTTTCGGTATCAAAAACCTTGGTCGCATAGCGCCATTGTAAACTGGTGGTGAGTTCTTCGGGTGTCATTGTGGTGAGTAGGATAGGGGAATACGTTGTTTGTTTGGCAGTCGTTTAGATCAATGAGTTTATTCATTGTCAACGGACAAAGGTAATCGAACGGAAGGGAAATCTTTGAGGGTGAAGTTGAGCATGATGCCGTATTCTTCAGGTGCATCACGATTGTCTCGAATGTGAAGCCCGACCGAAGCAACCCAACTGTCAAAATCACGGTAGAGGTTGTATTGCTGTACTTCTACCGTGCTGTCATCGAGCTCCCAGCGCTGGTAGAAGCCAAGCCCCCAGGAGTCACTAATGCGTAAATAAGCTCGAAAATCGATACGGTTTGAGTCGGTAAGAATAGGGTGATTGTTGAGTTGGCGGTAACCAAAAGCCAGCTCAACAGCGTCATTAGGCATGAGGGTGACGTTGCTGGCCCACTCGCGAAATTCGGAACCTCCTGCTGCAATGGGAAACTGGGTTTCGACATTGAGCCGCATCCATGGGAGTGGCTGCCAAATGATGTCGTTGTAGAGGTTGGAAAGATCACGGTCAAATTCCGGGTCGTTCATAAACACATCCATGTAGGTGTCCATGACCAGCCATTCATGTGTGCTGCCATCGCGCTTGGTTAATAAGCGGTTGCGCGTGCCAAGCCGAATGATTGACCAGTCCATCAAGCTGTCCGTTGCGCTAAACCGACCGACCTCACGAGGACTGGGTCGTGTAGAGGGTGTTAATACCTCGATGCCTCGAAACGAACTATCCAATGAGTTCGTCGATAGCTGAGAAAAGTTAGCGTAGGGTTGGAATACGTGGAGAATGCTATCAAGGCCCCATGTTTTGTTCACTGCGTTAGGGTAAACTTTAGAAAATTTAACGGAGGTGTCGACACCCGCAGACAGATGAGTTCGGTCAAAGGACTGAGTGCCATTATCCATGTCCCAATAGCGTGTGTATCCGGCGCCGACTCTCGGAGTGATGGCTATTTTTCCACCGGGGTTGATGGGTAAGCTAAACTCATGCCAAGTATGAAAGCGGGTATAACCACGATCCGCTAAGAGCTCGTTGATTTCAGCTAATCGAGGGTCTCCAGGAGGAAGGGAATCAGCTTCTGATTGAAGGCTGCTGGTTTGAAAGTCCGCGAGGCGCTCGTCATAAATACCAAAACTGGTGGTGCCCTCATGTAAGATGGGAGAGCCTAATAGGGGTCTCTTTACCTGGTCAAAAAAGAGTTCTGGCAGCCGAGTGTCCTGCTCGTAGAAATCATTCAATCGCATGCGGGTATAGAGGCCTGCATGGAATTTGGGATTTCTGTGGAAGAGACCCATTGTATTGTCCGGATTTGGATTGATGCGGAACGTTTCCTGCTCAAAATCTTCAAGGAAAAATCGATCGCTCAGGGCGGTGATATCAAAATTGAAGTAAGTCTTATCTTGGTCATTTGAAAAAAGGTCGATGCGATGTTTGAGTTCTAGTTTCCAGCGGCTTGCGTCTAGGCCATCTCGATTTTCTGACGTGCGTCTGATGGTGGGGTCTAAGTCTTCCAGGTAGTAGAGCTTGAGGCCGCTGAGGTTATCTCGGTTTCCTAGCCGAGTATCGATGAGGTCCAAGCCTACGCCGACTCCGCGCTGCGTCATCAGGTCGGCATGCCATTGCGAAAGTAGCCATGCACCTTCGTGTTCGCCTGTGAGTTCGTCAGTTTCACCACCGAGCATAACACCATAGCGGTTGAGGAGATAAAATCCCCAGTTTGAGCGAGCTCCTGGGATGAAGTAATAACCAAGGTCAGCGTCAAGCGGTTGGGATAAATAAGGCAGCCAAAGAATGGGCACATCACCTGCATAAAAGCGCAGGTTTTTGAAAATAACACGGTCACCTGGATAGATGGATGTGCGATCTGAGCGGATCCAGTAATTAGGCTCGGCAGCGTCATGGGTTGTGATTCCGGCATTATCTCCAATGAAGACTTTCTTGCCTTTATGGTTCACCATTTGAAAACGATTGGATTCCATGAGGATGAAATCATGCCCGCTGGCGAGCCCCTCTGCATTTAATTGACCGGTAGCGTAATTATAAGTGGCGTGATCACCTCGATGGATTGAGGACGCTTGATAGATCGTAACATTGTTACTCAGAACAATTGTTTTGGTTGCCGCGTTGAGTAGAACCTTGTCAGCAAAGAGTTGGATGCCGGGAATGATTTTACCGCTTTTTAGTGTGGTAGGTTTTTGTCTGACGACGACTTGCCCTTTCAAAGTCGCGGTTTCTGACTGGGTGTTGATTAATGCATGCCCGGCTTTGAGTGTAATGCCATTGTCCCCCGTAACGACAACCTTACCTTGATAGAGCACCGTTTGCTTGCCGGCATCGTATTGTATGCTGCCATCATGCACAATGCGCAGGCTCTTGGGCATTGCCGGCATGTTAGCAAAATTTGCCCCTAGCAAATCATCTTCGCTTGCTAAATTGACCTTGTCGGCACTGTCCTGTCCTAAGGCGGGCAAAGCTGAAATAGCCGATACGGCTAAGCACGATAGAGAGAGAATGCTGTTACCGAAATGCCTCATTGAGTGGATACTGGTCGAGACTACCATGACGAGTAAAGGGCAAAGCCAGCACATTGAATCGTAAGTTCTCACCTCCCTCGAAGTAATGTAAAATGCGGCTTTTCAATCGGGCCTGAGTTGGTCTTGGCTATTGTTGAATAATAAGCTGTTCGTTCACGGCTGAAGCATCTTGTGAGGGTTGCTTAGCTGGAGGATGAGATAATCTCTCAGTTGCGAGCTGTTTAGCCAGATTGATGAGCCAGACTTTTGCTACTGGTTTGAGCAGTGATAGTCCCCAAGCAAGTAATATTTGTTTGCTGGTTTTTGAGCT
The DNA here is from genome assembly GCA_017857425.1 of Akkermansiaceae bacterium. GTDB lineage: Bacteria > Verrucomicrobiota > Verrucomicrobiia > Verrucomicrobiales > Akkermansiaceae > Oceaniferula. Next base: position 5,666 of record JAFMDE010000117.1, read on the forward strand.
CGGCGCCTTACGCGTTTTTTTTGGGCGCCTGATAAGTAGGGTCGTGAGCAGGCTGGCGAGGACGGAGCCAGCAAAAATCGTCTTAGGCTTGCGGGTGAAAAGGTTCCGAACCAAGTTTTTTGGTTTGAGTTTCCCTGCGAGTTCATGCCTGCGATGACTTATCGACATCCGGTTGGTGGCGAGCTGAGCGACCAGCTCATGCTTGCGTGCCGCTGCTTGAGCTATTTGTTTTTTGTGAGCCATAGCTTGTCGTTTTCTATTTCCTTGCGCGATAGCTCGAACAAAGGCGTTGCAGGTTGTTTTTTTAGCTTCAAAAAGCAGATCAGAACGATGATGCCATGGATGATGGCCAGAGCTAGAACGACTGCCGACCAGCCGGGAAGCCAGTCAGCTTTGCCATGCAACCATTGATCCGCGAGGGGAGCCACTATTCCCGTAGCGCCTGCCAGCACAAGGCTCCAGAGAAAGAACGCTGAAATGGCGAGGATGAGTCCATGGGCGACTTTTTTGCCTGTAAAAGATGCGGCTTCTTTGGCCTCGATGGATGCGAGCTCAACGCGTGCAGCAATAAAACCGGACAGGGCATGTGTCATATGCTCTGATGGATTTGGGCCGCTGGCATCGGAGTCTCCATTTGCAGATTCAGGATTCATCGTGTTTTAAAATACTGAATGGTTGGATAAATGGCATTGTTTCCCTGAAGTAAGATCTGAAATAGTAAG
>JAFMDE010000118.1 GCA_017857425.1 Akkermansiaceae bacterium
GTTTGTTCATCCGTTTGTTCATCTGGAAGGGCTGCAGATAGAAAGCTTGAGCATGCAATACATGTGAGTGACAAAAAAAACCTAGCTGGATAAGAGGGTGTCATTCTAGGAGGGCTTTGTTGCTTGTTCCCAATAAAGTCCCCGGTAAAAGCTAGGGGGCTTGGGGATGTGTTGGAGATGTCTTAGGGAGATGGTAGCTACTCAGTAGGAACTTGCAGCCTCTGGCAGAGATAGAGGAAGCTGGGGAAGCTTACTCTTGGTCAGCTAGCCAACGCTCGACTTCGATCGCTGCAGCACAGCCTTGGCCTGCGGCGGTGATCGCCTGACGGTATTCGGTGTCGGAGATGTCTCCTGCTGCATAGATGCCCTCAACACTGGTGCGTGTGCCATGTTTCTGAAGAATATAACCTTGGTCGTCTGCTTCAACAAGGCCGTTGAGAAAACTGCTGTTTGGCGTGTGACCGATGGCCATAAAGACACCCTCAACCTCAAGCTCGGAAGTTGAGCCGTTTTGTGTATCTTCAAGCAGGACAGCACGAATATCTCCTTTGTCATTGGTGAGATATTCCTTGATGGTGGAGTTCCAAATAAGTTCGATTTTTTCGTGGTTGAGCGCACGCTGAGCCATGATTTTTGATGCACGCAGCTCGTCACGACGATGAATAAGATAAACCTTGCTTGCGAATTTGGTGAGGAAGGTGGCTTCTTCACATGCGGAATCACCGCCTCCAATCACACAGACGGGAACATCTCGGTAGAAAGCTCCATCACAGGTTGCGCATGCGGTAAGCCCGTGTCCGCCCTTGGTGAGTTCTTCCTCGCCGGGAAGACCTAAATAGCGTGCTGAGGCGCCAGAGCAGATGATGACCGATTTGGTTTGGAGTTCCTTTTCGCCAACCTTGAGCGTGAAGGTGCCGTCATCATTTTTGTTAACTGATTCAACCTGGCCGAACTCTACCCGAGTGCCGAATCGTTCAGCTTGCTGCTGCATGCTTATCATCAATTCAGGGCCGGTGATGCCCTCGGGAAAGCCAGGGAAATTTTCGACGTCAGTTGTTGTTGTTAATTGACCGCCGGGCTGTGTGCCGGTGAGAATGAGAGGGTTAAGATCTGCGCGTGCGGCATAGATTGCAGCGGTGTAGCCGGCGGGGCCTGTTCCTATAATGATAACGTTTTCCATGGTAATGAGATTTTGAATGCGCAGGATTATGTCTTCAATAAGGATGTGGGCAAGCTGTTTTACTGGTATATCCTTTATTTATTTGGTGGGGGAGCTGCCGGCTTCTATCCTTGCTTTTCTGCTCTAAAAATGGCAACACCTCCCCGCGGCCGTAGGCTGCAGCTATGAAAATTATCATTGTAGGAGCTGGAGAAATTGGACGTCATCTGGCGATATCCCTATCACGTGAGGCTCACAGTATTGTCGTGGTCGAGTATGATGCTCTGGTTGCTGCCGAGCTTGAGGCGCAGATTGATGGCCGAGTCATTACTGGAAGTGGGGCCAGTGCCAACACTCTCCTGGAAGCAGGGGTCTCTGAATGTGAGTTGTTTTTGGCGGTCACGAGTGAGAGCACGATTAATCTCATGTCGGCATCCATGGCCAAAAAGTTGAATGCGGAGAAGGTCATTGCCCGTGTCAGTCCTGCACAACAGCGAGAAGAGTGGCTGTTTGATTACCGCGGCCATTTTGGTGTCGACCATGTTTTTAGCTCTGAGCGTCTTAGTGCCATTGAGCTCTCCAAGTTTGTTCGTAATCCTGATTCACTCATGGTTGAGGAAATTGCTCGCGGAAGAATCGAGCTACAACAACTTCGGGTCAGTGAACAAAGTGATGCCGTTGGCAAGCGCTTGATCGATCTTAAGGCCCCAGAGCGAACCCGTGTGGCAAGCATTACCAGAGGAGGGGATCACTTTGTGCCCTCAGCCGAAGATGCACTATGTGCAGGCGATGTGGTGACGATTTTTGGTGATCCCAATAAACTCAGAAAGTTGTCAACTCGCCTTCAAAAAGGCAATGTTAAGGATGAGGAAATACGAGTGGTTATTTTCAGTGGTAGTGAGTATGGGTTTTCCTTGGCGCAAATGCTCGAGAGCTTTCAATGCAAGGTCCGGATTATCGAGAAAGACCGAGATCGAGCCCAGGAACTCACTGGGCTGCTATCAAACACAACGGTGATTAATACTGATGGCACGGTTCTTTCTGAACTTGAGGAAGAGCAGGTGGGTGACGCTGATTTCTTTATTGCAACCAGCGGTAGTGACGAGGATAACGTGATGACCTGTTTGCAGGCCAATAACCTTGGGGCTAAGAATTGCCTGACCCTCATTCACCGAGCGGATTATGCAAATGCCATCAGTACGAGTGGTCGCCATTTCGGTGTTCTTGCCGCCGTGAGCCCACGTGAAGCGACGCGTCGTGAGCTCGAAAGATTTATTACCTCCGATCGGTTCCATACGGTCAAAAAAATAGGTGTTGGGGAAGTTATTGAGACTCAGGTTGCCAAGGCTTCTATCGCGGCAGAACACATGGTCTCAGAGATTGATTGGCCAGAAGGTTGCGTGTTGGTGGCTCGCATGAGGGGGCTGCATGCCATCGTGCCGGGCCCAGAGGATGTTCTGGAGCCTGGGGATACGATCTATGCGATGGTGGTGCCCAAAGTACGCCGTAAGTTTCTCAAGCTGGTGAGGTAATTGGCCGAAAGTCACCGGTTTATCCGTTTTTCTGAATCATGAATTTTCGTATTTTATCCAAGTTTCTCGGGGCATTATTGCTGCTGGTGAGCATTGCCATGGCTGCTTGTGGGCTGTTTGCTAAGCTCGATGTGACCGAGGGTAATGAGGCTGCAGCGAGCGCATTGTTTCTCTCCGCTGTCATTGTGGCTACTCTTGGAGGCGTAATGATGTTGTGCGGTATTGGTAAAATAGAGCGGGTGCCACGGCGAGAAGGCATCGTAGTGGTAGGCTTGGGCTGGCTTCTATGCGGTCTTGTCGGCAGCCTGCCCTACTTATTGGGTGAGCCTAAACTGGATCTTGCCGATGCATTTTTTGAGTCGGTGTCAGGATTTACCACATCGGGATCTACCGTGATGGGTTCAGATCCACTGGCAGGTGGTGACATCGAGTCCTGGCCCAGAGGGATTCTCATGTGGCGTGCCGTTACCCAGTGGTTGGGAGGCATGGGTATATTGGTTTTGTTTGTGGCGTTGCTCTCCTATCTCGGGCTGGGATCAAAGTCGCTTTTTTGCAACGAGTCATCTTTCCAGACGGGCGAGGCAAGCACGGCGCGTATTCGTGACACGGCAATGTTGTTGTGGAAAATTTATGTCTGTATTTCCATCGTTTGTGCCATTGGCTTGAAGCTGATGGGGCTGACAACCTACAATGCCATCGCCCATACTTTTACCGTGGTTTCCACTGCTGGGTTCAGCCCGCACAACGATAGCATAGGATATTATATGGACTGGGGTAATGGCTGGCTCATTGAGCTGTGGCTCGGCCTGTTCATGGTTCTATGTAGCATCAATTTCGTGCTTTGGGCGGTGATTCTGAGAAAGCGCTGGAAACGGCTCAGAGATGAGGAAGAGGGAAAGCTCTTTGTTATGATATGCATTGTGGCTGTGCTGGCTCTCACCTTTGGTTTGGCGGGTTCTCATCACGATGGCTTTTTCACTTCTCTTAGGCACTGCTTTTTCACGCTTGCATCGTTGGCTTCTACCACGGGTTACGCCACGGTTGATTATGCCAAGTGGCCTGTGTTCGCCATCGTTCTCATTGCCGTTGTGATGTGCATAGGTGGATGCTCTGGCTCGACGGCGGGAGGCATGAAGGTAAGCCGATTTATCGTTTTTCTTAAAACCGCGCGTCTTGAAATTGTGAAGGCCTTTCGCCCCAATCAGGTATTTCGCATGCATGTAAATGGTAACGCCATGGGTGATGCTGAGAGGGCTCAGACCGTTGGCTTTGTAGCGCTTTACGCCTTTATTATCATCGCTTCCTGTTTTCTGGTCGCTTTGTTTGAGTCAGTGAACGGCATCGATTTTATCACGGTCTTTGGCTCCGTGATAGCCACATTTACAAACACCGGGCCTGGTTTTGGCGAGGTCGGGCCATCGGGCAACTTCGCCCATCTGCTTCCAGTTACTAAGGTGTTTTTAGCACTGCTTATGATCTTAGGGCGTCTTGAGCTTTACGCTGTCCTAGTGCTATTTATGCCTTCGCTTTGGCGTCGATATTAATCGAAATAGCTTCAATTCAAGAAGATATCATCAGGAGCCTCTGCCAGTATTTTATGGTAAGGCGAAATGCCTCTCAATAAGTCTGACCATAAATCCTCTGCATGGTAACTGGCAAGCAGAGCACTTGTTGGCAGGGTAGGTATCCAAGCTTGTTTTTTAAGTTCGTCTTCAAGCTGGCCAGGTTCCCAGCTTGAATAGCCGGTGAAAGCACGTATCAGAGCACCCGGTTGTTGAGAGTGTTTGATTGCATCAGCAGCACTGATGCGCGTGGTAAATTTAAGATTACCATCTTGGTCCGTCCAAAATGCAGAGAAGGTTAAATGTTCTTGGCCCACAGGTCCTCCCAAATGTATGGGGATATTAGCAAGGTCGGCAAATTTTGATGAACTTAGTAATTCGCCGACAGTTTGGCCGGTGGGATGATTAAGGATGAGGCCGTGTGCTCCATCCTCATAATGATGATCAGTGAGAAGAATGACGCTTTTATTAAAAAACCCATCTCGAAGAGAGGGGTCAGCAATTAGCAGCTGTCCCTGAAGCTTGATTGGTAAATTGGGTGACTCATCCATCATTAGTTTATATATGTTCGCCTGCTGTTGCTGCAGGTGTCAAGATTCCAGATCGTTTATCAAGTATTGAGAATCATGCAGTTTAAGCTTAGGTTTTACTCGTTGTAATATCTATCGCGTTTCAATGAACTCACCACCAATGAACTTACCTATTGCCATAGCCGCTATCATTGGCAAGCATGCTGGTATGCTGCTTGAGCGTTTGCCCTTTGTGATCATGATTTTCGCCAGCGGGCTGAGTCTGTTCTCATGCTCTGTGCCTTCTGGTGATGGAGCAAAGCCTGAGCAAGGCCAATACGGAATGGGTGCCTATCAGCAAGCAGGAGGTCGAGTAGCGGGAATGGAAAACCCAGTTACTGTGCGCATAGGGGGGGGCGATGGTTTGCTTTCCGGTCTCAAAGGAAAGGGAATCACCCCAGAAGAAGACATTGTATGGGCTCCAGAAAATCCGGAGGAAGCAATTGATGGGGGTTTAGAGCAACTATGGAAAAGCCCTGAAAAAAAATCTTGGCATCAAAGTTATACGGAGGCGACTCAGCAGTCTAGGCAGACAGGTAAACCTTTGCTGATTTGGTTTACAGATTCGATGCACAGCCCTACTTGTCGATACTTAAGCGAAGAGGTTTTTTCGACCACGGATTTTGAAACGTGGGCAATGAAGCATGTGATCCGTTTGCGCGTAGATAAGCAGATCCCATCGAAGGAGAGGTCTTCCGACCTTGGTGTGCGAAAGTCGAAATACATCAAGAAACTCATTAAGCGCTACGAGGTCAAAGGAAGTCCGACGGTAACGCTGCTCAAGCCAGGGGGAGAAGTATATGTTAATTATCGTGGCTACAAAAAAGGGCAGGGGGAATATTATTGGGCTAGGATGAAGCAGGCCGTCGTCATGATAGAGAGAGATTATGACGAATGGCGTGATAAATATGAAAAGCGGGGGTATCGTTTATGGGAAAACCGAGAAGGCCAAAAAACTTTTGCTAAGTTATACCGCTTTCATTCTGGTAGTGTGACATTGGTTGACCCTGACGGAAAGAGAGGCAAGACGCCCTTCCATAATCTCTCAGATGGAGACAAAGCTTGGATTTTGTTGCAGAAGAAGAAACGTGATGCCAGCAAAGAGCGCTGAGCCCGATATCGATAAAATAGGCGGCTATTTTCCCCTTCAATAATTCTCACTGGTTAATTTTCAGGCATTGGCAGCACCGTTTTGTCATATTGGGGCGCAGGCTTATTGTGGTGATTGTGTCAAATCTTGGAAATTATGCTTGTAGTGCGGTTCAAAAGTGAATAGCCATTGCCGCCTTCACTTCCGAAGGCTTAAATTAACAGATTTGTCATCTTCAAAAACACTCACCATCAATCAGTTTCAACTTTCACAACGATTTATTTCCCATGGCAGCTAAAAAGAAAACAGCAAAAAAAATCACCAAGCGGGCAGCTAAAAAAGTAACCAAGAAGGTTGCGAAAAAAGCACCACCTAAAGCTCCCAAGAAGGTA
>JAFMDE010000119.1 GCA_017857425.1 Akkermansiaceae bacterium
GTGCGCTTGAGCACAATGACGAGCAGCACAACAAAGAGGGCAAATAGTCCTACGGTCATGAGCGGGTTCGTGCGCACGATGTTATTCAAGGCAAACAGCAGTGAGCAAACCGTGGCGACCACCAAGGCCCAATCCAGCAAGACCTGGCCGACCGGATGCGCCGAGACGTAACCCGGGATCTCCTTGGTCACCCTGCGCCAGCCGGGAACAAAAATACGCGTGCGCATGACAAACTCCTTCAGCCTGGAGATCTCTGTAGGTTTGGTAAAGAGGGATACCACCACCACGGAAATTAGCCCGACAAGCGTCATAAAGAGCATGCGTGCACCCAGTAAATCATAGTCAGCTGTGAAACTCACCCCATCTGGTAAATTCAATAATTGGGCCATGACGGGGTCAAACAGTGGCTGCTCAAGTCCGAACATATCACCACCAAAGAGCAGCAAGACTGCCACCGCGTAGTTCACGACAAAGGCCGCCAGTTCTCCTACAGCATTAATGCGCCACCAGAGCCAACGCACGACGCCAACCACCGCAGCACCACTACCCACAACAAAGAAGATCGAGAGCAGCTGCTGAATATTATCCGCATAAAAACTGATCACACCACCGGCAACGGCAACGACGACCGTCAGGATACGTGAAACGGTCACATAATGATGATCAGATGCCTTGGGGTGAATGAAACGGCGATAAAGGTCATTGACCATGTAGCTCGAACCCCAGTTAAACAGGGTGCTCATCGTTGAGATAAAGGCGGCAATCATCGCGGCAATCATCACACCTCGCAGACCAATGGGCAGGATGTGCAGGATCATACGCGGATAGGCAGCATCATCACCAGCTTCACCCATGTCGGGGAAAACAATCACCGAGGCCAAGGCCACGATTACCCATGGAAGTGAAATAATCGCGTAATAAACAATGGTATGCATCAACATAGCATTGGAAGCATGGCGGGTATCCTTACAGGCTAGGATTCGCTGAGCCTGATAACCCCCGGACAGAGCCACACCCCACCAGAGAATACCAAAGTAGCCGATCACATTCCAGATCGACATGGCCCCCGTAGCAGCCCCCTCGCCCAGTTGAGTGGTGATCGTCGGCGCGAGGTTCATATCCTTGCCGAGCCAGCCTTCGTTGGTGGATAGCTGCTCATACATGGCAGAGAGGCCACCCACTTCTTTGATGGAAAGCCATGCCAGCAGGAAGGCTCCTCCCGTAGCGATAATAAACTGAACAAAGTCCGTGTAAACCACGCCGTAAAGTCCACTGAAGGCACAAAGCATCAAGGCACAGCCCATCACTACGATGGTGGCGATCATGTCCGGGGAGATCTCCATGTTCATGAGTTGAATGGGATCGCCACCGAGACCAAGTGCCTCTTGGGAAATGGTCACCATCGCCTTAGCTACCCAACCGATGATCAGGGGGCAAAGCACCAAGGCTCCGATACCTGCAGAGATACCACGCAAGGTCATTGCCGACTTGCCTGAGTATCGCAGCTCAAGAATTTCATTGTCTGTCACGACTGCAGAGCGACGCCACATGCGAGCAAAAAGAACTACACCCAGCGCCGAGCCGATCAAAGGCGCCCAATACTGCCACACCGCGTGCACGCCAAACTTCCTCACCAAGGCACCCACCCACAGAGGCGTGTCGGCAGCAAAGCTGGTTGCAATCATCGATGCTCCCGCCACATACCATTTCAAACTACGTCCGGAGACAAAAAAGGAATCGACGTTCTCTCCCGCCTTTTTACTGAAATAAACCCCGACACCAATCATCGAGAGTAAGAAAATAGCGACTACGGTCCAGTCAATCCAATGCATAATAATGTGTAGTTAGTTGTGAGTATGAAGTTTGCAGGTAAGGGCGAAGTCTATGTGAGGGCGATTTTTCTAGGTCATTTCGACGACGGGCTTCTGGCTAGATGCTTTGGTCTCGATGGATAACTTCTTTGGCACGTCGGCTTCAAGCTGAACGATGACTCTACGCTCATCACCGACGGGTAACAAGACCGCGATTTCTTGAGCTTTGCCTATGGAGCTCAACTCTACCTCAATCAAGCCTTTGCCATCCAGATCCCACCATATGGAAACCGAGATTTTACCACGAGCCATCAATCCTTTGATCGAGCCTTTACGCCACTTAGATGGCAAGGCAGGCAAAATCGAAATATGCCCAGTTCGCGAGTTCATCATCATCTGGTGAATGGTTGCAGACAATCCCATGTTGGCATCGATCTGGAATGGAGCCCACTCCATTTCAAGGCCAATGCCCATGCTTCGCCAATCGTTATGGGTTGTATAAAAATTATTTTTAACACAAGAGCGTGAGAGTAGATTGAGGCACTCAAGTGCTTGGTCTCCATCCAGCAATCTCGCATACACATTGCCCATGTGCACGAGCGACCATCCAGTCTGCTCACCCAGTCCGATAACGTGGCGTTTATCGATGGCCGTTTCAAAGGCCTTGAAAAGCTCAGGATCTGAACTGCGTGTCACCTCTCTGCCGGGGAAAAGAGGATAGATGTGAGACTGGTGTCGATGATGGTAGTTATCCTTGAAATAGGGATGCATCCATTCTTTTACCGCTCCATCCTCATTGATCTCGTATGGCGGAATATGGGTTAACATCTTCTGCCACTTGGCGATCTCACCAGGATATACACCAATAAGTTTAGATCCATCAATCAGGTGCTTGAGCACTTCCTTGGAAAGAGCAAAGTCCATGGTCGCATTGATCGTGGTTTCCATGGCCGAGCCCATGCCCTCACCGTCCCAGTAGTTACCCGGGGTGTTCTCAGGCGAGTTAGATGGTGCGCTAATATAGTGACCGTCTTCGCCAATGATAAAGAAGTCCTCATAGAAAAGTGCGGTCTCTCGTAAGAATGGCAGAGCCCGATCACGCAGAAAGTCCTTGTCGCCGGTATAGAGGAAATAATCGAAATAATGATGTGCTATCCATGCAGCCGCTCCCGTCCAGTGAATGATGTGCGGACGGATGGTCTTCAACAACCCTGAGGGAGGCGTGGTCACCGCTGGTATGTAAATGCCCCGGCAGCCGTAAAGCTTGCGCGCATTCTCATGGAAGTCATCCATCATGCCATCAAAGTAATCAAACACCGGCAACATCACCTCCCAGAGGCCACTAGAAAGAGCCTGCCAGTAGATCATCTGCAGGTTCTCGTTGGCCATATTAAAGGCCCAGTAACCACGATATTCACCGCACCAGTTGCCATAGAGGTGACATGGCTGACCGCCCTCACGAGAGCTCGAGATCAGCAAATAGCGACCGTATGACCACATCTTTTCAACCATCGCCGTGGGCGCCTCACCTTGGTAGGCATCGAGCAAGAGTTGTTCGTTGCACATTTCATGTTCAGCCTCAGCAGCACCAAGATCCATCTGCACACGGCGAAACATTTCTCCATGCACCTCAGCGTGTGGTGCTAACAGCTTTTGATAATCCATGCTCAGGGATTCCAGCTCAGCCTCTAAGCGAGGCCAGGCAGTCTTGCGGGCCTCATGGGTGAAGAGCTTGATAATCACGAGCATTTTATTGCAGCCAGAAACATGGATATGCTCAGCATCTGCCTCCAGTGTTCCTGATGGAGCGATCACACGTGCAACAGCACCGAAGTCATTACCGTCATCATTGAGCGCCCCGTAACGAATGAATTCATTATTATTAGCGATTTTCTCCACCGCCTGAGGAAGTGGGCTATCGCCATGTTTCAAGGTGCGCGCATCCAGAGGATCGTGTATATCGATTGAGAATCCAGCTTCTAGATCGCCGCCACTACTCGTTATCTCCATCACCACAACGTCATCTGTGCGGGAAACAAAAAGCTTACGCTGATAATCGACACCGTCGTCATGCCAGTTAACGGACACTTCACCAGTTTCCATATCAAGTTCCCGGCTATAATTCCGGAACCCTCGAGAGACGGGCATCTTAATTTTAAAATCTCCAAGTGGTAAGGGGTAGCCAATATCCGGATCGTAGCCACGCCGAGTTAACTCATTAGCGAGCATGTGATCAGCCGCGTGAACCATGCGATCAAAGAGCAACCTTCTCACCTCTGGCAGTAGGCCGCAGATATCGGGCAGCTCTTGAGTGACCACCATATGCCATAAATCCTCATGTGTGAGCATTACCGTCTCCTCATGCACCGCACCATAAACCGCAGCACCTATCGGCCCATTACCAGATGGCAAGGCTTCCCTCCACTTAGCACCCCACCAAGAAGATGGGTACTTCATCAACAGCTTGTTTTTCATTCGATAAAAATAAATCCTCACTTAGCACACCTAGGATAAGGCAAAATATGCAGCCGCAAGATTGCACTAGAAACCATATTCAAACTAATGAGGCAATGAATATATCAGTATAGGGCATGATATTTCGCCAGCCACAGGCCTACTCAAACCGATCAAAAGCGAGCTGCCGAAAATCTTATGAGCCAAGCAGTGGGCAATTCACCACTTGCTGTAGGGATGAGTGCTAAGCTTGGAATTCGCATAGCGTGAGTCTGAGCTTACCTCAGCACCTACCCAATCTGGTTTATCGAAGCATTCAGCCTCATCGGAGAGCTCAATTTCAGCCACCACCAGGCCCTCGTTTTCACCGTGAAAAACGTCAACTTCCCAGATATGTCGGCCAACACGGTGGCGGTAGCGTGTCTTCTCAACTAGAGAACCAACACATAGTTCCATGAGTTCCTGCGCTTCATCTATGGGAATGCTGTATTCATACTCAGGCCGAGTAAGACCGACGGGCTTGCCCTTCACGCTCAATACAGCACGACCTTCCTCAGCTCCTCCCTCATCTCGTTCAAGCCGCACACGTATGGTTCGATCTGGATCCTTACATAAATAACCTTGGACCATCTTCACACCTGCGACCACAGGTGGCTTATCAGTGAGCAAAAATTTGCGTTCGATCTCAACAGGCATGTAGTAACCCTGCAGAGGCGCGCCCCGAAGATGAAGCTAATAATTTACGAATACTCGGTGCATCATTATCCAGCATCATTGAGAAACAACACCGTCCACTAAAAGAAAATTCCCACGCGTATCGTTATAGCCTAGGAATGCAACATCACATCACCTCCTCCAGATACGATCTCAGTGATCATGCCGTGCTTTAATGCACAGGCCAGCGTAGCTCGAGCTGTGCACAGCATTCAGCAGCAAACGCTCAGCAGCTGGGAGCTGATCGTTGTGGATGATGGCTCGCAGGATGACTCCGCTGAGATCGTTGAGGAAATCGCCAACAAGGATCACAGAATCAAACTGATCAGAAGGCCACATCAAGGCGTTGTTGCCGCATCTAATGCAGGACTTGACGCCGCACAGGGAAAGCTCATTGCCCGCATGGATGCTGACGATGTTTCATTGCCCACGCGCCTAAAAAAACAAAGCCAGACCCTATTAACCGAACCAGAGCTGGATGCGGTATCATGTCTTGCCCGTTTCGCAGGAGACGCAGACACGGCGGGTGGTTATGCACATCACGTCGCCTGGACCAATCAACATACCACCCCGGCACAGATTAAACTCAATCGCTTCATCGATCTGCCCGTGCCCCACCCGACGCTCATGTATCGTAGAAAACTCATCGATCAGCTCGGCGGCTATTGCGATGGCGACTTCCCTGAAGACTATGAGATGATCCTCAGGTGGATCGCTGGCGGAGCAATGATCGGCAAGGTCAATGAAGTCCTCTATGACTGGCATGATCCTGCCAGCCGATTATCTCGCAACGATCCACGCTATGACATGGAGGCCTTTCATCACTGCAAAGCCCCCTACCTCAGCCAAGCCATCAAAGATCAAAACCTCACAGGTCGCGAATTATGGATCTGGGGAGCCGGACGACCGGCAAGGAAATGTGCCCGCCCACTCGAGTCCGCATGGAAGGCGGCGTCTGGATTTATTGACATCGACCCACGCAAGATTGGTCGCCTAATACAAACAAGACCAGTGATCTCTTCTACTCAACTACCACCCATAGAGGAGTCCATCATCGTAAGCTATGTCGGCACCAGAGGAGCGCGTGAAAAAATACGTGATGAGCTGTTAGCCTCAGGCAGAACAGAGGGGGTAGACTTCTGGATTTGCGCTTAACAAAACTCTTAACAGGACTCTTAACAGGACTTCTTAAAAAAACTGCAAGCACTATTCAGCATCCGCGCTCACCCACAGACTCATGTGGATGTGCCCCCTGCTCGACTCAA
>JAFMDE010000120.1 GCA_017857425.1 Akkermansiaceae bacterium
CAGCGGGAACTTCTGCTGGCTGAACTGGAAGCTCCGCAGCTGGAGTAGCAGCTTGACTATCAGATTTGAGCCCCAGCGCTGGTACTTCTGGTGTTGCCGGCACTTCTGGTGTTGCTGGCACTTCTGGTATTACTGGCATCTCTACGGCGGCTTTCACCTCGCCGGGAACTTCTGGCACCTCTACAGGAGCTGCTGCTTCCTCCACCTTTTCTTCCACCTCAACGGTGAGTGTCGGATTATCGCTCTGACGTTTGCCAATGAGAATGGCAAGAACGAGAGTAATGATGAAGAATAGTGTGCCTAGGTAAACAGTGCCTTTCTGCAGAACATCCGTAGTGCGAGCACCAAAGGCTTGATCGGTAAGGCCGCCACCGAAAGCAGCACCAAGACCTTCCTGCTTGGGACGCTGCATAAGAACAACAAGAGCAAGCAAGAGACATATTGCCACGTGGATAACGAGCAAGAGATTGATTGAAATATTTAGCCAGTTGGCTGCAATGATAGAAGTCATGGGCGCGGGAATATGGTAAAGTGAGAGCCCCTTGTAAAGACGCGATTTAGGGCTTTTATAAGGAACTTTGTCATCAGGATTGACTCGACAAGCTGTCTAGTTGACTCGACGAATGACCTCATTGAGCTCATTGCAGACAATTTTTTTCGGTAATACTGGGTTCTCAGAAATCGCAAAGGCCATAATGGTGATGCGTTCACCCGCCTTGATGATATGCGCAGCACCCCCATTCATAATGATTTTCCCCGTTCCCGGCTCTCCTGCCTGAGCATAGGTCTCAAGCCTACCACCCTTTGAGGCAGAGGTTACGAGCACTCGCTCCCCTTCCCAAATCCCTGCTGCCTCCATCAAATCAGAGGGTATTTCAATACTTCCCTCATAGTCAACATCGGCAACGGTGACACAAGCGCGGTGAATTTTTGATTTAAGTAGCACGTGCTGCATGAGCGCAAAGAAACCGCGATCAAGTCATAGGTCAAGGCATAAGCTCATCACAGGCTGTCAATTTTTCAAAACATACGCATTGCAATTGTCTGTTTTCTCCCTAGCTTCCCGCCCCATGCTCAAGGCAGGAATTGTAGGTCTACCCAATGTTGGCAAATCAACCCTCTTCAACGCAGTCACACGCACTCGTAATGCGGAGGCTGCGAACTACCCATTTTGCACCATCGACCCCAATATCGGTGTGGTCACGGTTCCTGACGATCGGCTTGAGGTGCTGGGAAAAATAAGCAAGACCCAGAAAATCATCCCTACAGCGATCGAATTCGTTGATATCGCTGGCCTCGTCGAAGGAGCCTCCGAGGGTGCCGGCCTAGGCAACAAATTCCTCGCCACCATTCGCGAGGTAGATGCCATCGTCCAGGTCGTACGCTGTTTTGATAACGATGACATCATCCACGAGCTCGGCAGTGTTGATCCCATCCGTGATATTGAAATCATTAACTCAGAGCTGATTCTCTCAGACATGGCCGCCTTGGAAAAACGGAAAACCTCCCGTGCCAAAAAAGCCAAAAGCGGCGACAAGGAGTCCAAGAAGGAAGTCGAACTCATTGAAAAACTCCTTCCTCATCTGGATTCTGGCAAACCCGCTCTCACCCTCGAGCTCAGCAAGGATGAGCAACTTACCTTGCGCGAGTTTTTCCTGCTTTCCTCTAAACGCACCATTTTTGCCTGCAACGTCGCAGAGGACGAGCTCGCCGATGCTCAAAAAGATCCAGACAGCCATGCCATGGTTGCCAAGGTGCGCGAGTACGCTGCAGCATCACACGATGCCGAAGCCGTCGTCATCTCTGCACGCATCGAGGAAGAGCTCGTTGAGCTCGATCCCGAGGAAGCCATCGAATTTCTCTCTGACATGGGCATTACCGACTCGGGTGTCTCCACCCTGATTCGTGCCGTTTACCATCTTCTAGGCCTTCGTACTTATATCACCAGTGGCGAAAAAGAAACTCGCGCCTGGACCATCCACCACGGTGACAAGGCCCCTGCCGCTGCCGGCGTTATCCATGGTGACTTCGAGCGAGGCTTTATCGCCGCAGAAGTCGTCGCCTACGATGACCTCGTCGCAGCCGGCTCCAAAGCCGCTGCCCGTGATGTCGGCAAACTCCGCATCGAGGGCAAAGAATACGAGGTGAAAGACGGCGATGTTATCGAATTCCGATTTAACGTCTAATCGCATTTACTTCCCTCATTCCAATTTGCCGCGCAACAATCTCTATTGTTTTGCTCATCGAGAAGGGGCTTTTAGCTAGGCTGCTATTTTGCACTGCCAGCACTCACTCCGCTTGTTTTTTTCAGAAACCAGGCTCCCCTCAGCCCATTCAGCTTGTTATTTTAAAAAATAAGTGGTGACTTGCTGCGATTATCGAAAAAAAAAGCTTGGCAAGACAAGATATAATGTCATCATAACTAACAATTACTTAATTGAAGATCGGGCGTGTAGCACATTAACCAAGTGGATAATAATTGTTTCGTCTGATTCTCAAAAAATTCGCTCGTCCTACTTCTAAAAAGTGAACCTGCAGTTTTTGTATCACCCTTACAGACCAGTATATGCAACAAACGGGACTACTCTCAGTGATCGTCATGTGTTTCCTCCTGCAGGAAACACACGCTGAATATATCTCCTTAGATAATGAGATGACATTCGCATCACACATCGAGCAAGAGCATGCTGGCTACCTGGCTGACAGGCGTCGCGCCATCCCAGACATTATTTGTCCATTTCAGGCACCACCAAAAGCAAGGTTGGTCCTAGAAGATCCTGCTCCTTGGGAAGATACCACTCATCGTTGGCGCAGAGGTATTACTGCCACCGTATTCTGGGTGGGGGAAAAAATCAGTGAGCGTAACCCAACTTCGAATCAGATGAGCGCGTGGGATTCAAACTGGGAAATCAATTATGGTGGAGTTGATCAACCCTCAAATCGTTCCGGCTTCCAGCCAGCGGCGTTTGCGCCACGCATGAACCCTTTTTATATAGCCCTCCCCTACGATGATCTGGCTCCAGAAAGCAGCCCTGAGGCCCAAGCCTCAAAAATCGTTCCATGGTATTGGAAATCTTACAAAGGAGGCTGGTCTTCAACATGCAAAGGAAAGTGGCTCACCATCCACTACCGCGGCAAGGTATGTTATGCACAGTGGGAAGATGTCGGTCCCTACCATAACGATGACTGGCAATACGTTTTCAAGGGCAATGCCCCGAAGCCTAATGCAAATGGTAACGCAGGCATCGAAGTGAGCCCTGCTGTTCGAGATTTTCTGGGCATACGCAGTGGCTATCGTGTTGCTTGGAAATTTGTCGAGCAGGCTGAAATACCAGATGGGCCATGGAACCAATGGCAACAATAACAACATCACCACTCCCTCTATATATTTCCTCTATAACCTACTAACATTACAATCCCCTCCTCTAATTTTCTCCCTCCACATTACATCAAAGCTAAATACTACCTCTAAACACTACCCCCTAACCTAAACACTACCCCCTAACCTAAACACAACAAACAACAATATGAAAACGATAAACTCCATCAGCATCATTGCATCCATTGCAATCAGCTTAACTACGTCGCATGCAGGTGTGACTTTCTCAGCTCCAGGTCTGAAAAACCCATACACGACCCCTGAGCTCAACGTGCAATTGCTTTTGCAAACCGCACCCACGAGTGAATACTGGAAATACAAAATCACCGGTTATGAATACCAGCTCGAAGCCGCTCCTCTATCAGGAGACAACACCTTCCTCGGCAAGACCAGCATTAAGGTGATGGTAAACAATCAAGTCGTCCTGAGTGAGGTTTTTGAGCCTAGCAATTCTTCCGGCACAGGTCTCGTTTCTGGCATCTTAAGCTCACCGATCATCATTGATAATGAAGAGATTATAACTAGTTTGACCTACAACACCGATATGGTCGGCGGCAATGATCATGTCAGACTCATAGGCGAGGCTGTAGTTGCGCCCCCTCGCCCCACTGGCAGTTTGAAGGTCCCAGATCTTGTCGCGTCAGGAGCTTCACCCACTTTGGAATGGATTATCACCAAAAGCCCCAGCAGTGAGGTTGTCGTAGCAGAGGTTCCCCTTGCAGTCTATACAGATGGTGCTGGCGCGGACGTACAAAAAACCAATCATGGTCACGGCAACAACGACGACAGCGTTGACGTTAGCAACCCTGGCAAGTCCGCGGACAATTGGGTTGATAAAAGTGGTTCGCTTGACGACGAAGCAGGCGGCGGCAGCAAATCCGTCAGTAAAACCCAAGCTAGGAAATAGAATTAAGATCGAGTAATCAGATCTTATCTCTGCAAATCGAATACCTACAATGAATATGGGAGTTTCCGCGAAGCTTATCAGCTTTTTACTAACCACTAGCTTGAGCATGACCTTGCTTCATGCACAGAGAGCTCCAGATGCTGGAGATAAAAACAAGTTCTCTCCTATCAAGCCAATGGTTGAAGTAAAACGCAGTTCGCTTTACGACAACTCCCATATCATTGTTCATCAGGGAGCACACACCATCGTTCCCAAAAAAAGCATCCTTGTTCTACCGCCTACATTGAAAGGGCGAATCTCAGACAAACCTAAGGGCAAATTTGTCCTATGGCCTGAATTCAAGCGTAACAATCAACAATGGTTCTGGACGTTTGAGGTCACCCTTGACCAGGCCAGAGGGCTGAAAGCAATACCTGAGCAAAAAACCAAGGATTTAGAAAAGTTAAACCGAATCGTGATTGCCCTCTACCGCGGCAATCCTATCTCCGTATTACCTCTGAAAATAGAAACAGCAGAGCGTTCTGGACAATAACAAACAAAAGCCAATTCGCAATAATAGCACCCATACTATGAAAACTTATCACAACATTAAAAGCCTCCCCCAAATCGCAGGACTTGTAATGATGACAGCCCTGACCGTAGAAGCCAATGACAGTCCCGACTTCATTGAGCAAATTGACCTCCACCACGGTACGATTAGCCACAACTGGCTTAGTGGAACCACAGATGAGGGTAGCCACAGCGGCACCGAAACTGCCATGGATGCTATTGGAATCGCTGGCGCTACTTTTGCGCTCTATGCTAAAGGTCTAGCCCCCGATGATACTGTATACTTACTCGATGAGGCCACAGTAGAAGCTTACACGCCACGGGCTAATATTAACATTACAAGTCAAGACCCCCACCCTACGACTCGCACACGAGCTGACGTTCCGTTTGATGTAGACATCAGTGTTACAGGCCTGAAAAGCCCAAGCCAAACCGACCATGAGTCTGCACTCAATGTGTATGTTAAGCAATTGAGCAAAAAATATGATCCTGTAACCAACATACAAGCAGCTTTGCCTGAGGGCAGTGAGTCCGATGCAGAGGTACTCATTGATGATTTTTTCATCATTCAAGACACCCTAAGCGTAGACCCGAATGTCGATCCGCCACAAATCGACATCACCACCAAAATCACTAATGCTGATCCTTACAAGCAACGTGGCGAAGTAATATTCCGTGCCTTTGCCTTACCCGATGCGGATCTTGGCTGGCGTCAGATTGCCTCTGACAATGTACAAGTGTGGCCAGTAGCTGACGTAGAGATCCAGGGTATTAACATGAACCAAAGGATAACCCGCACACTACCCAACCTAACCATTGAAATGGTTGATCTTTACCCAGATAGCACAACATCTGTGCAAATATACAAGGGCACGGCAGCTCTAGGCCAAGCGGGCTCTCAAATTGAGGGATCGAGCGTTTCGTTCAATGCCGCCACTCCTCAAAATGCTCAGGTTTTGGTTGCGAATTGGGACAGCTACGCACTAGACGATGGAATTTACACGATCGAAGTGATCACCATGACTCCATTCAATAATCGTGAGCCTGAACGCCTAGCTTGGGTGAGTTTTGAGGTTGACCGCACGATCGAGCTCAATGGCAGCACCACTACTTCGGAATGATATTCTGATTGCGATAGAGAAGAGAAAAGCGTGCTGAATGCTTGTCTCTGCCTGTATCCTCTAGCTGAGAAAAAACCAGCAGCAACAGCAAGCCCTTGACAGGTTCCACATGATAAGAAACTGACTTTCTGATGAATCCCCCCTCGTTTTTATCCTGTTTATTATTAGGGCTGAGGATACCATGTTTAAGCGTCAGGGCCGACTTCAACTCATTAAAATCAGCCTTCATACGTTTGGGATCAATGCCAGGGGCACCATAATGAACCGTCACCTCAAACAAC
>JAFMDE010000121.1 GCA_017857425.1 Akkermansiaceae bacterium
GGGTTGCTGAGATGTTACTTTTTGAGTGGAATGGCTGGGACCGCTTAGGCACTGATTCAGCTGCCTCATAAACACAATTTTTAGAATACGGATTCAGAATACGGAGCTTCTAAAAAAATTGAAGAATCATTTGCCTATAGATTACAGGGATCATCAAGAAAAAATGACCCTCCCCCCAAACAACCATTACTTACAATGCATGCAGCCTGATGTGACACCACAATATATATATAAGAGAGCTTAACTATTATGCTCATTGCTTTAACTAGGTCATTCGCATCGAGCAAGTCACCCTCCTGGCTTTAGGGTGCTTTTAAGCTCAGCAAGAGTCGTGCCTGCCCGGTCACGCGGGGAAAGTTCGGGATCGTTGATTGGCCACGCAATGGCGAGCTCGGGGTCGTTCCAGAGCAAGGCATGCTCACTGTCAGGGTCCCATTGCCGTGACACCAAATAAGCAATGGTGGCAGGCCCCTGAGGAGTGGCGAGACCGTGAGCAAAGCCTTCCGGAATGTAGATCTGGGAGGGGTGAGCTGTGTCACTAGCAGACAGGGTGAATGATTCCCATTTGCCAAAAGTAGCTGAGTCAGGGCGGAGATCGACAACAACGTCGAAAATGGTGCCATCGACCACTGAGATGAGTTTGGCTTGGCTATTCGGCTGTTGAAAGTGGAGACCGCGCACACATCCCTGCTTGGTATGTGAGAGGTTAACCTCTGCCCACTGGTGGTCGTAGCCGGCATCAGCGTGGAGGCGTTGAGCAAAGACCGGACGAAACATACCGCGTGCATCACTCAAGCGTGGCGGATCTAATAAGACAACACCATCGAGAGTGCTTGGAATGGTATGCAGCTTTTTCATCGTTAGGCACAACCGGAGCTGAGGAGGGATGTTGCGGCATCAGCCCCCATGCGCATGGCGGAGTGCATATTCGGGTAGGTAAAAGCACCCTGCCGGCCAGTAGAGCGTAGGTTTTCAAACTGGGACAGATAATCAAGGACTATCTGGAGGTGGGCCTCAAAGCCCTCGGCAAATACGGGGTAGGCATGGGACGCATGCAAGAGGTGATGCTCGACGACATCACCAGCATTGCAGAGCCCCTCGGCTTCGAGGTCCCCGAGGATTTCGGCCAAGGCGTCCCCCTTCCATTTGGCATCTCCGATTTCGCAGGTAGTCTCTACAATGAGTGTTGTGTGATCTCCCGGAGTGACAAGCAGACCGGCGTTCTTGGGCTCTCCCACCCGGTGGAAGATGCGGTCCCTGTAGTAGGTATAGAGGGCGTCCATGCAGCGGGGTTTGTTCACCAGCAGAGCATAAACGGTCATGGGTTTGAAGCGGAGCTGTTCTGCAGCCTTGAGAACATGATCGGGAGCAGCGGGTTTCAGGGCTTGAATGAAGCGTGTTAACGGAATGGTGGAGAGAAATGCCGAGTTTTCGTGCGGGGAAGCCGGCATGTCATTAATACCAGTAATCCGGCTACCTTTGTGGTGAATGGTCTCGATGGTCGAGTCCAGATGGATTTCGGCACCGCGCTCATGGACGGATTGCGCCAGTTTCCGAGGTAGGGCTTCAGCCCCTGTGGTTGAGTAGTGGAGTGTTTCAAAGCGCAGTGCGCCCTCGCTGGAATCTCGGGGGGCGGTTAGCCGGAGTTTTTCAAGGAGGTTTTTAAAAACGTCCACCGCGGAGAGCCGGGGCATTTTTCGCCGGACAAACTCAGCGGATAAATCACGGGGATGAATACCCCAGTAGCGGTGGGTGAACTCCTCGAAGAAAAATTCGTAAAGTGCCGGGCCGTAGAGCTCGCACAGGGCGGACTCGGCATCGGGGCCGGGAGTGCGTCTACCCCACCTGCTTTCGATCTCCGCGAGCAGCAGACCGGTAAGGCAGCGTATCAGGGTAAACGGAGGGATTCCTGCAAGAATGTCGCGGCCGCGCAAGGGATAGTGGTAGAGTTTTCCATGCCACTTGATATGAGACTTCAGTGGCACCTCAATACGCTCCTCTCCAATGACCCGTGCGCAAGTGGCAAAAATCTCTTCATCAAAGGCGTGCAGCATATGAACCCCCAGATCATACCAGTTGCCACCCCGCTGGTGGCCGGCAGCCAATCCACCCGGCTGGGATTGCTTTTCCCAAACTGAAACCTGTGCCCCAAGCTCTAGAGCAGTGTGAGCAGCATACAGGCCGCAAGGGCCTGCACCCAGGATAGTGAGGTGGGGCGCAGAAGATGGTGTCACGTATCAGATTGTGGGTGCCGAGGCAAACAGGTCAAGAATGATTCAATCATTGCCTGAGCAGGTCTTGTTGCTGTCGCCAGAGTTTTGTTAGTTTGTTGTCGGGTAGATCCAAGTGCTCAATGGTGAGGGGCTCATCCTTGCCAAGTGAAGTCTTGAGAATAGTGGACTCTTCAAGCAGAGCGATGGGGATCTGGTGGTGATTGAGAGGCTCTGCCAAGCCGTAGACTTCCGCGGAGCCGATGGCATGCTTGATGGAGGTCCCGGCAGCCAGATCTTGTTTGGCATAGGCGTAGACATCACAGGACTGCGCGCTTGTGGTGAGCAGCGCCTCACCACGGAACGCGGCAAGAATGGCCTTCGGGGTTTCCAGATGGCAGAGGTGGTAAGGTCGGTACAGAATGTAGTAAGGACCGTCCCCGAGCTTGTAGTAGCTGAGGTAGAATTTTTGCTCAGCCGGGAGTTCTTTTTTCGGCCGGACTACCAGATAGACACCTCCCCCAGGCTCCGCACCGAGCAGGTAATCAATCCGCGGTGTTTGCCCGTAGCTCTCAAAGTCAAACAGGCCCAAGGCTTCGTGCACATTGTCTGCCCGCGGACCGGTCATGCCACCCTCGGGAGGAAGATAGCCCAGAGCATTAGCGAGCACTGCCATTTCGATATGAAGCTTGGTGCCATCTGTGTAGGCGCAGCACTGGGTGGCGGAGAGCTTGCGTATTTCCGCCTCATGCCGAATAGATTCTGGGGTCGCGTAACGGTCGAGAAATCCTTTAATGTTGCCAGCTTGCACGACATCAAAGCCCATGGTGTCTGCTTCTTGGATTAAGCTGGCAAGCACACCGTGCTGATCACCGGCATCCGAGGTCACGATCAGGTTTCTTTGCTTGGCTTCGTGCTGAAGCAGAGGAGCCAAGGCTAGATCGACTTCGGCATTCATCAGTACGATGTGAGCATCGGCATTGAGAGCAGCGAGGCAATACTCAGCGGCAGGTCCGATCGAGTTGGTCGCCTCTACAAGAACATCGACCGGGTGATCGCTGAGTAATTGTTCAAAATCTGTACCGTGGTGAACACATTGACCAAGTTGCGCAGCGGTGGCGGCAGCTTCGGAATCGATATCCATGACCCACGCCAGGTCCATACCCTTGGTAGCGTAAATCTGACCGGCAATTCCTTTACCCATGGATCCCGCCCCGATGAGAGCGACGCGGATATTTTGCTGCGGTGATGTTTTTTCAAGCATATGATAGAGATCAGGTTAAGGGACTCAGGCATGAGAATCGAGCCAAAGTTGTAAAATCAAAATGGCGGCGAGTTGCTTGAGGGGCAGGAAGTGCGTGGCTGAGAGCAAGGGGGTGACCGCTTCGCCTCTGAGCCAGCCGTTACAAGTGAAGTCTGAGGGGGAAAGAATATCGTGTGCCATATCTATCAATGGCTCTCGCCACGCAGGATTTTCCAGCGGCAGGTAGAAAGGCTGTTTGGCGCGCTTGGTGACTGCGCGAGGCAAGTGACGCTCCGCAAGTTGGCGCCAAATAAATTTATCCTCAGAGTGGCGGATCTTGAAGTTGTCCGGCAGGCCAAAGGCAAAGTCGATGATGTGGTGATCGAGAAAAGGAGCCCGGTATTCGACCGAGTGCGCCATCGTGTTTTTGTCCTGACGGATCAGCGACCAGTCAGGCAGCCAGGATGCATATTGAAGCCTGAGAGCAAAATCGAGCCGGTCATGCGCGGCTGGGTACTTGAGCTTATCATCCGCGAGAGCTTGTTGGTCAGCTATGTCTGGGTGGAGCAGCTCATTGATTTCTGACTCTTCAAAAAGCGTGCGCAGCGAGTAGCTTTGTTGGCTGGCTGTGAGTGAGTCGAAGTCGCGCAGATAGCGCGCAGTCTTGGCACGTCCTTGTGGTCCTAGGTTTGCAGGAAACCCGCTGATTTTATTGAGCAGGCTCAGCGGGCAGTTGGCTACCAATGAGGCCGCAAGCGCGCGACCTGATTTGCCTATCTTCGAAGCCGTCAGATAACTTTGATGAAAAGAGTAGCCGGCGAAGTGCTCGTCAGGGCCTTCGCCTCCCAAAGCTACCTTACAACCCAGGTCTGAGGTATGTGATGCGAGCTTGTCAAAGGCCAGGATCAGAGCGTCTCCTACAGGACGATCCATCTGCCCAATGACGCGTGGTAAATCATGTACTGCCTCCGGGACCAGTTGCACCGGGTGATGATCGAGTCCCTGTTCCCGAGCAAAGGCAGCAGCAGCGGCAGTCTCATCCGAGTCTGAGCCAAAGCCAATGGACACACTGCTAACATCGGCACCGAGCTGCTGGATGTAGTGGGCCAACAGGGATGAATCGACACCTGCCGAAAGATAGCTTGCAACCGGCACATCCGATTGCAGGGAAAGTTCAACACTGCGGCGGGTGAGCTCGTCGAGCTGGTCGATGGCCTGCTCGAGCGATCCTAGAGGCTTATTACTGCTCTCTTGGCCTGACCGAGGGCGAGGCTCCCAGTAACGTTCCAGCTGCTGGGTTCCATCCGGGCTGATGGTCATCCAATGGGCGGCGGGTAGAGTGATGATGTCCCGGAACAGAGTCGCTGGCTCTGAGACGTATCGTAGGGACAGCCACTGGCCCAGGTGTTGCGGATCGGGAGAGAGCTCCACTCCAGCGGCTTTGAGGGCCTTGATTTCAGAGGCGAAGCGCAACGGCCCTGAGCTTGTCAGGTAGAGGGGTTTTTGGCCACATCGGTCCCTCGCAAGAAAGACGCTCCCTGTCTTCTCGTCGTGGACTGCCATGGCAAACATACCATTGAAATGCTCCACCATGCGTGTGCCCCACTCAAGCCAGGCTGCGGGAATGATTTCACAGTCACACTGTGTTTGAAAGTGGTGACCTGCTTTTTGCAGCTCAGTGCGTAATTCACGCCAATTGTAGATCTCCCCATTGCACACAGCCCTGACCCGTTGGCAAGCTGACGTGAAGGGTTGGCTACCTCGCTCCAGATCAAGGATAGCAAGGCGTCTCATGCCGATACTGAAATCCCCTGCACTAAACTCCCCTCGCCCGTCCGGTCCCCGGTGTTCAAGCGCATCGAGCATCAAACCAAGTTGATCTTGGTTTAAATTGAGCCCACCCGCGATGCCACACATGCATGAACTATGAATCATAGACAGGTGCAGGGGAAGTCTGGGAAATAAAAAAGAGACCTGTGCCCAGCAAAGCCTTAAGCTCGAACTCTGCCGCGCAGCGGTCAACTTCAACTGCCACGCACTGGCTACTTAAACTTCAACTGCAGCTCCGCGGTTTTGAGCTTGGCAGCTGACCTGTCGCATCTTATGAATGGTATTGTATAAATAGGGATTTCACGTTTGCTTGATCAACGGGTGTTGAACCCAAACAGACACCCCAATATTCAAACCAACTCAAAACCATGAAAGAAATCAAAAAACAACTCCCCTCTCGTCGCGGCTTCCTCACTGGAGTTTTCTCCTTTTTCACTGCCGCCTTGGTAATGCCAGCAGTCTCCTTTGCAGCCCCAGATGAGGATGCCGAAGATGACGAGGAGAAAGATCCCGAGGACAAGGATTCTAAAAAGAAAGACGCCAAAAAGAAGTCTGCCAAAAAGAAGACTGCCAAGAAAAAGACCGCCAAAAAGAAGACCGCCAAGAAAAAAACAGCTAAGAAAAAGGCAGCCCCAAAAAAGAAAGCCGCTAAGAAAAAAGTAGCCAAGAAGAAGGCACCTAAAAAGCAAGACCCCGAGGATAATTCAGACGAGGAAAAAGAGGGCGAAGAATAATACCCACCAAACACCTCACACCACGGCCCCGAACACGGCCCC
>JAFMDE010000122.1 GCA_017857425.1 Akkermansiaceae bacterium
TTGTCAAAAAGACGGTGGTTCAGAGCTGGGCCTCCAAGTTCCCACAGGAGGCAGCAAATTATTACGCAGCCAATACCGGCGATTTCCGCATGGGTTCCATGATGGGTGGACGCGGTCGTGGCGGAGGTTCGGCGGCATCGGTTATCGCTATGGAGTGGGCTCGTCAGGATAGCGAAGGCGCCATGGCTTGGGCGAAGACACTCGAGGGCAGTGATCAGAGTGACGCGATGAAGGGTATCTTTAGACAGGCAGCGACGGACGATCCAGCGAAGGCCGCAGGGATGTTGAGTTCGATTACGGATGATCAAGCCCGTGAGAGCGCCCAAAATACGATCGCCAGAGAGTGGGGTGGCAAGGACTGGGATGGTGCTAAGGCTTGGATTGCAGGCTTGCCGTCTGATCAGCAGGAAGCGGCAACGGCCAGGGCCTTGCGCGGTTTGGCCGATACGGATCCAGCAGCAGCAGCAGCCGAAATCG
Source organism: Akkermansiaceae bacterium (assembly GCA_017857425.1). Lineage (GTDB taxonomy): Bacteria > Verrucomicrobiota > Verrucomicrobiia > Verrucomicrobiales > Akkermansiaceae > Oceaniferula. Next base: position 478 of record JAFMDE010000122.1, read on the forward strand.
ATGCGCTCTCTGAGGGCCGTGACCTCGAGGATACGATGCAAAGCATTGCCCGTAAGTGGGGCCGTGACGATCCGGAAGCATCTGCCCAGTGGGTGATGCAGAATGGTAATGAGGATGCGCGTGCAGAAAGCATTGGCAGTGTCGTTTCCTCATGGGTGGGGCGGGATTCAGTGGCGGCATTGGAGTTTGTCAATGCTCAGCCAGAGGGAAGTGTGCGTGACAGTGCGGCGTCATCTTATGTGATTTCCAACCAGGGTGGTGACATTGCCCAAAATCTGAGACTTGCGGAAACGATTAGCAATGAGAGTATGCGTAGACGAGCGATTGGTATTACGGCGACGGCGTGGATGCGCCAGGATAAAGAGGCGGCAAGTCAGTACATTGACACCACTGAGGCCTTGAGCGACAAATCACGGGAGCGCATCAAGCGCTTTGCCGAAGCAGGCGGGCACTAGTGTGCGACTAGTGTAAGTTAAGCTTTGCTTGCAGCTGCCTCTTTCTCGATATCCTCAATGAGGTCGAGCTCTGGGCGAAAATCGGCGGCGTGGTAGGAGCTTCTTACTAGTGGTCCACTGGCGACGTGGCGGAAGCCTTTGGTCAAGGCAATCTCCTTATACTCGTCAAACTTTTCCGGTTTGATGTAATTGACCACCGGTAGGTGACGCGGTGAGGGGCGCAGGTATTGCCCCATGGTGAGCACGGTGACGTCATGGGCACGAAGGTCGTCCATGGCTTGAATGATCTCGTGTTCTTTTTCTCCCAGTCCGAGCATTAGGCCGCTTTTGGTGACCACCTTGCCACCAGCAATCGCCTTGGCTTTTTTAAGCACAGTGAGTGAACGCTGATACTTAGCACGGCTTCTGACAAGTGCGGTCAGGCGTTCTACGGTTTCGATGTTGTGATTGAAAATATGTGGGCGAGCACTCATGCAGAGCTCGAGGGCAAAGTCCTTGTCATTAAAGTCAGGGGTGAGCACTTCGATGATGATGCCGGGGTTATGACTGCGAACAGCCTCGATGACATGCTTGAAGTGCTCGGCGCCACCGTCACGCAAATCATCACGTGCCACAGCGGTGATCACAACGTGTTTGAGCTCCATGCGCTTGCAGGCTTCAGCGACCCGCTGGGGTTCGTCCGCTTCGAGGGCATCAGGGCGTGCTGTTTTTACGGCACAGAAACCACATGCACGAGTGCACTTTTCACCAGCGATCATGAAGGTGGCAGTGCCGTGACTCCAGCACTCCCAGCGATTTGGGCATTGAGCTTCCTCGCAGACGGTGACCAGATTGAGGTCAGTGATCAGAGACTTGGTCGACCAGAATTTGGGGTCATTGGGAAGACGCACTTTGATCCAGTCCGGCTTGCGCTCGGTATGGAGTGCAGGATCCATGTTCATCCGCGGGCCGTGACAGTTCATGAGGTGCTTGTAACCACGCTACTTCAAGTTTCAAGTTTGAAGTTCGTCAGATCAAGGAATGTGGAGCTCAAAGGCCGATACTGAGGCGTGTTGGCCATTGACCAGCATTTCGATCTGATGCGTCCCCGAGTAATGGCGACGTGTGGTGATCTTTTTAAAGGGGTGGGATTTCTCCAAAGTAAGGGTCTGGCCGGGCTTAAGGCGTAGATTTTTCCATTTGAACACCTTGGCCGAGCTTTGTCCGTTGGCCTTGATGTAATGCACGGCGTAGTCGATGACCACGTATTGCTTGTCCTCTGAGCTCGAGCTAATCTGCACCTTCATGCCGAGGGGATCACCGAGGATAAGGTGGCGGGTGGAAAGTGTCGGCGGCTCTACTTTCAGTTTGGGTTTTTGAGTGAACCCGAGCAGTGCAAAAACTTTCGGGTGGCCTTCTTTGACCAGTGTTCGTGTTGCGTGCCGTATGATCCATTCTCTTGCCGTCACCTTTTGGGCCTGCCAGGACTTACAGGTGTCAATAACCAGCTCTGGGTGATCTTTAGCAATGTCATTGAGGTTGTTAGCGACTGATCGCCGCACATAGTCGGACGGGTCGTCTTTGAGGTTTTCTAGCAAAGAAATGACGGGTGCTGGATTTTTGATGTATTGAGGAAGTTGCTTGCCCCATGGCAGACGCGGTCGAATACCCTCGGAGGCTAATCTGCGCACGTGCTCGTTGCTGTCCAGACACCACATCAGCATTTGGCTGTAGGTTTCTTCTGGGTGCACTTCGAGGAATGGGCGAATGGCAAACTCAGCAGTGAAAAGAGGGGTGAGGTAGCGCAGTAGTGGCAAAGCAATCTCCGGATGGTTGAGCCCATACTTGGCCACATAGTCGACAATCGGCCAGGCGGCGAAATAATACTGTTTTTCATCCTCATCCTCATCCGCCTGGGGCCAGTGTTCTTTGAGTTCGCCAAGAATGTAGGCTGTTTCAGGAAATGATGAAGGCAGGTGGACACTCATCACGGTAATGAGGTGGCGGACGCGGTCCTTGAGCTCAAGCTGGCTCAGGGTAGATAGTGCATCTCTTCTGAACGAATCTGCGCAGAAACGAGCGCCTGATGCTAGAAGCGCATCGATGATGCGTTCGACTGCGGCCTCTCCAAGACCATTCTTCGCCAGTGCATGTTCTGTCATTGCTCAGTTAGACCAGTTAGCGGCTTCAGCGTCTTTATGGCAATGTATTTTTGTGCATAGCGCAAGAGGATTTGATGGTTTTCATGGATGGACATTTGCTGATTTCAAGCGATGCTGCCGCAGATGCTAAGTGCCCCTTCCATATCACAAAATCGCCAGCCAGAGTTATTGTCACCTGCAGGAAATTGGGATTGTGCCCGTGCGGCGGTGGCCAATGGTGCGGATGCCATTTTCTTTGGCTTGCCCAAGTTTAATGCCCGACTTCGAGCTGATAACTTTACGGAAGAAGATTTACCCGAGTTAATGAAGTTCCTGCACGAGCATGGAGTGCGTGGATTTGTGACTATGAACACGCTGATCTTTACCGGTGAGATGAAGGCCGCAGAGCAGCAGCTACGCTTGCTTGATGCCAGTGGGGTGGATGCTATTATTGTTCAAGACCTTGGACTTGCTCGTTTGGCACGGCACGTTGCTCCCCACTTAGAAATTCATGCCTCGACGCAAATGACGATCACCTCACCTGAGGGACTTGAGTTTGTAGACCAGCTTTATCAATTGGATCGGGCGGTGTTAGCACGAGAGCTTTCCCTCAAGGAGATTGGCAAATTTAATCCGACGCAATGTGTGCCACTTGAGGTCTTTGTGCATGGGGCGCTTTGTGTGGCGTATTCCGGGCAGTGCCTGACAAGTGAGAGCCTTGGTCAGAGATCTGCGAACCGCGGAGAATGTGCTCAGGCGTGCAGGATGCCATACACCTTAGTCATTGATGGAGTCGAACGAGACATGGAGGAGGTGCGTTATTTACTCAGCCCACAAGACCTCGCCGCTGTGGATTTGATTCCTGAGCTGGTGCAGCAGGGGGTTGTTTCCTACAAAATTGAGGGTCGCCTCAAATCACCCGAGTATGTAGCGGCCATTACCAAGGTCTATCGCAAGGCGATTGATGCGGCTGTGGCGCATGAAGAGAGCCCGATTACTCGCGATGATCGCTATGCCATGGAGATGACTTTCTCGCGTGGGTTGTCGACCGGTTGGCTTGAGGGCACTAATCACCCACGCTTGACCCATGGTAAGTTTGGCAAAAAACGTGGTGTTTATCTCGGTGAAGTCACGGGGTCTGAACGAGGTTGGGTAGAGCTTGAATTGGCTTCTGATGTTCCAGTCAAGGCAGGTGACGGTATTGTATTTGATGCCGGTGAAAATAGGGATCAAGAGCAAGGATCGAGAATATGGGAGGTGAAGGGTAGTCGTTTGCTTTTCCATCGTGAACAAAGTGGACTCGACTGGAAACGGATCAAGGCGGGCCAGAAGATTTGGAAAACAGACGACCCAAAGCTCAACAACGCACTCAAGGCGAGTTGGAAAAACGCGAAGCTAACACCTGTGCGTGAGACGATTCAAGTAACAGTTTCAGGAAGTGCAGGGGAGCCGATGGTGCTCACCAGTGGCGAAGTTTCTGTTTCATCTGCAGAGCTGCTTGAGTCAGCACAAACAAGGCCGTTCACCACAGAGTTTCTCCAGAAACAGCTAGGGCGCTTGGGAGAGACTGGTTGGCAGCTCGGTGCGCTGGACAATCAACTCGAGGGTGCCGTGATGATGGCGGTATCGGCCGTCAACCGACTTCGCCGCGCTTTGGTTGATGCCTTAGATGGGCAAAAATCTGCTCCTGCGCCGCGCATATCATCTACCGGTAAGCTGGAAGACCTGCTGCCAGCCGTTAAGAAAGATGAGTGCCACCAGCGTGAACTGTCAGCACTTTGCCGCAGCATGGAGCAGATCGAGGCGGCGTTGGAGGTCGGTCTGAATAACATTTATGTCGATTTTGAGGATATACGCCGAGGTAAGGAGGCGGTGGCATTGGTGCGGCAGAGCAATGGTGCTCGCATCCATCTGGCGACACCCCGTATCCAAAAATCAGGTGAAGCTGGGTTTTTTAAGGTGGTTGAGCGTGCCGAACCAGACGGTGTATTGATTCGTAATCTAGGCGGCGTCGCTCACTTTAAAGATCGCAGTGATCTTTATAAGACCGGAGACTTTTCTCTCAATTGCGCGAACCCATTGACGGCTCGCATCCTTAAGGAAGAGGGGCGACTCGATCATCTCACGGTTTCATATGATCTGAATATTAACCAAGTGCTCGATCTGATGTTGTCGGCGCCCTCAGATTGGTTTGAGCTGACGCTGCACCAGCATATGCCGATGTTTCATATGGAGCACTGTGTATTCTGCACCTTCATGAGCGCGGGCACGAGCATCTTGGATTGTGGTAAACCATGTGAAAAACATCACGTTGAGCTCAAGGACCGTGTCGGCCAGTTGCATACCTTGAAAGCGGATGTGGGCTGCCGAAATACTCTTTTCAATGGGCTTGCCCAGACAGGGGCTCGATTTTACGGGCAAATGCGCGGCACAGGTCTGCGTAGGTTCCGGGTTGATTTCCTCGACGAGAAGGTCGCTGAAGCACGTCAGACACTGCAAGCCTACAAGCAGCTTTTAGCTGGTGAAACATCAGGTCATCACCTCTGGCAGGACCTAGATGTGATGGAAAAACTCGGGGTTACTGAGGGAACCTTGGAAGTGAAATAGTCCCACAAGTAAATGTTGTGCTAGCTCAGGGTTCGTAGCGGTAGACCGTTTGCGATCCAGAGCGAAGGTAGGTCAGCGGGATCGTGCTCGTTGTTACGCGATAGACGCCATTCCAATGCTGGTGGGCAACCTTGACACTGCTTCTTCCTACAACCTTGAGAATAATCGCGGTGTGATTCTCGTCGGTGTAAGCATAGGGGTAGCGTGCGTTTTTAAACTGAATGATATCACCAGGACGGACTCCTTCGGTCTGCCAGTGAACTCGTCTGCCCCAGACAAAGCCGCCTCGGTGCCTTATTCCAGCGTGGCGATATGCCAAGTTGCCTAATCCCCAGCATTGGCCGTCACCTACCTTTTTGCCCATGTTCTGAACGGCGAATTCAACAATTTTTTTGGC
>JAFMDE010000016.1 GCA_017857425.1 Akkermansiaceae bacterium
GCAGCCTCCTGATTCTGTTCGTCGGGGAATAAATCGGATTTATTGACCAACACCACCGCCTTGGAGCCACTGCGCCGGATCAAGGTGAAATAGCGTTCCATGCGGCGAGGACTAAAATCTGAGCCTGCATCAGTCACCACTACCACCACGGTGACATTTGCCGCGATCACCTGCTCTTCGGCACTTTTGCCGGGAAGCTTACGTGAGAAACAGGTCTGGCGCGGCAAGCGGGCACGAATCATGTTTTCATCGTCAGCGTCATTGGCCAGCTCCAAGGCTACCCAGTCACCCACAGCTGGCAATGCGGCATCATTGACAGCATCATGATAAACCTTGCCACTCATCAGCACCTCTCGTTCACAGACATCGCCCTCGTCATCGACGAATAGAGCTCCGTAAGTGATTTTATTATCTCGGATCAGGCGGGCGGGCACACAACCTTTGGCAGAAAGCTTATCAAAAGCTTTCTGGAAATCATCATTCCAACCAAGGTCTGCAAGTATCATCAGATGCTTAAATTAGCAGACCGCGTTGATCATCACAAGCGCCCATCATCTGCATCAAGGTAATCAAACATCGTCTGAATGTCGTCACGGTCTTGCCAGCCGGATTCCTGTTTGCGCCTCGTCAGCAAATCGGAAAGATCATCTCGATAGCAGCGGTTACGCATAAAGCTATTCCACCAATCCAGCTCATGTTGCTTGGGTTTATTACCGTTTTGCCAGCACCACTCAAGTGCCTCTTGGTCGGTTTTACCACCCTCAACGACCTTACTTAAGTCATCGTAATCTACATGCAACAATTGGCAGGTCCAGAGATCCATTCCCTTACCCATATTTGGTTGAAATTCGGGGTCAAGTTCACCCGACTGGTGCAAGCGAATTTTACTGCACAAACGAGCAAAATAAACATAGCCCGAGACTTCGTCATTGGGGCTGGAGGGAGGGGTGTAGGTGCTCATGTTTTCAATCAGTAATCATTAATTATAAATCACGAATCGCCGTAGGCCTCCATGCCAACACAGGAACAGACGAGGTTGCGATCACCGTGAACGTTATCAATGCGACCTACTGCCGGCCAGAATTTGTGACTGCGCAGCGAGGCCAGCGGGTAGGCTGCCTGCTCACGACTATAAGGATGACTCCACTGATCACTAATGACCATCTGCGCTGTGTGCGGTGCATTCTTTAGGACATTATCATCCTTATCGGTCACACCATCAATCACCTGCTGGATTTCACCATAGATGGAAATCATCGCATCGCAGAACTTATCAAGCTCGGCTTTAGACTCCGACTCGGTCGGTTCTATCATCAGAGTGCCCGCAACAGGCCAACTCATGGTAGGTGCGTGATACCCATAGTCCATGAGACGCTTCGCAACATCCTCAACGGTAATACCGCTGCGCTCAGCCAATGGCCGTATATCAATGATGCACTCGTGCGCTACTAATCCTTTGTTACCCGTATAGAGTACTGGGAAATACGCGTTGAGCCGTTTGGCCATGTAGTTGGCATTAAGAATCGCAATTTTGGTAGCCTCGGTCAGTCCCTCTACTCCCATCATCGCTATATACATCCATGAGATCGTGTTGATACTGGCACTACCATAAGCAGCAGCACAAACGGGAGCTTCCTCGTTTTCCATCATGCTATGACCCGGCAAATAGGGAACGAGCTGCTCAGCAACTCCAATGGGCCCGACACCAGGCCCCCCACCCCCGTGAGGTATGCAGAAGGTCTTGTGTAAATTAAGGTGACAGACATCTGCGCCAATGAGACCCGGACTGGTCAAGCCGACCTGCGCGTTCATGTTGGCTCCATCCATGTAAACTTGGCCGCCATTGGCATGGATAATCTCACATATCTCAACAATAGTGGACTCATAGACACCGTGAGTGGATGGATAAGTCACCATCAGTGCTCCCAGTTTTTCAGCATGCTGCTCCGCCTTGGCCTTGAGGTCGGCTACATCGATATTGCCCTGGTCGTCACAAGCTACTGGCACAACCTTAAAGCCCGCCATGACAGCTGATGCAGGGTTGGTTCCGTGAGCTGAAGTCGGGATAATACAGATATCTCGCTCGGCATCACTGCCGTCACCACCATCACCATTATTGCCATTATTACCATTGGCGATATGATAGCGACGAATCGCAAGCAGTCCCGCATACTCACCTTGGGATCCCGCATTGGGTTGCAGGGAAATAGCCGCAAATCCGGTAATACGCGCCAACCAGTCAGACAACTCATCGAGCATCTCGCGGTAGCCTACGGTTTGGTCATCAGGAACAAAGGGGTGAATGTTTGCCACTTCCGGCCAGCTGAGGGGCATCATCTCAGAAGTAGCATTGAGCTTCATCGTGCATGAGCCAAGTGCAATCATCGACTCGTTGAGCGCCAGATCTTTTTGCTCGAGGCGAGAGATGTAGCGCAGCATCTCTGTTTCTGAATGGTAACTATTAAAGACCGGTGCCGTGCAAAAATCTGACCTGCGCTCGTGGCAAGCCTGCCATGCAGTTTCATCGCCTTCGAGCGTTTGAGCTTCCTCTACTCCAAACGCTTTCAGGACAAGCATGACATCAGCCAAGCCCATGGTTTCATCACAGGCAACCACCACATGATCTGCATCAATACGGCGCAGGTTAACGCCTTGCTCAACTGCAGCGGCAATGACCTCGTCAGCTTTACTGGGCACCACCACCGTAAGTGTATCAAAATAACTCTCGCCGATCACTTCATAACCAGCCTGCTTGAGAGAAGCTGCGCAGCTGCGAGCTGAAAGGTGGGCGTCGAGTGCTATTTTCTTGAGCCCCTCTGGCCCATGATAAACAGCATACATAGAAGCCATCACGGCGAGCAGCACTTGAGCCGTGCAGATATTGGATGTCGCCTTATCCCGGCGAATATGCTGCTCACGGGTCTGTAAAGAAAGGCGATAGCCTGGATTTCCTTGGGAATCAATCGACACCCCGATGAGGCGACCGGGCATTTTACGTTTCAGCTTGTCGGTGCAGGCCATGAAGGCCGCGTGCGGACCACCAAAACCAAACGGCACTCCAAAACGCTGACTATTGCCAACACAAATGTCAGCGCCAAACTCACCTGGGGGGCGCAACACAGTTAGAGCCAGAATATCAGCAGCTACAATAGCAAGTGCCCCCGCTTCGTGTGCTTTATCAATCAAGCCCGCATAGTCTTGCACACACCCCAGTGTATCCGGGTATTGTAGCAGGATAGCAAAGAGGCCCTCACATGCGGCCGGATCAAAGGTCTTCCAGTCTGCCACCACAATCTCGATACCGAGTGGCTCGGCACGCGTTTTGACAACCTCAATAGTCTGCGGGTGACATGAGTCCGCTACAAACATAGTCGTACCACGTGGCTTGCCAGACTTGGCAAGCGCCATAGCCTCGGCCGCAGCCGTCCCCTCATCAAGCAGGGAAGCACCAGCCACATCCAGACCAGTAAGGTCTGAAATCATAGTTTGAAAATTAAGCAGCGCCTCTAGACGACCTTGCGCTATCTCGGCCTGGTAAGGAGTGTAGGCGGTATACCAACCTGGGTTTTCGAGAATATTACGCTGGATCACGGGCGGAACGATCGTACCGCTATAGCCTTGGCCGATGTATGACTTAAGCACCTTATTTTTACCCATGATGGAGCGCAGCTTCTCGAGGGCCGCTGTCTCACTAAGCGCTTCAGGTAATTCAAGGGGCTCACCACCACGAATATTAGCGGGCACCGCATCGTCAATAAGATGATCGATGCGATCGTAACCGAGGTCCTTGATGAGATTTTGACGGGAAGCTCCAACACTTCCAACATGACGGCTACAAAAGTTGTTATACATAGTTTGGTGGTCAGGAAAGGCCATGCGAAAGGCCATGTGCTCCCAGAAAATGGGACAACGCAGAAAGTTCTCAGCCAATAAGTCCCTTGTAGGCAGACGCATCCATAAGTGCGTCTACTGCAGCAGCATCCTTAAGCCGAACCTTGAAAATCCAACCAGCACCGTAAGGGTCGGTATTAACCAACGAGGGGTCGGCTTCGAGATCGATATTGCCTTCCACAATTTCTCCTGCAACAGGAATATAAATATCGCTCGCCGCTTTCACAGATTCGACAACCGCAACAGGGTCGCCCGCATCACATGTGCGACCATTTTCAGGCAGCTCAACAAAGACGACATCCGTCAGTTCCTCTTGAGCATGGTCGGTAATGCCAACAGTGACAGTGTCACCATCAAGCAGAATCCACTCGTGGTCGGAGGTGTAACGAAGATGATCAGGAACGTTCATGATGGTATTATTTGATGGATGATTGGATATGAGTTGATGGAATACGGTCAGCAACCGCTTGGATGTGATTTATTTCGCAGGATCAGGCCTTCTTGTAAAAGGGTTTTTTAACGACTTTCGCCTCAAAGCGACGGCCGCGGACATCAACGTCAACGAGGCTGCCTATTTTAGCGTGATCAAGGGGCAAGTAAGCCAGCGCAATACCCTCCCTAAGGCTTGGCGAGAGCACACCGCTAGTGAGCTCGGAGATCTGCTCCCCTTCTTTGCTAAAGACTCCGTAATGGGCCCGTGGAGGAGCCCCCCTGCCGGTGTATTTAAGTGCGACCAGACGCTTTTGGAGTCCATCCCGCTTTTGATCGGCGAGTATTTCGCTCCCCACAAAGCCACCCTCCTTCTCAAGATCACAGAAAAACCCAAGCCCTGCTTCCAATGGGGTGTGTGACGGTGACAGGTCTGATCCATTAAGGGGGTAACAAACCTCTAAGCGCAAACTATCACGAGCACCTAGACCACACGGCTTAGCCCCAGCATCAATAAAACGCTGAAACCATGCGCTGCCATTTGCTGATGAGCTGAAAAACTCATAACCCTCTTCACCCGTATACCCCGTGCTACACACCATCAGCAACTCGCCCTCATGAGTCCAGCTTGCCATGCCATTGCGCGGCGGCAACGGCTGGCCAGGGAAAAGCTCAGCAAATAAAGCCGCTGCATGAGGACCCTGCACGGCCATTGCAGCCCATTGATCACTCTCGTTTCTGAGATTCAGTCCCTCAGGAAGATACTTACTCATCCAAGCAAAGTCTTCGTCAATCATGGAGGCATTCACCACAAGAAAGATGCGCCCCTCGGCTTCACGGTAGAGGATTAGATCATCTATCACACCTCCCTGCTCATTAAGCATTATCGAGTATTGCCCTTCACCGAGCCCGAGCTTCGCCACATTATTTGTCAGCAGAGAATTCAACCAAGCCTCAGCACCATCACCCTCAACAAAAAACTGACCCATATGAGAAATATCAAAGATCCCCGCATGTTCACGTACGGCTGTGTGTTCATCAATAATGCTGGTGTATTGCACCGGCATGTTCCAGCCCGCAAAAGGAACCATTTTGGCACCCAATTCAATATGCAGAGGAGCTAGCGGAGTTTCATGAATGGTATTGTTCACGCGCGAGAGACTGCGACTCATAAGCAACCTTGTCAAATCCGTAAGAGGCGTTAATTTTACTGCCATGGCATCGAACCAGCAAGCCCTGCGAGCGCTCCCCTCTGTCGAGACGCTCGCCAAGACACTTTCAGCAGAAAATCCACTGCCACGTGCGATGATCACGGCCTTCGTGCAACGTGAAATCAGCCGCTTTCGCCGTGATATACTCGCAGGCGAGTCGCCAACACGCCAAGAAATCGAGACTGACATCGGCAAGCAACTCAGTATTTTTAGCTCTAGCCGCCTACAACCCGTCATTAACGCGACTGGTGTCATTATCCACACCAACCTCGGCAGATCCCCCCTCGGCAGCCAAGCAGCCGAAGCTCTGACGAAAATTGCTACCGGCTACTGCAACCTAGAATTCAATCTCACTGAAGGCAATAGGGGCAAACGTGCTGGCTACCTAGAAGTCGCATTAGCCTCCATTCTAGAAACAGAAGCGGCCACAGCAGTCAACAACTGCGCTGCTGCTCTAGTGATTATGCTACGCCATCTTTGCAAGGACGAGAAAAACGAAGTGATTGTCTCCCGCGGTGAGCTGGTTGAAATCGGTGGCGGCTTCCGCATTCCTGAAATACTCGAAACATCGGGAGCTAAACTTGTTGAGGTGGGCGCTACTAATAAAACCCACCTTGAGGATTACGCCAAGGCGATCACTGCGCAAACCGCCATGATCCTCAAAGTTCACCGCTCTAATTTCTATATCGGAGGCTTCACCGACGACCCCAGTATTCTTGAACTGGCAGAGCTGGCCCATAGTCATGGGCTACCACTGATCGAAGACATTGGCTCGGGAGCCCTCATGAATACTGATGAACTTGCCCCCATCGACCACGAACCGAAACCTCAGGACTCACTAAAAAATGGCGTCGACCTCGTCTGTTTCTCCGGAGACAAGCTACTAGGAGGACCACAGTCAGGCATTATCGCAGGTAAAACGGCACTCATCGAGGGCATCAAAAAAGAACCCTTTTTCCGTGCAGTGCGATGCGACAAACTCATCCTCACCGTTTTACAAGAGTGCATTGATACCTACCTAGAAACCAAATCAAGCAACACCACGAGCAAGGTGCCCGCCTTGGATTTCATCGGCAAGGACATCTCCTCACTTCGGCAGCGCGCAGAGGCCATCATTGAGCACATACCCTCAAATATACGCGACCAATTTGCTGTATCTGAAACAACAGCTCGAACGGGAGGAGGCACGATGCCGAAGTCTGAAATACCCTCACTGGCCATCTCCATAGCGCCGAAACATGTGTCGGTTAATCAACTAGCCTCCCGATTCAGAACCGGGAGTCCGGCTGTTGTAGGGACCGTTGTCGACAATACCCTACACCTCGATTTACGAACCGTCTTTGAGCAACAAGACCAAGCACTTGGCGATGCAATCATTCAAGCTTTGGCAAACTAGCTCAGCAGCGCTTTTTCCGCCTCCGAATGATTACTATAACAGCTTACTCTGCTTCTGAAGCTTCAGCTGCCTTCTCCACATCGGGCTCAGCTACAGCATCAGTTTTTTTCACTGCAGCAGCATCAAGCTTCACTTGGCCATACTTTAGAAACTCCTCATAGTCAGCAGAGAGAGGCTGAATCTCATGGAACCCAACCTGCTTGTAAAACTGAGCTAAAGTGTTTGCTTCCATCAGTTTTTGATCGCCCGCACTAAATGTTTTATTTTTCCCATCTTTCCAATTTTTCATCGCAGCTTGAACCCCCTTATCTTCTGCGTAAATACGCATCAGATTGTTTGCCGCCATGAGCACAAGATCGATAGAAGCCGTAGCATCTGCACTCAAAACCCTATTATAAGCGTTAATAGCGCTCACCCAGCGGGACGGATCTTCTTTGCTGCCCTCTTTGAGGCCTTCTTTCGCAAGCTCATCCAGCGCCAGCGCATGGCAATATTCTATTTGCACACGCAATTCCGAGGGCACCTTACGGCCCTGCCAAGAGTCCCCCGTAGCAAGCCGATCGATGCGTGCCCAATCCTTGAGTCGGACAGCCTCCCAGAATGTATAAACCTCCAATTGCAGATGGTGGTTCTCTCGAGTCAGTCCGTCCTTACGATATTTTTCGAGCTCAGCACTAAGTGCCTCAAGGTCACCTGACCTCCTGCTACATTCCATTTTGTAAAAACCAGCAAGCGTAGCGTAATTGTCAGGCAAACTATCAAGGGGCTTAAAGCTAGCTTCACATTCAGCAAACTTGACCTTGGCTTCACTATAATTTTTCGCCCGGTAAAGGTGCATCGCCTCGGTGAAAACCTGCGGCTCATAAAAATAAATCGCCTCAAGTGCTGGCTTCTTGGCCTGGAGAATATTTAACGACCTCATGCTTGTCCTGTAGGTCACTACCCCTGCTTTGTAACTGATAAGATAAACATCATCGTGCGAGCCATTACTATATAACAACCGGCCTTTTGGGAGTTCTGGCTCTTCCTGTGCTGCTGCCGATGTAACACACAGCAAATAGACGCTGCTGAGAATGGTTAAAATTGATTGTATCTTCATTTAAATTTCTAATTTATTTATTACGAGGGCTGGGAAAAACATGATCCACGACACATCATTTGCCTTTTCCTCGGCGCCTTGCTTCTTCTTCCTCTTCCCTCACCTTCTCCATGGTTTTGATCAGCCCAGAGGTTTCATACTTTTTCACCAGTGCCGCCACCGCATCCCACAAATCCTTCTCCTCATCCGTTATATCGGCGTTTGTTTCTCGAATACGCTTCAAGGCACCATTGACATAAGGATAACCAATTTTCTGATAACATGTCTGACGATCACCCATTTCGAGAGTGATTGCTTTGTCACCATTGCCTACTTGTTCACCCGCTTGCATGTTACGCTCCCACATAATTTCCATAACACGTCGAACTGAGGGTGCCGAAATGAGGATGAATCCTCGATAACGGTTGTAGACGTTACCATAATAATACAGCGCATCTTCATTCATCCCACGTTTATCAAATGAGACTGCAAATAGGTAACTGACCTGGGCTGTCTTTTTGCTATATTTAGCATCAAGATACTGTCGACAAGATGTTTCACACTTAGCCCAATCGCCAATCTTACCACTGATTTCGATAATGCGGAAAAGGGCATCTTCCTGCACCTGTTCATCATCTGTTGCACGCTTCCTAATGTCCTCAAGGCTCACGATTGCCTGCTTATTATCTGACACATCATCAGAACTGCCCAACACATCGGCGATACCAAGCCGAGCCTTGAATTCACCGAACTTGTCATCCCTACTTAAAAGCTCCTCATAATATGGCAATGCCTGTTTGGGCGCTGATGTCTTCTCTCTGAGGTAATCGCCTACACGGATTAAAACGAAGTTGGTCAGCTGCTTCGGATCAAACTCTCCCTTGAGGTCTTTGAAAAGCGCCTTGATACCGGAATTATACTTGAGGATTAAGTCTTTATCCTCATTCGCCTCTGCTATTTCTATTTGCTCCTCAAACACACCAATAATAGCGATACGCAGCAACGCCAGCACACGCTTGTTAGATATATCGATATCAGGGAAGCTGTAATAAAAATCTTTTAGTTGCTCAGGAGTATTGCCCTCTTTTTGCAAGAAGAAGTCTGAAAAAGCATTCACTGATTCCTCAAGGAAAAACTGCCTCTCATCACTAGCAAGCTCGGTGATTACTTTCTGCAAATTATCTAATCCTTCCTGCTCACGATCCGCCGCCTTCATGGCAGCCATTCCATACACAACAACCTGAGGTTTGAACGGCGTCGAGCTGTAGTCCTTCATGAATCGATCATAAAAAGGCACCGCATCCTTAAGCCGCGGATACGGATTGTCTTTATCCGGCCCTTTTTGAGCGGCCAGCATGCCCACCAAATAACTGAGGGCCTCACCTGCTACACTGTCGTTATTGCGCTGCTCAGCAACCTCAAGGGCCTTAAGGTAATACTTCTCAGCATCTTCAAAATCCGCCATGCTTTCATGAATATTGCCTCTCATGGTGAAGGCCATATCAATCATGCCCGACTTGGGAAACTCTTCCTCTAGGCGTTTCAGCAGCTCCAATGCAGGTTCATATTCACTTGCTGAAAAATGACAGCTCGCACGATCATAAAGCGTATTCGGCGTATAGATGTTCTTCGCTGGTTCTGAATAATCAGCCAGGAACTCATCGAGTAATTCAGCAGCTTTATCCCAGTACTGCATTCGCGTTTGATTGGAGGCTTGATAGTATCTTGAGTGCATGGCCAGCTTACTCTCGGGGTATTCGGCGATATGTTGATCAATGAAAGGCTGCGCCTCATCAAAACGACCCAGGTAAAAATAACTCCCCCCCAACACAAACAAACACATGTCGTGCTGCTCTGTCTCCTTGGGCAGTGTATCAAACATAGACTCAGCTACCCGCAGGCTTTTTTCATATTCACCCGCAAAAAACAGACTAGAGAGCATCATCCGGCGAACGCTCTCGGCCTTATCACTCTCAGGGAAATTATCGAGATACACCTTACCATGTTTCTCGGTATCCACAATGAGGCCAAGAAGCGAAGAAACGCGAACGAGGTTATAGAGGTTTGTTTCACGCTTTTTACTCTTATTGTAGTAACGCTCCAGCAATTGTAGCCCCGCATAGACGCCACGCTGGTTGCCCACCTTATCGTGAAGAAAACACATGGCGGTGAGTATACTAACATCATCGGGATCTCCTGAGCTGACTTTTTCCCTCAAGCCCTCAAGACCTTTTTTAAGGCGGCCAACCTCGATCGTATTTGCTCCATCTACGATACCACGGCGGCCAGGCAATTGATTAATCCGTGCATCAATATCTGCAATGATCACCTCTGAGCTGGGGATCATCGAGTATAGGTTGCGAGCGGCAATATACATATCTGCCTCCAAAGCATTTGCGGCAAGCTTTAAGAACAAGGGAGAAAATTCATACATCTGATAAGGTTCGAGGGTGAGATCCGCTCTGTTTTTGTTGAGGAAATCAACCATAGCGCCCTCCTGCCCTTGTTTGACAACAGCTTGAGAAAGAGCCAAAAAAGCAGCGACCACGGCGGCGTCAGATGTTCCCCACTTCTTCTTATTGACCAAAGCTTGCTCAAACTTACCTATGCCCTCGCCAAGATCGGGTTCAATTTTAAGAAAGTTACAGATTGCTAGATTGATATTAAAACCACCCAGTGAAGGTAATTTTTTATCTTTTGATTTATCACGCTCCGCTTCAAATTTGTTGTACAGGCGAAGAGCCTCATCATAATCCTTGAGCCCCATTTTTGTTTCCGCCCATCTTTGCAGGCACGTTTTGTGTGCTGTGTTTATTGTGGGGGCCATATCAGGCGCGCCATTGGGGAACTTCGTGTAACAAACATCAAAAGACTTGGCTGCTTCTTCAAACCACTTGCTGGCATCAGCCTGCCGATTGCCTCTCTTAGCCTCGCCTGCCAATTTAAGCTCACAAATGCCTTTCCTATAATAGATCACTCCAAACTTGGGCCCATAGAGCATAGGTGCCCTAGCGCCAAAGGTCTTCGTTACATGCTCTAAGGTATTGCGGGCGCCTTCGTAGTCACCCTTCTGGAATGCTGTATTCGCATTAGATAATTGAGCCTGCAAATTTTGCGCACTTACATCAACTGCCGTCGCCGTGAATACCATCACGATAATCATTAGGGATACAGCGGCTGAGTTAAACTTAGAAATCATCGTTTTTTTGTAGTATGTAGATAAATCACAGCACGATCCGATCGTGATTGATATGGTAAAAAGAGGCTCTGCATCACTGCAGATTATAGAGAGACTATGGGCCGTCTATTAAATCAGTGAAGGTCACCTTACTGATTTCAAGGCCAGCTAAGCAGTTGAGCACGTCGACGATACGCTGCTGCTCGGCTTCACCGTCAGCCCATATCTGAACAATAGGTTCCTGCGCGCCTGCTTTAGCGGTTGCCACATATCCATCCAAACGGCTTGTCAACTCCGGCAATCTTCGGCTAGCGGCATCTGATTCCACCAACTCTTCAGCTGCACCACTATTGATAAAAACATCCCCCGCCTTATCGACCTTGATAAACATAGGCGCCAGTACAGGCGGTGTGTCGCTCGGCGCTGCCGCCGGCAATGTCATCCTCAAGTCTTGTTCACGAGGCTGGATGGTTGTTGTCACCAGGAAGTAAATGAGCAGCAAAAAACAAACGTCAATCAGTGACGAAATATCCAAACCTGGTTCATCTTCTTCGAGATCTTCTGCTTTTTTCTTACGAGACATGTTTATTCAGGTGTTTCCCTCTTTAATCTTCGGCTAATTTTCAAATCCGTAAACCGAGAAAATGACATTATCTACTCCAGCGATCGCCGCAGCCCTTATAACCTTACGTACATATTTGAATGGCACTCCTTGGTCGCCACGCAGATGAATGACAGGAACAAGACCTTTACCCTCCTCAATAGCTTTACGCTCTTTTACGTATTTTTGAATATCTTCAGAGTCATCAAAGGTCAATGTAGCGGTCTCTGCTAGAAAGGTGCCATCTTGACGGACGTTGATTACAATACGCCCTTTGCCGTCTTTGGCTTTTTTGGAATATTTAGCAACTGGCGGCTTCACCTCTGGGTCCTGCTTCACCACAATGACGGTAGACGCAACAATGAAGAAAATTAACAACAAGAACACCATGTCAATCATGGGAGACATGTCAACCTGTAGCTCGTCATCGCTACCTGCGGCTGCTCTGTGTAATTTTTTTGATGCCATAATTTATACTATGATCATTGTGAAGATAGATAGGCGAGACTTGGATGATAACTCCCTCGTCTCAGCACGGTTCTATCAAGCAATGCCTTCTGGAATCTTGGCTAGGTGAGCATCACCATTAACCGTCTGTATCGATGCATTGAGCAGCTCTTCAGATGTTTGGTGGCACTCGGCAACGAGATTGTTGAGTTTGTTTTTGAAAAAGAAATAAGCGGTAAGTGCCGGGATCGCTGTAACCAAGCCCCACAGGGTCGTTAGTAGCGCTACAGAAATATCTCCGGCGAGCGCCGATGGATCAGCCGAGCCGTCTCCACTAGCTAATGTTCCAAACGCCCCCACCATACCAAGAACTGTTCCAAATAGTCCAAGCATCGGAGCCGCCTGAGCAATGAGCGAGATATAATTGACCAAGGTCATGCTTTTGCGGTTTTCATTAATCGTGAAATCAGCAATGGCATCCTCCACATAATCTCGTCCAAGATCCTCTAGACGGCGCGCGTCAACATTGGGCAAGGCATACGCCATCATTCTACCCAAATAGCTGGGATGGGATGCTCCGAGCTCAATGGCGGAACGAACGCGGCAGTTGATCATATGATCCATGAGGCCTGCTTTCAAGTCATCGGGAACAAACTTCGCCCGAGTGAAATTCATAGCGTTGAAAACACAAAGTGCGATCAGGCAGAGAATAAGTGCACCAATGAGAAACATGGGCCAACCGCCATCAATAACATATCGTTGTAGCACACTCGCGTCAGCGGCAAAGAGTGAGGGCGATGTCAAAAGCACAGCTGCAGTGGATAGCGCTCCTGTCCTAAAGAAACGGCGGGATGTTAGGTTCATACTGGTCATAGATTTAGATTGTATTGTGTAAGTTAGTTGCATCGTTCCCAATGACGATGTGTAGTAAAATTTCTCCTAGTGATTCTGCTAAGCTTCCATCTGGAGTAAAGAAGGAAATCATAAAAAACCATCCCCCAAACATAGGATAACAAGCCCGTGACACCAAATCAGCAATACCGTGCAATCACACTCAATGCAAAGAGGACTCAAACTCTCATTTTTAACGGGAAATGTAACTCTTACGGTCATGCGACGTAGCAAGGGACATCCCTGATTGCTCAAACTCATCTCTTGACTTGGCAAACTACAAACCTTACGCATCTCGCGCGGCTTCGTTTAAACATTAGCCATGCTGGAAAAAATGGGTTCATAGTACAATGGATAGTATGACGGCCTCCGAAGCCGTAGATCCAGGTTCGACTCCTGGTGGACCTACCATTTTGACCAGTGGACACAGAACTAAGTGGCCACGCAACGAGCTGACCACAAAACAGCGCTGGCTGAAATCATCGGCTGAGCTATGCCTTACCAGCTTTCTAGCATTCCAGCTTTGCTGCATTCGAATCAGCAGCTTAGCTGCACCTTTTATCGACTTATGCTTCAGCGGCACGATCAGCTGACAATTTTTCGAAAATTTTCCAACATTCGATGAAACCACTGGCAAAGTCACCAGGTCTGGCATTCACCCACCCCCTGATTTGATCGATCGAGAACCACTGCCCAGCTTCGATCTCACTGCACGGAAACCTCATCGAACCATCATGGCGGGCTAAATACAACCTGATGTGTTCCCACCCCGTATTGGCAGAAGGCTTGATCGATGCTATCTCCTGAAGCTCATCAGACACGACACCAAGTTCCTCCTCGAGCTCACGAACCGCTGTCTCCTGATAACCCTCACCAGCATTGAGATGGCCTGCCGCACTGGAGTCCCAGACTCCTGGGTGCTTATCCTTAAGCCGCGATCTCTTCTGCAGGAACAATTCCTTGCGCTTATTAAAAACAAAAACATGAATAGCACGATGAAGTAAATCTTGCCGATGAACCACATCACGCACTTCTTGCCTGACTACCTTGTCTTCCTCATCGACCACATCAAACAACTCTCCCCCATCTTGGGCATTATCTTTAAGGGGATGATCATCATAATAACGCGTCAATTCAACCCACTGCTCCAAACTGATCTCCTCGGCTCTTGCTGTATCAACAACCCCGATAAGCTGTGCCGCATCTTCCCATTTTCGGCTAGCAGGCATCTGCTTGCGCACCTGTTTTCTGCGCTGTGCAAAACCACGCCTAACCAACTCATCAAAAAGCCGTGCATCATAAACAGGAAGGTCTGCTGGTCGCGGGTCACAAACCATCACTGTAGAGTCGATTAAGGGCTGAGGGAAAAATGCTTGAGGAGGAATGGTTTTCACAGGTCGACTATGCCATTCACTTTGCATCCTCAGAGATAACACGCCATAAGCCTTCGTCCGCGTTTGAGCTATAATTCTATCGATAAACTCTTTTTGCAGCATGAGCACAGCCTTGCATACCGGTGAAGGCTGCTTCATGAAATTTTTGATAATCGCCCCTCCCGCCGAATAAGGTAAATTCCCAAGCAACTTAACCGGCTGATATTCAAATAACTGGCGAACATCAAAGCGCGCAGCATCATAGTGATGCACCTCGACATTTTCGTTTTCCGCGTAGCGCTTTTTGAGCCCTTCAGCCAAACGTGCATCAAACTCCACTAAAATCACT
This sequence comes from Akkermansiaceae bacterium, assembly GCA_017857425.1. Classification (GTDB taxonomy): domain Bacteria; phylum Verrucomicrobiota; class Verrucomicrobiia; order Verrucomicrobiales; family Akkermansiaceae; genus Oceaniferula. Next base: position 14,845 of record JAFMDE010000016.1, read on the forward strand.
CGATCAGCAATAGCTACAACATGTTCCGTTAAAGCTCCTGTGCCAGGCCCAACCTCTACCACTGTGTCTCCAGGCTCAACTTCGAGCTGCTCAACGATCCATCGGGCAACATTTTCATCGATCAAAAAATTCTGCCCCAGCTTCTTCGATGGATTAACATCCATGGCATCTAGCTGTCGTTTGATTTCAGTCTGGTTCACTGGCGCTATCAGAGCCACCAAGCCGATAAATAGCAATACTTGACAGCGAAAACTTCAAACAGGAGACTGCTACCGTGACCTTAGCTTCTAAAATTAGTGTTGGCCGCCTATTATGCGCGCCTGTTTTTGCCGTTCTTGCTGTCTACTACGGTGAGAGCATCAAAGCAGGCCAGGCAAACGAGACCATACGCTGGTGGGCCGTTGGCGTCTTCATTATCGCCTCACTAAGCGATTTCGTTGATGGCTATATTGCCCGCAACTTCAACCAGCGGAGCAAATTCGGTGCATTCATAGACCCCATGGCAGATAAGACCCTGCTATTAACAGGCATTGTCTTTCTCACCTTCATTCCTTGGGGTGAAGGCTGGCATATCCCTATATGGTTTACCGCGCTAATGATCGCTAGAGACATCATTATCATTGTCGGCATCTGGATTCTGCACTACTTCAACTCCCACGTTCCCATCAAACCTCACTGGAGCGGTAAAGTTTGCACCTTCACCCAGATGCTTCTGCTCGGCTGGGTCATGCTTAAAGTCATCCCCTTCTCTCCTATTTACCCCACTATCCTAGCGACCATTTTCACGATCTGGTCTGGTATTGAGTATTTCCGTCAAGGACTGCACATGCTAAACGAACACCACCAGACAGAGTAGGGCTCACTTCACTTTCACCCATCTATTCACACCATGCCAACCGTAGCCATTGTCGGCCGACCTAATGTCGGCAAATCAGCACTCTTCAACCGACTTGCAGGTCGACGCATCGCCATTGTCCATGACCAACCTGGCGTTACACGCGATCGTATTTCTGCGCCCTGCAGCGTCAGCGTATCACCCTGCACGCTAATCGACACCGGCGGTATCGGCGCAACACTCAATGACAGCTTTGGCGATGCTGTTGCCACAGAGGCTGACATCGCCATGCAAACAGCCGATTTAATTATCTTTGTTGTGGATGCTAAGGACGGCGTTACCTCCATCGATGAAGCTCTCGCCCAGAAACTGCGTAAATCTAAGGCCCCCGTACAACTCATCATCAATAAGGCTGACAACGAAAATCAGGAACAATTGTCAGGAGATTTTGCATCGCTAGGATACGGCGCTGGGCTAGCTGTATCGGCTGAGCTCGGTAGAAATATGGGCAGCATTGCCGATGCTATTGATGCTGTTGTCACGCCCATCAACCAAAATATAGAAGCTGCAGAAGAGGAAGTGAAACGCGAGGGCCTCAAAATCGCGATCGTAGGCAGACCAAACGCTGGCAAATCTTCACTCGTCAACGCCATCCTCAAGGACGAACGCACTATTGTCTCAGAGATTGCTGGCACCACACGAGACTCGGTCGATATACCTTATGAGTTCATGGGCGAACTTCACACCATCATCGATACCGCGGGTCTACGCCGGCGCACAAAGATGGATTCATCCGTCGAAGTTTTTTCCGCCATGCGAGCAGAAAGATCCATTCGCCGCGCAGACATCTGCCTATTGGTGATCGACTGCGCTGAGGGCGTATCTGCTCAGGACCGCAAAATCGCCCGTATTATTCAGAGCGAGAACAAGCCATGCCTCATTGTGCTCAACAAGTTTGACCTCTATCACCCAGGCACGGCAAAAAACGTGCGTCTTGAGGAGGCAACAGAACACGTTCGCACAGAGCTTTTCTTCCTCGCATACGCGCCTTATGTTTGTGTTTCAGCACTGAAGAAACAATCCATCGGACTCGTATTTAGTAAAATTGCCGAAATCCGCAAACTTGCCCAAAACCCCATCACGACGGGCAAACTCAACCGTTTTCTCGGACTTGCTTTCGAGAAAAAGCCACCTCAGGCGAAAAAGGGCAACAAACGCCTCAAACTTCTCTACGCAACTGCAGCCACCAACGATCGCTACACAGCCATCCCAGTGCCGACCTATATTCTCTTTGTTAATGACAAGCGCCTGATGCAGGAAAACTACGAGCAATACCTCACCAATCGACTGCGTGAGGATCACCCCTCTCCCGGAATTCCTATTACTTTTTCGGTTCGTTCAAGAAATGCATCTACTGAAAAAAGAGGCAAATCCTAAAACCAAAATAAGAGGATATAAAACAAACGCCTCGCCCGCATTATCTCTATGTCATTTTTACTCAACGAGCGCCTCGAAGCAGGAGGCATTGACTTCGGTCTCCACGGAAAATGCCGTGTTTTGCTCAAGAACAATGGTGTCTTTCCGTGGTTCATCCTCGTGCCAGAAGTAGACGATCACATTATTGAACTGCACCAGTTAGAATCAGATGATTATGATTCGGTGATGCAAACAATTCGAGAAATCTCAAAATTTGTGCAATCACATTTCACACCAGACAAACTCAATGTCGCCGCCATTGGCAACATTGTGTCCCAACTTCATATTCATGTGGTTGCTCGCTACGAAACAGACCCTGCATGGCCAGATGTCATCTGGGGGCACGCTGAGAAAAGGGCTTATACAAATGATGAAATTCTCGCCCTGCGCGAGGCCTATCGTCATTATACTTTCTAAACTTCCTCGTTGCTCATTGTTTACACTCACTTGAAACAAGACCATGGCCCTTCTCGATGTTACCCACTTAACGACACGTTTCCACACGCGTAACGGCATTGTCAGAGCCGTTGAGGATGTTTCATTCTCTGTTGAGAAAGGCCAAACGGTTGGCATCGTGGGTGAATCTGGATCTGGAAAATCTGTCACATGCTACTCATTGGTTGGTCTCATCCCCCAGCCTCCTGGAAGAATCCACTCAGGCAAAGCCATCTTTGACGGTGTCGACCTACTCAAAGCAGACCCTAAACATCTTAGACGAATCCGAGGCAAGCGCATCTCGATGATCTTTCAAGATCCGATGACCTCGCTCAATCCATACCTGAAAATCTCAACCCAGCTAACTGAGCCATTGGAGATTCATGACGGAGTGAAAGGTAAAGCTGCTCTACACAAAGCCATTGATGCTCTGGCGGAGGTTGGTATTGCTGAGCCTGAAAAGCGCATTGACTCCTATCCTCATGAATTTTCCGGCGGCATGCGCCAACGTGTCATGATCGCAATGGCGCTGATCACACGCCCAGAACTACTCATCTGTGACGAGCCCACAACAGCCCTCGATGTGACTGTTCAGAAACAGGTGCTGGACCTCATCAAAGATCGCCAAAAGGAACTCGATACCGCTGTCATCCTCATCACCCACGACCTTGCCGTCGTGCACCAGACATGTGACCTCGTCAATGTGATGTATGCCGGCAGAATGATCGAGCGCGCTGAGACCAAAACCCTATTCAATCATCCTCTCCACGCCTATACACGCGCACTGATGAAAAGCATTCCCGCAACCCACGCTAAGGGAGAGCTGCTTTACACGATACCTGGCACGCCGCCAGATTTATCAGATCCTCCCACAGGCTGCTCATTTCATGAGCGCAACACACTGGGTGACCCATCACAATGCATTATGGATTCCCCGCCGGAGTTCGGTGAAATATCACCTGATCACTTCGCCCAGAATTGCCCAGGATGTCTTGCTGACAAGGCATCTTAACATGGCGTTGCCAAGCTTTAGCCAATCATCATCGCCTTCTCATGATGGCCTTACTGTGATCAATTACTGCGTGGCTGCACAGCCCCGATGCCGTCCATTTGGATGACTTCAAACTCATCCACCATCCAGTCAATGTGCGTTGTGGTAATCAATTTTTGCGCCTTCACGGGTAATGCGCTCATCAATGCATTGCGGCGGGCAGGGTCAAGCTCACCAAAGATATCATCGAGTAAATAAACCGGCATTTTGCCTGTTTGCCTGTACAGTAGCTCACCCTGCGCCAATTTGAGTGACAGGGCCATCGTACGCTGCTGCCCCTCGCTGGCAAAATCAGCAGCCGCCATACCGTTGATCGTCAAATGAATCTCGTCCCGATGTGGTCCTACCACCGTCTGGCCAACGCGACGCTCACGCTCAGCAGTCATCGCAACACTTGTCGCCAAGTCATCCCCCGATCCGCAGACATACTTCATCGCTATGCGTTCATCACAGGCACTGACCTGATGCTGGGCTTTAACCGCTTCTGGATCGAGCATCTCAACGAGCTTGCGACGCGATGCGGAGATAAATGCGCCGTGTTTTATGAGAAGCTCCGTGTATGCGGCTATCTCAGATTCTCTCAGCGCTCGGTCCCTAAGCAGCAGATTGCGCGCCTTGAGCACACGGTTGTATCGGTTTAAATGATCTCGGTAAGCAGGGTCCAGCTGGCACCCTATAAAATCAAGATAACGTCGTCGCACTCGCCCCGAGCCACGCACCAACTCCAAGTCATCATTACCCATCCAGACAACCAGTCCACCCAAACTCAGATAATCAGTTTGCCGAGGAATTAGCTCGTCATCCACTTTCATTTCCACGCCTTTGCGTGAGCCAAAACTCACCTGCATCTCTGTACCCCATGCCTGACCTGCAACACCAAAGCCTGGCTGCCCCACCTTGACAATCTTGCCTAAGCGGGTGCTACGCGGTGACTGCAACCTCAGCAATACACATACCGCTTCAAGGATTGATGTTTTGCCGTGCGCATTCGCGCCCACGATTACTGCTCCTGACTCAGGAAAATCTAATACCAGTGTATCAAAACACCGGAAATTCATTAACCTCAAGGAAGATACCATATAATCACTTAGGAGTTATACTCCTTGGATTTCCAACACCATTCAATGGGCACCTCAACATCAGGATGAATGCTTTGATGAACAGGGCAGCTCAATGCCGAGCTTTCGAGGATTTTTCTCTGAGGGTGGTCTTCAGATAGTGGCATCTCTATGCGGACGTCTAAGCGGGAAATTCTTCGAGGTAAATCATCTGACATATGTTTGGCGACGGTAATGACCATGCCCTTAAGGTCTATGTCTTTACGCTCAGCAACAATGCCCATAATCGTGGCCATACAACTCCCCAATGCAGTGGCTAAAAGGTCGGTGGGTGAAAATGAAAGCCCACGGCCATTATTATCCACAGGAGCATCCGTGACACATACTGTCTTCGAGGGGCCGTGCGTACTCTTACACTGCAGCTCACCTTCGTAATTAATCTTAATCTCTACCATGTTGTTATTCTTTGTATATTATGGACCACTACGGTCCTTCATCGGGGAAATCATCTGTCGGCAATTCTCTTATCTGTGTTGGTTTAGTCTTTGCCAGCACTACTCGAAAACCATAACGATCACCCGTCTTGGTGGACTTTACTGCATTACGGCTCGTGACATAAAGGTGTTTCGCTAAATAACTGCCCCAGTTTCCTCCTCGAAGCACACCATATGCGCCATCCTCAGCATAATCATCAGCCACCCATTCTGATACATTTCCAGCCAAATCATAGACACCCATCGCATTGGCAGGAAAAGATCCCACTGGTGCCGTTTTTTCATAACCATCATCATAGCCCATCAGGGTTCTATCACGCGGTATATCCTCGGCCTGTGATGCTGACTTACCTGCCAGATTGCCCACCAAGGTACCGGTATCATCGGGCGGCCATATCTGCCCCCAAGGAAATGTCTTTTCGGATCTCATTTCTCGCCTTGAAGGCAGGTAATCAGCATCATCAGCTAAACCCACAAGAAGGCTCCACTCCCAGTCCGTAAGTAGTCGATAGGTTTCATCTTCGGAAATTCGCTCTAGTGCTCGCTCCCTCGCTGTAAGCCATTGACAGAAGGCTACTGCATCCACTCGAGAAACATTCACCACAGGGTGCAGAGGCCCTTGTTCGAACTTGGGCGTAGAACTCATCGGCGTCTTTGTATCGTTACAAAAAGTAATATAATCAACCTTGCGCGTTTCCCACACCGAAACCAGCAAATCATCTGCCAGCGGCACCAGCTGCATGCCCAAGCTATTTTCCCATTTCTCACCAAATACGACACTGTTGTTACGCTGCATCGTCACCTGAATTTTTTTATCTTCTTTGCCTTTTATCTGGATGGATTTTTTGTGACGTCTGTAACCCTCTAACATCATATGAACATCTACCACACCGGGCTTAATCGCCTCGATGACAAGCGGAGTCACCCCCTTATATTGACCATTGATTTGCACGAGTGCACCATCTGGCAGACTGGTTAGCTCAAGACTGGCAAATGGTATATTCATGACTGCCGTACGAAATGGACGCCATTGCTTCTGTTGTGCTTGAGCTGATATTGTCGGGTTTTTGAAATTCGTCTCCATCATCGGTGCGATATACTGAACCTCACTGAGATAACCCGCATCCAAAGCTGTTTGACTCTGCCAGTCGCAATACGCAACTGCTGCCTGCTCTGGCACCAATACCACAGCTCTTTTCACACCTCGCTCACTGTGCGAGACGACCTGGGACGGGTATTTTTTACCCGTTTCACGAAGAAAGCGCCCCCATTGATACTTTCTGATAAAACCAGAGCTGACATGATAACCGTCAGCCGGCTGATAAGTAACGCCAAAATTATCCACCCATTCTTCGTCTTCAATCGGTGGAGCGTAGATGGAGAGAACCTTCTCAACGGTTGTCGTCTTATTGGCAATCACGTCTCCCTCAACATGCTCATTACGATAACCCTCCATCCTGAATTCAAACTCGTAACGATTACCCGCCGCAAGCTCGATATTGGGCAGTGGTGTGATACCCAAAAATCGACCCTCCAAATCAAAGACTTCCGCACCTTCGGGATCACTGACGACCTTGATGTAGCCAAACTGCCCAGATTCAACTACCGGCACAGGTTCTGAAAAGCCACTGAGCTGGGCAAGAGGATCACGAAACCACCACAGCGCAGACAAAAGACTGATCACTAACAAGGATACCACCCATACCCGATTACTACGATTAAGATGTCGAACCCGCTGACCACGCTGCAGCCGAGCAAAGCTATCGGCAAGATCTGGCGCTGTGCTAATCAAGCGTCTTGAAACGCGCGGTTCACAGATATCACAGATAACTTGATTGAGCGCCAACCAACGTTTTTTGTTCGTTTCTTCTGGCAGCTCGTCAGGTAATTCAGGGAACTGCAGGCGATCCTTGCCCGTTGCCATTTCATAAAGCACTTTACCCAAGCCATAAATATCAGCTCTTGCAGAACCAGGCCCCTCGGGCGGGACAAAGCCCTCCGTACCAACAAAGGTCCTCTGACCGCGAGCAGCCACTAAGCCGATATCGGCAAGCTTTGCCTTACCCCCTACAAAAATAATGTTAGATGGTTTTATATCCCGATGGGCTAAGCCTATACCATGAAGGTGTGCAAGTGCTTCAGCAAGCCTCAAGCCGACATCAATAACCACATCGGTATCAATCGGCTTTCCTTTTGCCTTTTTTAAATCAGTGCGTAAATTGCGTGGCTGATACTCTACTGGATTGAATTCATCTCCCACATGAACGTCATCGCCCAACTCCATGACGTAGTAATAAAAATCACCCTCGTCCTTATCCTTACTCCTGCCTACGTGTAAAATATTAACCAGGCCAGGATGATCTCTGGATATTGGCTCATACTTGAGAATGCCCTCAAACTCTCGCTCAAAACCGATTTCATCCTCGAAGTCTTCACGTCGCACGAGCTTCACCGCGCGCATGGCACCGGTAACCCCTCTTGCCAGCCATACTTCACCGTAGGAGCCGCCACCTATTTTGCGCAGCACCTCGTGATCAGGAATAACCGGCTCTGGTCGATTCTTACCCCGCATCTTCGTTTAATCTGGCCAATTCTTTTTTGAGTATTTTGCCAACGCGATGCTTTGCCAGATAGACTTGAGACATACTTACTCCAAGACGATCTTGCACCTTGGCGGCATCCCACTCGCGTAAAACGTAACAATCAAAGATTTGATACTGCTTGGGGGAAACTTGTGCCCTCACCCGAGCCAGCGCGGCATCAGCGAGATTGTTTTTCCACTCCACATCCCACAAACGCTCTAAGGTTGCGCTTTGAGGGTCCTCAATGCGCTCGACAGCCGCGACTCGCTGTCCCTCGTCTTCCCATTCGCTGATATTCATGGCTGTATCTTTTTTGCGCTTTCTGAATTGGTCATTGATACGCCAGCGCGTCATATTCATCAGCCAAGATTTGAATGAGCCCTTGTCAGGATCATACATATTTTTCTTACTTTGCTTGGCAATAGAGAGGATCGTCTCTTGGACGACATCAAAAGCCTCCTCAGACCTGAGACCGGCTTTTAAGCCGACAGCGTAAATCAGCTTCCAATACGTCTTATAAAAATCGTCCCACGTTCGCTGATCTTCCCAATTATCAAGCTTAGCTATTAAGCTTTTGCGTGTCTGCGCATAAGCAGACACCAGCTTTGCATCATTCTTGTTCTCATCAGCCATTACTATTTCTCTATAACATAGCAGTATAAACAATCCACAAGCAATTACCACATGGTTACGAGATTTTAGATGATCGCAATTATCAAGCAAAGCGAAGCTTACGAAAATCCATTTACAAGTCTTCAGCTTAGACACTACTATGGTGATATTACATTAATAAATCGCTTGGTTATATTAAATCGTAATTCAAGCCCCTGCCTCCCCCTTTTTTACCCCCCCAAAACAAACACCCCTAACGCGATTACAGCCATGGATTTTCAGGACCAAAACAACCCCGCCGAACAAGTCGAAAAGATTCGTGAAATCCTCATCGGGCAGGATATGCAGCACGTCAATGAGCGCATTGAAAAACTCGAAACAACATTGCGTGAAAGCAATGAAGCCGTGAGCCGAAAGGTCAACGAGCAGCTCGAACAAACGGAGCAACAACACAAAGCCGCTCAAGACAACCTTCAAGTTGCCACGGAAAATATACGCCATCAGTTACAGCATGAGAGTGTCACACGTGGGCTGCAAATTAACGAGCTTGTGCACAAAATTGACGAGGCCGCCGACCAGATGAATCAAACAAGCCAGCGGCTTTTCAATGAAGAATCCGGCCAAAGCCAAGACCTTCGCCAACAAATAGAAAATTTAAGCTCCGAAATGACATCAAGAATCGATGCTCATTCTCGCCAAATCATGGAACACATGCACCGTGAAATCCAACAATGGAAACACCGCATGGATGAGCAAATCTCGGCACTCAGCGACAAAAAAGTAGATCGTGACGAACTAGCTAACCGCCTAGCTCGCATCGCCAGTGCGGCTATGGGTGACACCACAACCAACCCCACAAACATCACTCCGAGTAATTACGCGGGCCCATCTATCCCAAGACCAAATTTAGGATCCCTAACGGGGATCAGCCCAACAACGGACTCCATCAACAAGCCTGCAACACCGAGTGTAGATTCGACCACTCAAGACCCACACGGTTTACCCAAACTCATCAGCCCAGACGTCTACCCTACGAATGATGACAACAGCCAGGTTTAATCATTCATCGGTCAATTGATCGACATACTCCTCAGACTCTGAGTCCTCACCCTTCCCTTACTTTCAAGTGACCATAGAGCCAGCCAGTTTTTCAACCGGTAAACCACCGCATTACGAATCAACTCCAGATTCTCGAGCACGCGGTGCGAGGGCACCACTGTCTCAGCCTTTCCCAGACCTCTCAACTCTGAGAAAAAGCTGGCATGCTCAATTCAATAATATTCCAGCGATACCTGCGCCCTCATTAACGGAAGGCACTCGCCATGGAGTAACGCCGAGCTTAGGCCGCAATGCAGACCAACTCCCCGAACTGCCGCCTATGCGTACAATGGCATCTCTGGTTTCCAGCAGCTTACAAAATCATGAGGATCAAGCGCATGAAACCTCAGCCACACTGACTCCACTACCCGCAGAAAAATCACTAAGCCGTCATTCAAAAGGCCAAGAATCCGAACACCACTGGGAACCCGATATATCTCACCAAGCTCCCCAAGATAATACTACCATCGGCTTTTCTCAGCTTGAAGAAACAACCTCCTCAGAGGACTCGCCCCAAGAAAGCAGCCGCCTGCAGATTAAAAGCGAGAGCCCACCTCAAAAACCAGCGGCCTCCACCGACGAATCCCCCTTCATCGCGGCAGATCTCGTTGCTAAAATTCGTAGCAACAAGCGTCCATCGGAGGATGATCCTTCTCACCACACTCCTTTTGACAACGTCCCTGTTCAAGATGATGAGCCTACTGAGACGCACGCGCCATCTTCGCCAAACAGGTCCCCAAGTCATTCAGAGTATACTCAGACTACCATCCCCTTTGCTGAAACGGAGCCCCTAAAAACGGCAGAGAACAAAGCGTCTAAATTCACAGACAAGGATTTGCAAGATGCTTTACGCCCACTGATTGAGCCTAGTATTGACCACTTCCTTTATGCCCCGACGCATAGCATCCACGGCTACCTTGAACCCATGCTTCGGAGCACTGTGCGCAGAGCTATCGCCGAACAAATGACCGAGGCCAGCCCGTTCCGTGATATCTCTGGGTGGGATAAATTCGCATGGAAATTGCGCGCCCTGATGAGTAGCCGCACATACGATGATGTTCTATTTAATCAAACCCGCAGATACCAGGTGGAAGAGGTTTTCCTACTGCGCCCACAAACACGTTCGCTCATTTCATACGCTAGCCATAATCCGGCACGCCATGCCAAATCAACTAAAGTAGAGGGCACCGTTAGAAAAATCGCGACCAAAGCCGCAAACATTGCCATCAATGAAGGCTGCATGATCAAATGGGAAGATGACCGTCAGCTGGTCATTCGCCCCGGCAAGCACACTATCCTTGCTGCCATCGTACACGGCTCACCCAACGCTGTTTTGCAATCTGATCTTGATTATGTTTTGTCCCAGGTTGAAGACCGTCTTGGCAAAGCACTTGAAGATAACCACGAGGTCCATTTGCGAATCCTCCAACCCATGCTGGAGTGCTGCTTACTCATCCAGTCTCTAGCGAGCCCAAATTAATCGCTCCTGAGCTGAGGTTTGCCTCATCTAGATTGCTGAAATTGAAGCCCCCATCGGCAAGAGGCAGCCTGCAAACGCGGTATTTACCTTTACAGCAGCAGACAAAGCATCTACCCCAATTTGCATGTCATTCTCCGATCTCGGACTTTCCGAAGCCGTCCTCTCAGCAGTTACTGAATCCGGCTACGAAAACCCCACCCCTATTCAAGCTAAAGCGATCCCCCTGATACTCGAAGGTAAGGATGTGATTGGAGCCTCACAGACAGGTACAGGCAAAACTGCCGCCTTCGCCCTGCCCTCACTTTCTCTAATCAAACCCCTCGGCAAGCCCCAAGTTCTGGTGCTCGAGCCTACTCGTGAACTTGCCCATCAGGTTGCTGAGCAGTTTGAACATTACGGCAAACACACCGGCTGTAAGGTAGCCCTCATCTATGGAGGCGTCGGCTACGGCCAGCAAGATGAGCAAATGAAAAGTGCCGATATTGTGGTCGCCACACCCGGCAGACTCGTTGACCACTTTTACCGAGGCACCATGCGTTTTGGTGCTATCAAAATACTCATTCTTGACGAAGTGGACCGCATGCTCGACATGGGATTCCTGCCCATCGTTCGCAAGATCGTGAACCTATGCCCATGGAACACAGAGGAAACCTCACGCCAGACACTTTTCTTTTCGGCCACCATGCCCGCCGCCATCCAGGGATTTGCTCAATGGTGCCTTCATGAGCCGGAATCCGTTGAAATCGCCCGCCGTGCGGTAGCAGATACCATTAACCATGCCTTTTACCCGGTATCGATGGACCAGCGTGATGACTTGCTGCTGGCTCTTTTGGAAAAAACAGATTTTCACTCTGTAATGATCTTCACCCGCACCCGTAAAGAAGCCGACACCCTCTGTGGATTAATCAAAGGCACTGGCCATAAGGAAGTGGTTGCCATGCACTCTGACGTCAAACAATCTGATCGCCTCAAGGCACTCAGCGGGTTCAAAGATGGCACCTACAACATTCTTGTTGCTACCGATGTCGCCGCCCGCGGCATCGATATCTCTACCGTCACCCACGTCATCAACTACCGAGTACCGGAAAATGCAGAAGACTACGTGCATCGCATTGGACGTACCGGCCGTGCCGAATCAGAAGGCGATGCCTTCACCATTCTCACCGCTGACGAGCTCGATTTTGCGAAGTCGGTTGAGAACTTTGTGGAAAAGAAAATCGAGCGCCGTAAACTCGAAGACTTTGAGTATACCTACACTGCTCTTCTCGACGATTCCCCAGCTCGCCCCGTGCGCAAGAAACGCCCACCGGCACCACGTCGCAGACGCAAGTAAGTCACTTTCCCCATA
>JAFMDE010000123.1 GCA_017857425.1 Akkermansiaceae bacterium
TGGCGTGTGCGTTCAAACCCTTACTCACGGAGTTCGTAAAGGGTTTTCGGTCCGCACCAGATGCCATTACCCCAGCCCTCGTAGAAGGGCTGGGGTAATGGCAGAGGGAGTGGGATTTGAACCCACGGTAAGCTATAAACCTACACTCGATTTCGAATCGAGCGCCTTAAACCAACTCAGCCATCCCTCCACGAGGGCAGCAAACTAGTCAGAACACATCAGCAGACAAGCAAGAATTTGAGTAAAAAGGATCTACAAACGATTTGTTGCTGTTCTGATTTCCTCCATAGCGAGGAGTCATAAAGTGAGAACTTTCCGTCCAGCTCATCAGCTAGCAGAGGGAGTGGGATTGCCCTCGCCCGCTCGGGCTGTGCTAGCATGCAAGTTTCCTCCTCCGGAAACTTGAGGGAGGAAAACTCGCGATACACGAGCATTGTGCGCTTGAACCCACGGTAAGCTATAAACCTACACTCGATTTCGAATCGAGCGCCTTAAACCAACTCAGCCATCCCTCCACGAGGGCAGCAAACTAGTCAGAACACGCCAGCAGGCAAGCAAGAATTTACGCCTGGGACTAATCCCAATGGCTCATTGCTTTGAGTCCCTCAAGCCGCTCATGGATCTGCTGTTCGGTGACGGTCTCAAGTCTGCGGGTGGAGAAGTCCTCACAGGTGAAGCTGGCGAGGATTGAACCACGTAAAATGGCATCTCTGATTTGCTCAAAGGAAAAATCAGTGCCACCTAGTGAGGCTAAGTAACCGCCCATGGCACCGAGGAAGGTGTCCCCCGCTCCGGTTGGATCCACAATCTCACGTAGTGGCCAGGCATGAGAACGGAACATGGCATTGTTCGGGCCGAACAGGATAGCTCCAAACTCACCCAGCTTGATGACCACATAGCGCGGGCCTTTTTCCAAAAGTTTCTCTCCCGCCAGAATCAGGTTGTTAACCCCCGCATACTCACGCGCCTCGCCTTCATTGATGACCAACAAGTCGATACGCTGCATCACCTCGTCGAGCCGCTCGCTGGCGATCTCGATCCATAGGTCCATGGTGTCGGCAATGACAAACTTCTGCTCCGCAGTGCACTGGTCAAGCATCTGGATCTGGTTGTCCGGTGACATGTTTGCGGGCACCACAATGCGGCTGCCTGCAATTTCAGCTGGGATCTCAACCTGCCAGCTCTCCAGCACGTTCAAACCTACTCGGTGAGTGGTGCGGTCATTCATGTTCTCATGATACTCCCCAGTCCAGGTGAACGACTCACCATCAGATCTTGCCACACCGGTGAGTGAAACTCCGCGGTCCTCAAGCATACTGAGATGATGTTCTGGGTAATCGTGCCCTACCACACCGACGAGGTGGGCGGGCTTGCAAAAATAACTCGCCGATAAGGACGCATAGGCAGCTGAACCTCCCAGTAAATTTTCAGCCTTGGCAGTAGGCGTGGATACGTTGTCGATAGCGATGGTTCCGCCGATGATAATGGACATAATATAAATAAGGATCGTTGATAGCTTGCACTAACCTGCATGCAGCTCAGTAAGGATATGCTTTGTGGCCTTGGTAACATCCTCCGCCTGCAGCAATGAAGAGACAATGACCACACGTCGTGCCCCAGAGGCAAGAACCAATTCAAGATTTTGCGGTTTGATGCCACCAATGCAAAAGACAGGAATCTGGCTGCCAACCTCTTTTTCCACCTGAGAAACATCCTCGATGCCGATCCCAGGGCGTCCCTCTTTGGTCGGTGTTGGAAACAAGGGGCCAAACCCGATGTAGTCAAAGCCCTCCTCCAGCGCGGCCCGGGCCTGGCTGAGTGAGTGCGTCGACCGACCGACCAGCATGCGCTGCCCAACCACCTTTCTGACATCCGCTAACGAGCCGTCGTCCTGACCAATATGCAGCCCATCGGCCTGCAGCTCCACCGCTGCCGCTGAAAAATCATTGATCACAAAGGGAATGCCCTGTGACTTGCACATTTCGGCCAAGCGCGGTGCATATTCTCGTACTAATTTGATCACCCCATCGCTGTCATAGCCTTTGGCTCGCAGCTGCAATACACCAACTCCTCCCTCTATCAGCTGCTCAGCAACGTGCTGCATGCGCTCTAGCTCAACGTAGCCCGTGTCTAAAATGCCGTAGAGCAAGCCATCGATACGCTTGCGGTTTGAGTTGGTTAATTGGTTGAGCTCCTGCACGGCACTAGCCCTAAATGATAAAGGCCCAATGATAAATACTAAATTCAATTGCCATGATGCTCGTCCTCCGCTATCACCCGCAGAAATACGCGCTTTAACTAGAGTGCACAAACTACAGACATCATGGCTGAATCATCATCACAACCAACTCCAGAAACTAGTGCTCCCATCGCAGAAATCGATTTGGGACCGAGCAAACTCGATCAATTCATGGATAACCACCAGACAAAGATCATCATTGCTGCCATTCTTGCCGCTATTGGAGTAGTCGCTTATGTCATCCATGATGGCCTCGCAGAAGCCGATGCCAATGACGCTGGAGCCGCCTTATTATCAGCTCAAAAGCCGAACGATTACCAAGAAGTCATCAAGACATGGCCAGAGAGCAACGCAGCAGCCAGTGCTCGCCTGCTACTCGCCGATGCTCAGTGGCCTGATTCTCAGCCTGACTCCATCGCCACACTGGAGGAGTTTATTAATAATTACCCCGCACACCCATCCATTGGCACCGCAAAAACAAGCCTCGGCCTTCGCCTTCTCGACCAAGGCAAAACGGAGCAAGCCCAGGAGATCCTGACCGAAGTTGCTGAGAGCGATTCCTACAGTTACATCGCACCGATGGCGTCGATCGCGCTCGGGGATATTGCCAAGGCCGCTGGCCAGACCGCTGATGCCTCTGAGTGGTATGAAAAAGCTCAACTCGACCCAGCAGGACACGGCAATGCATTCCAAAGCCTTGCCGCTGCACGCCTTCTGCTGGTCAATGCCAAACCACCTACCAAGGTCAAACCCTCTCTGCCCGCTGTAGAGGAAGCCCAAAAGCTTAGTCCACTGAAGCTTGAGGTTCCTGACACTGGAGTGCAGGCAGCAGCAGAACAACCTGCCACTGCTCCAGTAACTCCTCCAATTACGCCCACTCCGGCGGCCCCCAATCCAACGCCTGAGACTCCGGCACCGTAAAAGGTAAAACAATCCGAAAGAAAGCCTGATTTTTTTTCGTTTTCCCTTGTGTGACCTGAGCTTTTGCTCTCAATTCTAGTATCAACCCAATAACTCATCGTGTTTCAAAAAGTAATAGGACAAAAACAAGAAAACGGCATTTCCTCAGTCGGCTCCGCCTCTGAAGATAAAGCCACAAGTGCCTCATCCTCAGCACCAAAAGCTCCAAGCAGCACCCCCGCACCATCACGCTCAGCCAATGCAGCCCCGAGTGGCCGCAACGTCCTCAGCACAGATGTTGAAATCAAAGGCAGCGTTAAATTCTCAAACGACCTCGTCGTTGACGGTAAAATCGAAGGCAGCATTTCTTCAGATGGCGCTCTCACCGTCGGTGAAAACGCACGCATCAAAGCTGAGATCAAAACTCACTCCGTCATCATCTACGGCAAGGTCCATGGCAACATTGAAGTAACCGACATCGTCGAGCTCAAGGCCAACGCTGAACTTGTCGGTGACATCAAAGCCGCTTCCCTGTCCATCGAACCTGGTGCGATTTTTGTTGGCAAATCTACTGTAGGAAGCCCATCCGTGAAACCTCAAGCTACATCCTCTGTAAGCTCGGTATCTAGCTCAAGCAACGCCAAGGAATCCAGTCATAAAAATGGTAGTGACAACACCAGCACCAACGAGCTGCCCCTTACCAACAAGTCCGATTCAGCCAACAAGGCGGTTTCTAGTTAACGAGCTCTTTCGGATTACTCATTAAGAATCACTGAAGCCCGCCACCGGTTCATTGCCGGTAGGCGGGTTTTTATTATCATTGATTTAGATCACTCCAATGGGTTAACTTACCACAATTGCTCCGGCAAACACATCGATACATGTCCTTCTTCTTTCATAAGAAACCTCCTCAGGCTAGCCAACGACCAGCTAAAAAAAGAGAGGTAAGCATGATGATCTGCCCAGAGTGCCAGCATCAACAGGCCGAGTCAAAGATCGCAATATCGACCTATTGCCGTGGCTGCGGCAGCCATTACAAAATCAGCCATGGCATTGCTGCGACGGATAGCAAGATTCCCAATAATCCATTTGCTGCCAAAAGCTCGGCAAACTCAAAAGCCGACGAGCCAACAGATCGCAGCGCAAGTGATGAGCACAACGTCACAGCTACCAGCACCGCCACAGAGGCAGACCAGCTAGACGGGCAAACAGACGGGCAAACAGAAGAACAAATCGGCTCAACGCAAAATCCTACTCAGAGAGCCACAAGTCCAACCAGCGATCTACGTTCACAACTTAGCCAGAAGGCATCCTCCGCCGGCAGCTTTTTTCAGCGGAAAAACAAGCTCAGAAAGGTGCTGTGCCTACAATGTGATCATGAGCACGAGGCTCCAGCAGAGGCCAGCTCAACACTTTGCTCTGCCTGCGGCGCCTACGTCAGCCTCAAGAATTACATCATTAACAACCACTGGAATCGCCGTATCGAAACGAGAGGTAATGTCACCATACAAAAAAAGGGCTCGGTCACTGACATCACCGTGCGTTGCCATGACATTCTTGTTCTTGGAAGCCTCAAAGGTGGCATTGACTGCTCCGGTGACATCACACTCAACAGCCATAGCAAGATTATGGGAAACGTGAGCTGCCGGCGCCTGGTGATTGATAAGCGCGCTGATGTTGCTTTTGCCAATGAAGTCAAGTGTGAGGAGGCGATCATCGATGGTCATGTCACAGGACATTTTGTTTGCACTGGCAAGCTACACCTCAAGAAGAAAGCCGTGCTGAATGGTAATATTGTGGTTGCCAATATGACCATCGATAAGGGCGCCCGCCACAATGGCCAAATTTCCATCCAGTCGTAAGGGGCAGTAGTAAGGAGCTTTTTCGGTCCGTGTAGATTTCCTGCTTTGCCACTCCCTGCTTGACTCCTAAGGCTGCAGTACCAACCATCCAGCCATGCCAAGCACATCCTTAGATCTTCGTGATGAGATTCTGCGCCTGAAAAAAGAGCGTAATGCAGTCATCCTCGCCCACAATTATCAAACCGGCGATATTCAAGACTTGGCAGACTATGTTGGTGACTCCTTAGGCCTCGCTTATCAGGCCCAAGAAACAGATGCTGATGTGATCGCTTTCTGTGGTGTGCACTTCATGGCCGAGACCGCCAAAATCGTTAACCCGGAAAAAATCGTCGTATTGCCGGACAAGGATGCAGGCTGCTCACTAGAGGAATCCTGCCCCGCTGACGAACTGGAAAAATTCATCAACGACAATCAGGAAAAGAATTACTACGTCATCGCCTACATCAATTGCTCTGCTGGCGTCAAAGCCCTCTGCGATGTGATCTGCACCTCGGGCAATGCCGTGAAAATCGTCAATAAGGCCCCTAAAGACCGCCCTATTCTCTTTGTCCCAGACGCCAACCTCGGTGCTTGGGTCATGGAGCAAACCGGCCGCAAAATGGATCTCTGGCAGGGTGCTTGTTATGTTCACGTTGAGTTCACCCGTGATTCCATCAATAAAATCAAAGCTGAGTATCCTGACGCTCTCGTCGTCGCTCACCCTGAGTGCACCACCGCCGTGCGCCTTCTCGCCGATGAGGTATGCTCGACGGAGAAGATGGTCACCTACTGCCAAAATGCACCCGTGAAGGATATCATCGTGGTCACAGAGAGCGGCATGCTTCACCGCCTACAGAAAGAAGCCCCCGACAAAAATCTCATCCCCGGGCCGACTGACCGCTGTGCGTGCAATGACTGCCGATTCATGAAAATGAATAACCTGCAAAATCTTCACGACTGCCTTGAT
>JAFMDE010000124.1 GCA_017857425.1 Akkermansiaceae bacterium
CTCCCCCCTGTGAACTCCCCTGCCTCACTGGAACCCAGCGCCATCAAGAGAACAAAGACTATGAAACTAAAAACTCTCATCTAAAAAAACGCTGCATCAAAGAAAAGAAACCAACACCAGCCTCTCCACCCGCATCAGTACACCAAATCCCCCCATTTTGCCACCCCTATCAGCCCCCCTTAAATAAGGGGCTACCTAGAAATCAAATTCCCACTAGCATCAGGTTTGAAGAATTCCGAAAAACGAATCGAGTCCTATGACTAAAAGACAATGAAACTAAAAACAATGAAACTAAAAATCACCAAGTATTCAGCCCTTATTGCCATTTCCTGCCTCGCCCTCTCCGCACCGCTTCTATGTGCGCAGACTCAAAGCGATCCAGATGAAAAAGCGTCAATGGCCACAGCTGAAAAACTGAAGACAATCATAGTGCCCAAGGTTGATTTTGAACAGACCCCGCTCAAAGAAGCGCTCACTTTTTTACTGGAGCAGTCGCGCCTACATGACCCTGAAAAGAAAGGTGTAAATTTCATCGTAAGAGATCCTAGCGTTTTGGATAAACCAATCACTTTAAAACTCACCAATATCTCGCTGATGACTGCGCTGCAATATGCGTGCTCCCTATCCAGCCTCCGGTATACCATCGAAAAGCATTGCGTTGTCTTGAAGCCCGCCAAGGCAAAGGGCCAGTAGCCTCGATAACCCCCTTTCCCCCATCTCCGATCCCTTCAACGGCGCCCTCAAGCGCCGCACGCAAAAAGCAAATTCCTAGCAATCCTCTACATTATACCAAGAAACCATGAAAAGACGAACACTACTGATAATGCTGCTCAGCATCTCCACAATTTGCCAAGCCAAGAGCAATGATTTCCGTGGCGTGAAATCGCCAACAGTTGCGAGTGCGACCAGCGCAGCTCAGAAGCATGTCCGGAATTTCATGGAGGGTCAGTTCAATAAGTTGGAGCGTACCTACGCCGCGCAGATCAAACTGATCAGCGGCCACGAGATGCTCAAAGCAAAATATAACCTTGCTGGTGAAGAGGCCCGTAAGGCAGGAGTCATCGTTAATCGAGCTAAGTTGGTTGAGGCGATGAAGAAGTCGTTTGGGGGGCGCCCAGTGGTCCCTGTGGACGCTATCGACGCAGTCTTTAATGCCTACGTGTTTGAGCTGCTCGAGACGCCAGTCGGAGATTACGCTACCGATCCCCCCGATCCTGTCGCTACGCCCGACGGGAAAATTCATTTTTCCATCGAACCCGGTGACCTGCTATTTAAAGTAGGACCAAAGAAGGGAGATTTTCTTCTATTTCAGTTCCGCTCGATTGCGGGCAGCTGGAAAGTCGTTGCGGAGTACCTAGACTAACCCACTTCGTCGAAGCTCGCCCCCAGTTGCGGGTGGCTGGCCTTTACGTTATGCAAAAAAATGAAATTAACGCTCATCATATTGTTCAGCGGAATATTACTAAGCTGTTCTTCAATTAATAGAGAAGAGCTCACTCCTAAAACCGAACCTCCGTCTATCAACCAAACTAGCAAAATAATAATCTGCTAATGTTATGAAAGTAAAATACAAGCACTATCGAGGTCTTTTAAAAAGTTGGGATGAGCTCTTCAGACAAGCATCCGAATTTGCAACATTGGTCGGTAATGAACGTCTAATTTCTATTAGCCACTCTTCCGATCTCTCGGACGGCATCGTGACTGTATGGTATTGGGAATAAACCATTATCAGATGAGGTATAAATGCCTCACGGGAACAAGCTCAGCAATAGATCGTCACGAATACACTTGAGTTGACGGCAAAAACCCAACCATAGGATGCAGTCCGCCACACAGCCTCTCCACCCCCACTGATTACACCAACCCCCCACATTTTACCACCCCCATCAGACTCCCTTAAATAAGGTACTACCCAGAAATCAAATTCCTACTATGCTTAGGTTTGAAGAATTCCCAAAAACGAGTCAAATCCTACCCCCTAAAAAAATGAAACTGAAAAACAAACTAGCTCTCATCAGCCTTGCTTCTCTGTTGGCTTTTTCCACCACACACGCCGCTACCATCATCTGGGATGTCCAGGACATCAGTGAGACGAATGGCGACGAGTCTGACGTATCCAAACGAGGCGATCTGATCGAGGCCGTCAACTTTGGTGATAACTCATCATCCACCACCATCAACACCGTGACCTTTGAGGCCTTTAATGGTGCCAGCGCAGGTAGTGATTTCACATTTGACAACCTGAACACCCTGGTCGACCAATCCGCTGACAGTGCGACTTTTTACACGGAGCCAAACACCTCATACAATGCTCTACTGCAAAGCTTCATTTTTGACAGCTTAACCGCAGAGGCCGACTACACACTCACCGGTCTCGACATTGGTCGGGATTATGAAGTCCAGCTTTTCATCGCCGATGATAGAGGCGGTGCTGCAATCAGTTTTGACTATCTGGACGTCGATGGTAATGGCACCGATCTGAATGGAACCAACAACACCTACTTTGGAGGAGGTCCACGGCCGGCACTCGTATTCACAGGAACGTTCACCGCGGACGCCTTGACACAGGATTTCACGGCCCTGAGGCGTAACTCTGACGACTCTGAGAATGGCACCACGCTCAGCGCCTACCAGCTCCGGATCGTCCCCGAGCCAAGCTCAACGGCTTTATTAGGCCTTGGCGGCCTGGCCTTCGCTCTGCGCAGACGCAGGAACTGCTGAGCGACCCTCGCAAATCATTTTTAGCCTGCCTCTTTTAGAAATAGGGGTAGGCTTTTTTATTCCCCTTTCTCCAGTCCCCTTTTCCCACTCTCGACATGCAGCACCCATTCCTTGCTACTTTTTTTCTCACCAGCACCCTCCTCTTCACGCAAGCGGAAGAAGGCCCCTCCCTTGCCGAGGACCCTTCCACCATCAACCAGCATCAAAGCAGGCCCACTGCCCAAAAACCATGGGCTAACAAAGCCCCCGTCGAACTCCGTAAATGGGCCAAAGACAATCTCCACTTCAAGCTCATCGGTAAACGACTCATCTCCGAGGACGAAAACCCAGAATGGGCATGGTTCCGTAAATCAGGGCTCGGCATCTTCCTCCACTGGGGACTCGCCTCCGTGCCACCCGCCGATGGCGACGCCTGGGCCATGGTCTGGAACGAACACCGTGCCAAAAACAATCTCCTGCGCAAAGCTGAAGACATGTTCGCCGTCGCCGACACCTGGAACCCCAAAAACTACAACCCTGACCAATGGATGGCCGCCGCCAGCCAGGCCGGATTTGGCTACGCCGTGCTCACCACCCGCCACCACGATGGCTACTGCCTCTGGCCCACCCAGCATGGAGAGTGGGATACTGGCGAGAAAATGAACGGCCGCGACCTCGTCAAAGGCTACGTTGATGCTTGCCGCAAAAACGACATCAAGATCGGCTTCTACTACTCCGGCCCGAACTGGCACTCCTACTACAAGCTCAAGGACTTCTCCCACCCGCCGGTAGGCTACAACTACAAACTCGAAAAGGTCGGCAAGGAAGCCGGACTCGTCCCGCTCATGGGCGGCGGTCAGCTGCCACCCGAGCTCGCCAAAAAAGAACTCGCCCAATCACACGGCCAAGTCACCGAACTCCTCACCAACTACGGGAAAATCGACATGATGTGGTGGGACGGCAACTCCATCATGCAGGAAAAAGAAGTCCACAGCCTCCAGCCCAACACCTTCGTCGCCCGGGGCAACATCGCCACCCCCGAAGGAATCCATCAAGGAGCCTCCCAAAACGTCAAGGTCAGCAACGAATGCGGATGGTGGTGGGAAATGTGCGTCAAAGCCGAAAACAAACACAGCCCCAACTGGCACTATAACCCACGCAACGAAGCCCCCGGCAATCACTGGACCACCAACACCCTGCTCACCGAGCTGATCCGCTGCCGCTCCCTCGGCGGCAACCTCCTCGTCAATATCACTCCGCGCCCCGACGGCTCGATGATGGACTGGTATTACCAAACCTGCCAAGAAATGTCCGCCTGGATGAAACACTCCCGCGAAGCCATCTACGACGTCCAACTCACCGCTCCCCTGCCCACCCTCGATAAAACCCAAAACTTGACCACCCTCGCTCAAGACGGCACCCTCTACAGCCTGCACGACCAAGAAGGCAAGATCCTCATTAACAGCATCGCCAAACCTGAGTCCGTCACCCTGCTGCGCACCGGGGAAGCACTCCCTCATAGCTTTGAAAACGGCACCCTCAGCCTCGCCGTGCCCAAAGAAAAACAGACCGAGCTCCCCGACCTCGTCAAAATAATCCTCAAGAAATAATCACCCCTTCTCAACTCCTTAAAAAAGAGATCCATAAACTATGAAACACCTCGTCCTCTCCCTATTTTCCATCTTCCATCTTCTATCTTCTGTGCATGCCGCTGAGGCTCAACAGCATGCACAGCCCAACATCATCCTCTGCATGGCCGATGATCAAGGTTGGGGAGACGTGGCCTACAATGGGCACCCCGTACTACGCACGCCACATCTTGATCAGATGGCAAAAGAAGGCATCCGCTTTGATCGTTTTTATGCCACCACTCCCGTTTGCTCTCCTACCCGTGCTGGCTTTTTGACCGGCCGCCATCCCTACCGCTACGGCATCCGCTTCGCCAATATTGGCAAACTCAAGTCGGAAGAAATCACCCTGCCCGAAATACTCAAAAAACAGGGATACATCACCGGGCATTTCGGCAAATGGCACCTCGGCTCACTCACTACAAAAATCAAAGACGGACATCGCGGTCGTCCGGGAAAGACGGAATTCTTCTCCCCCCCGTGGGAAAACGGATACGACGAATGCTTTGTCGCTGAATCCGGTGTTCATACCTACCATCATCCCGGCACCTATGAAAAATTAGGCACCCATTACTGGACAGGCCTCGATCAACCTGTTCCGGCAAACGAGATATCAGGTGATGATTCCAAGCTCATGATGGATCGGGCTCTTGACTTCATGAAACGAGCCCGCAAAACAGATCGTCCCTTTCTTGCCGTCATCTGGTTTCACACACCCCATCAGCCCGTTGTTTCAGCACCACCCTACACCGACGGCTATGATGATAAGCATAAGGATTACTACGGGTGCCTCACCGCCATGGACGAGCAAATGGGACGCCTCCGTGCGGAACTCCAAAAGCTCCAAATTGACCAGAACACCATGCTCTGGTTTTGCTCGGACAACGGGCCGACGAATGTAAAAAACTCCCGCGGAAGCTCCGGCGGATTGCGCGGCGGAAAGCGAGGCCTCCACGAAGGCGGCATCCGTGTCCCCGGACTCTTGATCTGGCCGGACCGGGTCAAGGAGCCCCGCGTCGTCTCCACTCCATGCAGTACCAGTGATTACCTGCCCACCCTCGTGGACTTATTAGACCTGCCACTTCCCAACCGGCCCTATGATGGCATCAGCCTGCTCCCCCTGATCAATGGCGAAACGAGCGAGCGAGCAAAGCCCCTCCACTTTGAACACCCCAACACCATGAAGCAGGCCTTTGTCAAAGAAAACCCAGATAACCAAACAGCGATGATCGACAACCGCTACAAAATCATCAGCGTTGACGGCGAAAAATCCTACCAATTATATGACCTCGAAAAAGACCTCGAAGAACGAAATGACCTGTCCCAGAAACACCCTGAAATCGTATCCCGCATGAAAGAAGACCTCGAAAAGTGGCGTCAATCATGCAGAGAAAGCGCAGCAGGAAAAGACTACCCCAAACCATAATCAGGCGAGAACTACCTATTTCTCTCTTCACCATTCACCATTCTTCAGCAACTCGAACTAGCAACTCGAACTAGCAACTCGAACTAGCAACTCGAACTAGCAACTCGAACTAGCAACTCGAACT
>JAFMDE010000125.1 GCA_017857425.1 Akkermansiaceae bacterium
AGGCAGGTGTTGGCGGCCACATTAAAATTCATGACCGCGCTGTGCTGACCGCACAAACAGGTGCACTCAAGGACCTCAAAGGTGACATGGTTTACAAGGGCATGCCAGCAAGACCTCTCAGGGAGGAACAAAAAAAGCTCGCTCACATAGCACGCCTGCCCAAACTGGCTCAAGAAGTCAAAAACCTTCGTGCACGGCTCGACCAACTTGAATCTGGTGAGAGCAGCTGATTAACAGTCTCTGATCACTCTTGATTCTGTCTTGCTCAATTACTCCGCAATCAATAAATATCTTCTACCACCAGCATCATTTAACCTACTCATCTTCATATTATGGATATTCAAATCGCTACTCTTTGTGACTTCGCCGCCGACTATAATGGCAAAATGGTTGTTTCCGGAACAATCGATGTGCTGGCTGCTCCAGCCTTACCTATCGTTCAGCCGCACTGCTGCCTCGCGCTGCGCTTGTGCATTACTCCCGAGGACAACGGAGCGCATAAATTCACAGTCAACATCATTGATGGCGACGGGAAATCAATCGATGCCAAAATGCCGATTAAGGCGGATATGCCAGTCGACTTGCCTGAGAATGTGCCTTTTCTGCATCGCAACCTAATCCTGAACCTGCAAGGGCTTAAGTTTACTGAGGTAGGGGTCTACTTCATTGATGTAAACATTGATGGGGAAGTCATCCAACGTCTGCCGATCCGTGTCATTAAGGTCGATGCAAAAAGTAAGCCGCAGCCGCCCGTTGCTTAAATAGACATTGTATGGCGTTGGCTTCATTATATCGATGTGTGCTCATCACAGGTGCCTCATCTGGACTTGGTGCTGAGTTCGCCCGTCAATTAGCTCCTGTCTCTGAGATACTGGTCCTTGTTGCTCGCCGTGTCGAACTACTCAAATCACTTGCTGCTCAATTAGAGACCTCGTATCCGAGTGTTAAGGTGCATTGCCTACAGGCTGACCTTACTCAAATTGACCAGCGGGAGAGAGTTTTAGAATCGATTCGATCCATGCATCTAGAACCCGATCTTTTGATCAATAATGCAGGCATAGGGGACTATGGAGAATTTTTATCCTCCGACTGGCAAAAAGTAGAAACCATGATGCGCATCAACATGGAAGCGCTCACGCACCTTACTCATTCTTTGCTCGCAGGCATGATCAAGCAGGGGGCAGGAAGCATCATTAATGTGAGCTCGCTGGCCAGCATTCTATCCATTCCGGATTTTGCCGTCTATGCTGCCACCAAGGCTTATGTGACCAGCTTTTCAGAAGCACTGCGTATCGAACTTATGGACCATGGCATCAAGGTGCTCGCACTCTGCCCAGGGCCTGTTCATACAGGTTTTGGCCAAGTGGCTCAGCGCAAAGAGGTTTCCAATGTTACGCCGGGAGGTGAGTCCGTTTATGTGGATGCGGTGCAAGTGGTTGAAGAGGCAATCAGCTCCATACAAAAAAACAAACCGCGGCACTACCCCGGCAAGAAAATTGCCTTCATGGCCGCGGTAATGAGCTTTCTTCCGGTCTCTCTATTACGTAGGATGATGAGCAGAAGACCCCGCAGAAGCCCATCTTCGTAACGTCTTTTATTGGTCACCCTCACTCAACGACTTCCTTAAACTCATGAAGCATGCCTTTCGTTTTTTTTCAACAACCCTCGGGCTGATGTTGCTACTTTCCACATGTGGAGACAAACCTTCTGACAGCAAGAAAGACGAATCGGACAGCGTCGCCGAACACCTTCACGATGTAGCTCATATCCTCTCAAGTGCGGATTGGAAGATTCCTGCTGGTTCCACGACTTCCACCAAGGAAACCAGATCGATCATCAATGCCTCAATCGATGCCAATGTCCGAGATCAGAAAATAAGCGGATTGATGAGCAAGGAATTTAAGCGCGGATATGTGTCGGACTATATCAGCGACACCAGCATCAGGACGGAATTCAAGAAGGATAAGATCACTGGACGTGCAATCGTCAATGGAAGGCCAGCACCTCAACCCAATGAAACAGGCCCCATGCATGGCCAAACTATTATGTTCACTAGATCAGATGGTGGCTGGCAGGGGATACTCGATGGTGCAGAAGCTAATCCAGATCAACGCAACCATATTGATGAGCTGGCTCGCCAAATAGCAGGATTCAATAACAGGGTGATTTTCGGTCGCTCTCCTCGCAAGCTTGGTGATACTTGGGAAGTTGATCCGGCTAAGCTCAACTCATATGCGGGAGGGCTTGAGGAAATGAACGGCACCTTCAAGGTTTTTTTCCGCTCACTGGTGAAGCACCAAGGTTACGACTGCGCTGAGATACTCACTAGCTTTAACCTTCTCGGCAGAGAATTGCAGGGCAAGGAGATGCAGCTCATCGGAAAGGCGATAATGCTACAATCTCTTGACTACCAGATTCCGCTCAGAATGGAAATGAAGGGCGAGATCATGATGTCGAATCCCGTCATGAAGGGCCTGGGAAATATGCGGACAAAGGGACCCATTGAGCTCATTCGAGAGACCACATTGGTGCTTCCATAATTAAGCTTAAATCACGTGCTACATACTAGCATGTGACTAGAAAGCTCTCGCATAAGTATCACATCGGTTATGCCATCCAGCACGCCAACGTTTTTCTCCTCTTGATGCTGGGGAATTGGTAATACGACGATCTAAGCAGCGCTTAGCAGCTGCGGCGAACTCACTCGCTGCAGCTTGTCCAGCTGGAACATCCCGCATCTCAAAAAGGACCCACATCAAACCCCATCCTTGGTGATTGTATCTTTCCGTAGGGTTGGTTCCATCACCCTTAAAATTGACATAGTCGATAAGGGCGTAGGTGCCATTTGCTGTGGCTGAGACTTTTTCATAGTTGGCTTTGATCACGCCCCTTTGCTGAGCCGGTGCAGAGCTCATGATATTAGGTAATGCTTCTCTGCTGGTTTCAATAATGTAATCCGTTTGTAGGGATACATTATTAGCTAACCAATGACGTAGTGTACGAAGTCTTGGGCCATTAAAATCACGTGAGAAAGATTCCTTATCAGGCCATGGGCAGTGCCTGCTGTTTAGCACCCATTTAGGCATAGACTCGGGCATGCGCTGATTTGCGTAAGCGACGAACCGCGGAAAGGACTCAGTCCAACGGCCGTTGAACCCTTCGGGATACCATATAAAATGGCCAATTCCCATTGAAGGGAATTCCTCGCCAGTGTTCCAGTGGGTTAAACCTGCCACAGCTCCGCCAGATTCATTTTGCCAGATTTTGTTGCCGATTTTCTGCCTGTCCGAACTAGATAGATTTATTGCTACCGCTTGTCGCTGCGCCGCCTTTACTAAAGGCTGGTGCGAGCTTACTGCTGAGCTTGATGAGCACGAGACCGATGCCCACCCTATAAGAGCGGCAGTAAAAATGAAGATGGCAGGATATGCTTGCATACTGCCGATACAATACGCTGTAATAAGCTCACTCCAAGGAGAAGTTTATGCCGATTATTCTAAAGTATCTTATCACCGCGGGCTTAGTCGTTTTGATTTCTGAGGTGGCTCGCCGCAGCGATAAACTTGGCGCGCTCATAGCAGCATTACCGATGGTTACCGTGCTGGCTATGACTTGGATGTTTTTTGAGCTCAAGGGGGAGCAGCAAACAGAGAAGATAGCCAACCACGCATGGTATACCTTTTGGTATGTTATTCCAACCATGCCGATGTTTTTGCTCATGCCGTGGATGCTTCGCAGGGGCATTCATTATGGTTGGTCCCTACTCGCTAGCTGTGTGCTTACAGCTGTGTTGTTTGTGCTAACCGCCTGGATCATGAAACGGTTCGGCGTAGAGCTTATGTGAGCTCAATCCAGCATCGTGAATAATGTTGCTACGGGACAATCGTCACCGGCGTGCCTACTTTCACCTTCGAGTAGACGATGGATACAATTTTATAGTAGGTGCGAATACATCCATGTGATGCTGGTCGCCTTGGTACTCGCCCTTTGTGCATGCCTATCCCGTCCCAAGAAATACGCATCCAATAAGGCATTTCAGCACCGACGTATTTCCCTCCTGGAGGAACGGGGTCTTTTCTGCTGTCCGCATCATCATTAACCAATTCACCATCCGCATCATAGATTTTACCGTAGGTTGCGGAACGTTTTCCTGACTTGATTTTCTCAAGAACCATATACTTTCCTGGAGGCGTTGGGAAAGCTGAGCGCCCAGTGGCAACGGGGTAGTCCATCGCCAACTTGGAATCATTCATTAAATAAGCTCTCTGCTCAGACAAATCGATCCTGATGCTTGAATTTGATTCGTTGGTTTGTGCCAGAACCCTGCTGTCTTTATAAATCGAGTAATTCCTCGGGTAGCCATCTTGGGCTCGGAAATGGTGATAGTTTCCGGGCTTAAATGGATTGATGTGTAATGCCTTGTAAGGGCTTTGCTGCAGGCCATTAGGACTGGCTGGGCCACTGCAATGACTGCAAAGCATAACGAGCATTGCGGTCATTATCAGGTGTCTTGAAAAATTCATTCTGGATAAGGGTGCTAAATCAACCTGCCAATGAGTATAAAGCAATGGGCTCCAATGCAAGCCTGTAAGGATGGTATTAACCTAGCCCGAGATAACACAAACACCGAGCTAATCACCATGACGCCACGGAATAAAGCTTAAGAGAAAAGGTGATAAAAAGCCCGAATGATAGGCTCGCATTTTTTGAGCAGGCTGCCATTTATACGGGGTGACTGGTCACCAACCACAATCCAGACCTACGCGTAGAAACTGGGCGTCGTTCTATAGCTTGTTAATTTTGCAGACTCAAAATGCATTTAATGACAAGGCAGCCCAGTTTCTATTAATTCCGCTGGGAGGCTTGCTCGCAAGCACCAGCAGTATACCGGCGGCTAACGGTCTTGAATACATACTGGGCGCCTTAATTGTTCTCCCATTTATTATGTTTGCTCCGATTGCTGGCTGGCTATCGGATCGTTACAGTAAAACCAGTGTTATCCGAGGTGCCATTTTTTTGCAGTTCGCTGTTTTCATCTGCATATTGTCGGCCATTTATTATCAGAATTTGTGGTTGGCCATTTTTGGTTTTTTCATACTTTCTGTAGAGTCGGTTATTCTCAGCCCCGCCAAAAGGGGCATTGTGAAGGAATTAGTCGGCCATGGCAGGTTGGGTTTTGCCAGCGGTATCCTAGAAATGTCAGTCGTATTGGCGGTCTGCGCCGGTCAAATCCTTTCAAGTAAGTGGTTTGATATTAACTTGATCGAGCTGGAATCACGACACCCAGGAGCCGCTTCCAATGGCTGGGACGCTGCGCTTATTCCGTTACTGATCATCACTCTAGCGGCCATTCCTACCATCATGCTTTCTTACGGTATTGAGAAAATACCCGCAATGGGCAAAAGGAAATTCGAATTGAAGATCTTATGGGAGCATTTTGCGCAGTTAAAAGATCTCTGCATTGATCGCAGAATAAGACTAAGCGCTGTAGGCATTGCTTTCTTCTGGGGCTTTGCCGGCTTTCTTAACCTTGCGGCCATCCAGATGGGCAAGGATACCTCAGGTGGAGGAGTTGGCTTTGGTAGTGATATTGCATGGCTCATGCTCGCTGCCAGTGGCGGCATCGCCGGAGGCGGCATGATCAGCTCCTTTATTTGCAGGAAAAACATCGAGCTGGGTTTGGTTCCGATAGGAGGTTTCCTCATGGCATTTGGTTCTGTCGCGCTAGCCTTGACGACAATCGAATCCCCTTGGATTAAAATATGGATTGCCGTTGCCGGGGCAGGGGGCGCTACTTTGTTAGTTCCACTTAACGCATA
>JAFMDE010000126.1 GCA_017857425.1 Akkermansiaceae bacterium
GTAAGATATGTCTCTGCATCTCCGGGAGTATTATATTGCTCGGGCCAGAGTTCCCATTCTTCGGTTCCAGATATCTCCATGAGCCACCGAAACTTGCAATATGGCACCAGCCACTCCGCTTCTTCGATGCAGAACGCATCAAATTCAGTATTGACGAGCTCAGTCGCCCAAAAAGCATCAAAACCCTTGGCGAGCAGGCCCCACTTAGCGGTTCTTACTGTCTCGTAATCAACTAGGTTTTCAGTATTCGAATCAATGCCGAGCTCCTTAGCTATCGACTTGATATCACTAGCCTCAATTTCAGGAATGGCCTCTAGATCAATCAAAAGCGGGTCCAAGGCAACGGAACTTATTGCGTTATAGGGGCTATTATCTGCTCCTGTTTCATTGATCGGCAGAAGCTGTAGAAATCCGACCTTGTTGGTCGCAGCCCATTTGATCATTTCCAGCAGTGCTTGAGTATCACCAATGCCCAAGTCATTATCTCGACGTAGAGAAAAAACGGGGATTAATATACCTAATCTCCTCAAGCGATCCATCCTAGCATTTGCCATGTCAGGGGATATGATACGGGCGAATCATTTAGGCAACACTAAAGAGGCAACATCTACAGCACCTGATGACGCAGCTTACTGAAAAATTAGCGGCTTGAAATTGGCTAGTCCCAGTAGCATAATGCAATTCGTTATGAAAATCACTACCCGCTCAAATGACTTCTTAATAAAGCCCCTCTTTTTTACAGCCCTCTCGGCCACTGTCTTATCGTTATCCTCTTGCGCGCCCGACCCCGAGCTCCAGAGACAAATGGATCAGGACATTCTCTCAGCATCAGAATTGAGAAAAGCAGGCGATAGCATCGGCCCTCAACAAGGCAGAGGCAGTCAAGCATATGGCTACGGAGGTTTCTAAGACCAAAGCTCATAAAAGCTCCTCCGAGCACACTTAAGAGCTAGTTGAAGCGCTTGTGGCCGCAGAGAGCAGTCACAAAGGACAGGCATGCAGAACTGCGAGCGGCCTTTCCTAGGCACTCAAAATCCAGATAAGCGGCAAATTGATATCTGGTAATTGATACTGATAAAGTCAGCTAGAGTCAGGCCCCGTAGCGTGACCAGAAAATATCATTGCCTGTCAGTGCAACAACTAATGAATCCCAGCCGCTCTCAGTAGCTTCAACGCGCTTGGTGAGATCAAACAAGACCCTCAAGCGTATCATTTCACGATTAGCTTCGGGCACTACCTCAAACATGGCACCTGCGTGAGCCATACGGAAAAAGGCGGCACAAAGCGCGATACTAGCATCAGACGGAGCATCTTTTGTAGCCGTGCGTAAAGGCTCGAGATTTTTAGCCAACAGGCGTGATGAAAGACTGAATTCAACCCCGCCCTGTGTCTGAGAAATGAGGATCACACCTGCATCACGCATAACACTGGTAATTGCCTTAAGGAAAGGCCTCACTTCTGCTTGCATTGATTCTACAGAGCCAGGCCATCCTGTCTCAGATTTCTCTTCGCCTATCCACTGGAAACAACCTAATTCTTCGGTAATAGGACTAACCACATCCGCTACAGGCACACTCTGGCCGTAATCAAGTGATTGTCCGCATAACCTCTCATCAGTGAGCCCTTCACGTATGGTACGTAGGAAGAGTAAGTGCCTGCGATAAAGTTCTCTCCAGTTAATGCTAGGATCAATCCCCACTTCCTTGACGTCATCTTTTGCTCCAATTTCGGCAAGTTCGACAAGAGCCCTGAGCGCTTCTCCTACGTGACTCAACTCTTCATGACGAAAGACTGCCATCGTGGCAATTGACAAAACACGGTCAGAGGAAGCCAGCATTTCAACGCTGGATAATTTTTGACGCAATAACGCATCACGCTCCTGCTGAATACTGTAGAGGTCGATGGCTCGGACAATTGCCGCCTCTAAGTCATTGATTTCCCAAGGTTTGGTAATGTACTGATACAGGCCTCCTTTGTTGACGGCCTCGATAGCAGTATCAATATCTGCGTAGGCTGTTGATAGTATACGGATGCATGATGGCTTGAGATCACTTACTTTTTCAAGCAACTGAGAACCTGTCATGTTGGGCATGCGTTGGTCGGTAACCACCACTGCAATGTTGTCGATATTTTCGTTAAATACCTCCAAGCCTTGCATGCCATCGTTGGCTACTAGTATGTTGAATTTGTCGCCAAATAAACGGCAGAAATACTTGCGAGTTTTCTCCTCATCATCAACAAAGAGAACAATTTTTTCTTGGTTTGAATTATCCATAAACTATTTGCGAGCGCTTTTTGTATTACATATTATCTTGAAAACCAAGCCTTTTAGCAATTGATTTGCATTTAATCAGAATGGTGCTGGCTTCCGTGTTAGCTCCTGAACCGAATCTTGAATTCGGTAAATTCATCCACCACAGAGTTAACATCGATTTTAGCCCTGTGCTGATCAAGAATACGGTGGCAAATACTCAGGCCGAGCCCCATGCCTTCGCCGACATCATTTTTAGTGAAAAACGGCTCGAATATTCGATTGATATCTTCCGCTGAGATACCGCAGCCATTATCTCGCATGACGAGACTAACTCCATCCACGCCAGATTCAGCCTTCAAGCTAAGCTTGCCTTGAAACGGTCCCCATTTAGCCTCCTTGACCTCAATAGCTCTTATTGCATTCTGGAAAAAATTGATCAAGAGCTGACATAGTTGCCTCTCGTTGCCTTCGATTTGAAGAGCAGGGTCAATATCGATATCTACTTCAATATCAGCGAGCGTCGAGCTCGATAGTTTGCGAGCACTTTCTACAAAGGCGGCCACATTGATATAATCCATCGCTGCGGTATCTCCCCGAGTGAATGAGCGCAAGTCAGTGATGATCCCTATCACGCGGACAAGCCCTTCTTCGGCATCAGAAATCACCTCCATATAATCATCCCTCTCATCCTCGCTGATCGATGACTTGAATGATTTCAAAGTATGAATTGCTATCTTACTGTAATTAAGGGGGTTGTTAACTTCATGCACAATACCTGCGCTCATGCGACCAAGCGATGAGAGCTTTTCACTCTGAACAAGCAAGCTGCCTTGCTCTTTGAGTTTATTATTGGCGCTCTCTAACTCTGCATTGTTCTCAGCCAGTTTCCGGTTGATGTGCCTTAGCTTCTTGTTTGAAGTTGCCACTTCCTTCGAAAGACAAAACTCGCGAAATCTACTAATATTGTAAAAGTAGGTTGCCGTAGTTGCGATAGCCCCCGTGACAAAAATAAAATAAGTGCGAATAAATGGCTCCTCCCATCCGATTTCTAATTCGTAATCGTGCCTATAAACCGCGAATGTATACATAAATAGACACAGCAAGACATTGACGGCACTGTCAAAAGTGTTCCAGCGCAGCAGCAAGGTCGCGCCCACCAGCACTAGATTTAAACCTCCATAATAGTGGGATGCTACTCCATCGGTGTGAAAGATCATGAGGGCAATGGACACAATGGGTATCATCGCAATCGTATGAGCCACTAACCTCATGAGTGAATTATTTTTAATAAATCCACATAACATAGCAAAAGTAAGCAACAGCACAGTCGTGATCACACGGTTAACAAGCAGTTGTTGTAGCAGCTCTGGATAGACCACCATATCCAAGCACACTCCAATCATCATGAATATAGCGCCAAAAATAGCCGCCCGCTGGCAGTTGGTTTTCCTTTCGCGCTCCTCTGAAATCTTAAAAAGCTCCCTTATTGTATGATCAGATTCATTCATTATGATGTTAGTTTGATGAAGCTCAGGGGCTGATAAATGGATTCATGGACACTTTGCGAATCTCTAGAAATAAATTCACGCCGGTAGCGTCCCTCTTGAGGTCTGTTTTCATAACAGTGCCATCCAAAGGAATCAAGTCGAGCATTTCCCAATCGCTGCGGTAAACCAGATTCCACTCCACGACATACTCCATCCAGCCTATACACGGATTGGTGGATGCCACATTGGTAACGATAACGAGCCCCTGAGGGCACAATAACTTGGCGAAAAGCTCCACTAGTTTTTGACATACTTTTTGGGATAGATAATCAAAGAGGCCGGCACAATAAACCAGATCATATGATTCCCATTCCATGTCAACATCACCACGGTTTGCCTGCTTAAGGAGTTGATGCACGGAGCGTTGCATCACTTTGATCTGACCACTTCTGCCATTTTTATTTTTGATGTCAGAAAGGATGCTATCTGCGTAGTCTGTCGTTTCTTTGTTAAAATCCAATAAGGTGAAATCACAATGGTCACTGATCTCTTCATTTTGAAAAAAACGCTGCACTTCATGTGCAGATCCACAGCCAAGGTTGAGCACTTTTAACCTGCGGCCCTCACCGACAACTCTTGTTGCCTCGGATTTAATGGTATCATAGAGATAGTCGATGCGATTCCTATGCGCGAGCACTGGGTCAAAACTCAAAAACACCCTGTTAATTACCTTGGCAAATAATGAGTCTCCTTCATAGGGATCGCGCATCATCATGTTGACGACCTCATAGTCACCGGCATATCCGAGCGGCTTTGTATAGGCCCGGTAAGCAAAGGGCGAACAAAGCATGAGCGGGTGCATTTGACGTCTCACATAGAGCTTGTGAGCTGGCTGATCAATCGCATAAACATTGCGGGTTGATGCCTCGAAGTTCGCCATCTGAGGGTTGAGCTCATCCATCATCCGCCCTTCAATCTCACGAATGACCCGACGCTCGACCGCATTTTTATCGGTGGTATCCATTGCTTGAATACCCAAATCAATCTTCTCAAGCCAACGCTTCAGACCAATCATCATATTCTGCATGTCAGCGACATTGAGTTTGAAATCAGCAGAGACATGGTGCGCCCTTTTCCAATCATCGACGAATTCATCAAACTGGGAGACCAGCCCTCCGTGCTGATTACTGGCCAGGAAATCAACTTCTCTCCAACCATTTCCCAACGTCGCCTCGCATACCAAGACTGCGCCGGTATTGACGATACTGGATACAACAGCCTCACCCATGTAGACGAGCTGCCCATTCATTTTAATACAGAAATTTCTGAGAACTTCAGAGAGCTGCAAACTGCAAAATGGATTGTAGATCTCAAATGAAATCGTATAGCGACGCATACTCAATATGTTCGCTTTGAGAGCATGCCCTTGGCTGTTCTCGCACTCGATGCTATTCGCACTGGGGATTGAACTGGTTTCTGACATGTATATTACAAATAAAAATCAAATGATAATACGGCCCCACTTTGACCACCAAAATTTCTCATCATCGGGTGGCCACATAAGCACTTAAGTTCTTTTTTATAGGGTCTGCGATCTTGTTTTTAAAGAAAATTTGGGCTAACCGCAAAAAAAACAGTGCTTATGTTACATTTTTCAGCTAATATTTCTTGTAAGTTAAGCGTTTTTTCCGTAACAACTTTAAATAAGTCATGAGTAGACCAGCAACACCAACACCATTTCACCGGCAAGGTGCCCGAATTTTAGACAAGTCAGGTGTCAATCTTCTTCAACTGGCAGAACAGAACAACTTCAACGTGAAGAGGGTAGCTGAGATCCTTGGCTTCACTGTGATTCAGCTACAACGTCACGTCGAGTCTGCAGTAGGTCTGAAGCCCAAAGATCTTTTTTGTAATCATCGCGCCTTGCTTGCGAAGCGCATGATCAGTGAAGGCACCAACCTTCATGACATTAGTGAAAGACTTGGCTATCTCTATTACAGCCATTTTTGCACCGACGTTAAAAAGTTCTTCGGTATTTCTCCCAAGCAACTGGAGAGAAAGCTCAGGCCTGA
>JAFMDE010000127.1 GCA_017857425.1 Akkermansiaceae bacterium
TGCAGCCTGATGCATTGCTGGGGAAGCAGAGTGGCTGACAGGGTGGCCGATGACTGCTAGGCGTGCGGGCTTGTCGGCGCCGGCATCGAGTATTTCACGGCTGGATAAATCGGCGAGCTGGTAGACGTCTTTCATTGGGTTAGGGTGCTTAGTGCTGGGCTTTTAGAGTTGGCTTTCAAAGTTGGCTGATGGTGCGCCGGATACGGCGGATACTTTCGTCCTTACCGAGGATTTCAAGAATGGCGCCCAGATCCGGACCTCCGGATTGGCCGCTAAGGGCGACACGGGTGGGGAACATGAGCTGGCCGGGTTTGGCTCCATTGGCTTTGGCGGTGGCGGCGATAGCCTCCTTGGAGCTACTCCAATCATCAACCTGATTGAAGGCCAGTGCAAGTTCGCCGAGCAGGTTTTTGGCAGCCTCGTTATTGCGGACTTTATCGAGGGTGTCCTGATCGTAAGCGAAATCCTCATCCAGTAAGAAGGCAATGGCCCCAGGGACCTCGGAGAGCAGCCGGGTCTTTTCCTGAACGGACGCGGCAATGCTGGTGAAGTTATCCGGAAGATCATAGCCGGCTCGCTGGACAAAGGGGGCAGCGGCATGGGCAAAGTCTGAATCACTCATTTGCGCAAGGTGCTGCTGGTTGATCCAGGCGCATTTCTCAGCATCAAACTTAGCAGGTGAGCGGTTCACGCCCTCAAGAGTGAAGCGCTCAACAATTTCACTGATCGGCATGATTTCGGATTCATCCTTGGGAGACCATCCGAGTAGTGAGAGGAAATTAACAACAGCGGTCGGAATATAACCTTCCTCAGCGTAGCCTGCGATGGCAGCTCCGGTGTCACGCTTGCTCATCTTGGAACCGTCCATATTGAGAATCAGTGGAATGTGGCCGTAATGCGGAGGTTCGACACCGAAGGCCTCAAACAGCTGCAGGTGCTTGGGCGTATTCATCAGGTGATCCTCGCCGCGCAAGACGTGGCTGATTTTCATTTCGAGATCATCCACCACATTGACGAAGTGGAACACATAGGAACCATCGGAACGTTTCACCACCATGTCCGGGGTGTTGGATTCATCGCGGTAGTCGATGGTGACTTCACCGCAGATCAGGTCCTGCATGGTGACCGGTTTGCGGGCAAACTTGAATCGCCAGGCGCCATCATCCTCGTAGACGCGTTCATCGGCGCGCAGTTTCTCAAACCACTTGTCATAGAGCTCATTGCGCTGGCTCTGGTAATAGGGACCGTAGTCACCACTGGTCGTGCCGTCCGGGTGGGGGCCCTCATCCCAGTCCAGGCCCAGCCAGCTCATACCTGAAAAAATCGCTTCCCTGGCGGCCTCCGTGTTTCTCTCTTCGTCCGTATCCTCGACCCTGAGGATGAAGGAACCGCCGTGCTTGCGCGCCAGCAGCCAGTTAAAGAGAGCCGTGCGGGTGCCGCCGACGTGCAGGTAGCCAGTCGGAGATGGGGCAAAACGGGTGCGCACTGCGGTCATGTCATGGGATGGGTTCACATACGCTGTGTAACGTGCCATGCCTTACAGCGCAAGCATGGAGCGTGCTAGTGAGCGAATAGATGCTCAAGGGTAAGAAAACAAGGATTCGTAGTTTTCCTTTTTATAATGTGTCCCTACCATGAGCCGCATGAAGAAAATCGCACCGCATTGGCAAATCCTCATTGCACTTGTTCTGGCCACCGGCACGGCGATTGTATTTCGCAATTTGAGCGCCTCGGTTCCCGAGGATAGCGGTGCCTATGCCTTTATCCAGAATACCATTTCGGTGGGGGACTTCGTCGGCAAGCTTTTCATTCAGGCATTGAAAATGATTATCGTGCCACTGGTTGCCAGCTCGATCATTGCGGGCATTGCTTCTTTAGGGGAAATGAAAGGCTTTGGCAGACTTGGTATGAAGACCCTTGGTTTTTATATGGGCACGAGTTTTGCAGCCGTGCTGGTGGG
Organism: Akkermansiaceae bacterium; assembly: GCA_017857425.1. Lineage (GTDB taxonomy): Bacteria > Verrucomicrobiota > Verrucomicrobiia > Verrucomicrobiales > Akkermansiaceae > Oceaniferula. The sequence continues at coordinate 1,961 of JAFMDE010000127.1, forward strand.
ACTTGTGCTGGTGAATACGATTCAGCCTGGACTGGAAAATGGTAAACCCAATGCCGAGATCCGTGAGGCGCTGGAGCAGAAAGCGGAGGGTGCCAGCAGTAATGAAAAGCTCAAGGTAGCAGAAGCGGGGGAACGCAAGCCAGGGGACTATGCGGATCTGTTCAAAAAAATGGTCCCCCCCAATGTCTTTAAGGCTGCCACGGATAATGGTCAGTTGTTAGGCATGATCTTCTTCTCCATTCTATTTGCGATCGTCATGGCCCGGCTTCCTGCCGATAATATGCGGCCACTGCTAGGCAGTATTCAGGCCATCAATGATGTGATGATCCGGCTCACCCAGTGGATCATGGTGTTTGCACCTCTCGGGGTCTTTGGCTTGTTGCTGCCTGTGGTCTATCAGAGCGGCGCGGATATCTTTTTGAGCTTGGGTAAGTATTTTCTCACCGTGCTGCTGGCACTCTCCATTCATTTGTTTTTGATGATGCCTTTAATACTCCGCTATGTAGCACGGGTCAATCCGTGGGCCCACTTCCAGGCGATGCGCATGGCAATGCTGACAGCTTTCTCAACGGCATCATCCGCGGCCACACTTCCTGAAACGATGCTCTGCGTGCAGAAGAATGCCGGAGTCTCCAAGCGGGTTTCGAGCTTCACCCTGCCACTCGGGGCCACGGTTAACATGGATGGCACCGCCCTCTATGAGTGTGTGGCGGTTTTATTTGTCGCTCAGGTGATGGGCATTGAGATGGGCGTGGCGGCGCAGTTTGGGGTCGTGGTCACTGCCTTGCTCACCAGTATCGGGGTGGCAGGCATCCCGTCGGCGAGCTTGGTGGCGATTCTTCTTATCCTCAATAGCTCGGGTATTCCGAATGCGGAGATGGCGGTGGTAGCTCTGCTCTCGGTGGATCGGCTGCTCGACATGAGCCGTACGGCGGTCAATATCTTTGGTGATTCATGCGCTGCAGTGTGTATCGCTAAGTCTGAGGGTGAGCAGTTGAGCATCTGATTAACCAACACAATAGAGGGGCTGTTTTTCACAGAGTCTGTATTGTCGTCACGGTATAAATCCTGTAGCATGTTAGCAAGATGAATGATCATTGCCCATGGAGTGAGACGGCCCAACAGGTCCTCGAGCACCATGGCGTGTCCGTCGAGTCTGGCTTAACCGAACACGAAGCCAGGCAGCGGCTGCATCATTACGGGCCTAACCAACTGCAAACTACATCTGGCCGCAGCTGGCTGGGTATTCTTGTTGCCCAGTTCCGTAGCCTGCTGGTTCTTCTTTTAGCAGTTGCGGCGACACTTGCCTTTGTCTTTCACGACTGGATCGAAGGCATCGCCATCTGTGCGGTGCTGGTGCTCAATGCCGTGATTGGTTTTTTCACTGAGTTCGGTGCCGTGCGCACCATGGAGTCGCTGAGGAAATACAACAAGACTTGGGCGACGATTAGGCGTGATGGCAAGGTCAGGAAAATCGCGGCAGAACATCTGGTTCCAGGGGATATTGTCTCGCTGGAAGCAGGCGACATGGTAGCTGCCGATATGCGCATCACCGAGTGCTCGCGCCTTGAGGTCAACGAATCTGCCCTGACTGGAGAGTCATTGCCGGTGACTAAAAACGCGGATGCCATTGCTGCTGATGCCATTCTCGCCGAGCGCACGGACATGCTTTATAAAGGCACCTCGCTTGCGCGCGGCTCAGCCACAGCCATTGTTGTTGCCACCGGTTTGAAAACCGAGTTTGGCATTATCTCCTCACTGGTCATGACCACCCAGGACGAGGACACCCCCTTGGAAAAGCGGTTGGCTCGCCTGAGTCGTAAGCTCATCGTCATCACGCTAGGCATCACCGCCTTCACCCTAGTCGCTGGGCTGATGAGGGGCAGGGATCTCTACCTGATGATCGAGACCTCCATTGCCCTCGCGGTAGCGGCCATTCCCGAGGGACTGCCGATCATTGCTACCTTGGCGCTGGCGCGTGGCATGTGGCGCATGGCGCGCAGTAATGCTTTGATTAACCGGCTCGCCGCCGTAGAGACCCTGGGAGCGACCAACATCATCTGCACGGATAAAACGGGCACCCTGACCGAAAACCGGATGGTGCTGGTGTCGGTGTTGACCGATGCCGGCATGGATAATTTCAAAACTCATGAAAACCCGCTGGCCATGAGTGAACAGCTTCTGGAAGTTGGTATTTTGTGTAGCAATGCCGAGTTTGCAGACACCGGAGAAGAAGTTGACGGAACTGAAGGTGTTGACGGAGTGGGCGATCCCATGGAGCTGGCTCTACTTGTGGCGGGTTCAAAGCGTGACTTGGAGAAGAAAAAGCTGCTGTTGCAGCACCCGCGCCATCACGAGGAGGCCTTTGACTCTGAGGTGAAAATGATGGCAACTATTCACCGTGGTTCCGAATCTGACGATGCTTTTCTGTTTGCGGTCAAAGGTGCCGCGGAACCAGTGTTGGCTGCCTGCAACCAACTGCAGGGCAGGGAGGGCGTGCTGGTGATGGACGATGGGCTCAGGAAGCACTGGCTTGATCAGAATCAAGCTCTTGCCAACGAGGGTTTTCGTGTGCTGGCGATGGCAAAAAAGAGCTCAGACAATCCTGAAGCTGTTCCTTACCAGGGGCTTACCTTTTTGGGGCTGGTCTGTGTGATGGATCCGTCCCGCGCTGATATTCCGGCTGCGATCAAAGCGTGTCAGGGTGCAGGCATCCGGGTGGTGATGGTCACTGGTGATCAGGCGGGCACGGCTTTGCATGTAGCCAAAAACACCGGTATTTGCCAGACAGAAGGAGAGCAGTGTATCGCGCTGGGTAAAGAGATTGATGAGGCGCAGCGGCAGGGGCGCTTGAACGACATGCTCGGGGTTACGGTATTCTCCCGAGTGACTCCGCAAAACAAACTCGATATCATCCAGATGCATCAGGATGAAGGTGCGGTGGTGGCAATGACCGGTGACGGGGTCAATGACGCCCCTGCTTTGAAAAAGGCCGACATCGGCATCGCCATGGGGATTCGGGGCACGGAAGTAGCACGAGAGACGGCCGACATGGTGCTACGTGATGATGCCTTTGTATCCATCGTTTCTGCTGTCGAGCAGGGCAGGGTGATCTTCAATAACATCCGCAAGTTTGTCGTTTACCTGATGTCGTGTAACCTCAGTGAAGTATTGGTCATCGGCTTGGCATCGATGACCGGAGCCCCGCTGCCGCTACTGCCATTACAAATCCTGTTTCTTAACATGGTCACCGATGTGTTCCCGGCCCTTGCTCTGGGGGCGAGCAAAGGGCATAGCGATGTGATGGCCCAGCCACCGAGATCGAAGCATGATGCCATCATCGGTAAGCAGCAGTGGCGCATGATTGGCTTATACAGCATGTTGATCACCCTGGTGGTGCTTGGCTCCTTTGTGCTGGCACGGCTGTGGCTGGGCATGAGTGACGGCCAGGCAGTCACCATTTGTTTTCTAGTCATCGCCATCGCCCAGCTACTGCATGTCTTCAATATGGCTGAGCCGGAGAGCAAGGCGTTTGATAATGAGATCAGCCGTAACCCCTATGTCTGGGGAGCGGTGGCCCTTTGCGGGGTGATTCTCATGGCAGCCATGTTCATCGAGCCTCTGGCCGCAGTGCTCTCACTGGAATCCATCGATCAACGCGGCTGGCTGCTAGTGCTGATCGCCTCGTCGATCCCGCTGATCGTAGGCCGAGTGTATGTCGTGTTGAGGTCGTGGAGG
>JAFMDE010000128.1 GCA_017857425.1 Akkermansiaceae bacterium
CAATAGAGCGGCCGAGGCCACGGGTGGCGCCGGTGATGAGGACGGTTCGGGACATTTGAATTAGGAATTAGGAAGAGCGGGCGACGGTGCTGCCGAAGGCAGGGAGGAGTGCAAGCGGGCTAAAAAAATGCAAGCGGGTTATACTAAATGATGATTTCTTTGATCGGGCGGGCGCCCTCGACGCCGACGAGTTTTTCGTCGAGGCCGGCGTGCAGGTAGGAGAGGTTGTTGGGATCGAGGCCGAGTTGTTGCAGGATGGTGGCGTGCAGGTTCTTGACCTCGAGCGGGCGCTCAACGGCGGCGGCTCCGAGTTCGTCGGTTTGGCCGACACTGATGCCTCCCTTGATGCCGCCGCCTGCCATCCAGGTGGTGAAGCCGTAAGCGTTGTGATCCCTGCCAGAGCCCTTGGCGTATTCTGCGGTGGGCTGGCGGCCAAACTCTCCACCCCAGACGACGAGGGTCTCATCCAGTAGGCCACGTTGCTTGAGGTCCTCGAGCAGGCCGGCGATGGGTTTGTCGGTGGCACCTGCGTGTTTGTTGTGGTTGGTCTCAAGGTCGCCGTGGGCGTCCCAGTTGTCATCGTTGTGAGCACCTCCGGAATAGATCTGGATGAAGCGCACGCCACGCTCAACCAGGCGGCGGGCCATCAGGCATTTTTTACCAAAGTCCTGAGTGCGGTCCTGGTCCATGCCGTAGAGGGACTTAATATGCTCAGGCTCTTGGTCGAGATCGATGGCTTCTGGAGCGGTGGATTGCATCTTGTATGCGAGCTCATAGGAGGCGATGCGTGCGGCCAGGTTGGAGTTATCCCAGCGGGCTTCTTGGTGGCTTTGGTTAAGATGATTGAGGGACTGGATCAGGCGGTATTGCTCATCCGCGCCCATGTTGTTAACGTGCTTAAGGTCGAGGATGGGATCACCTTTGGAGCGAAAGACCGTGCCTTGGTAGGAGGCGGGCATGTAGCCGGAGGTCCAGTTTTTGGCGCCTGAGATCGGGCCACCGGTTTTGTCCAGCATGACGACATAGCCTGGAAGGTTTTGGTTCATGCTTCCCATGCCGTAGTTGACCCAGGATCCCAGGGAGGGTTTGCCACTGATGATGGAGCCGGAGTTCATCATCAGCATGGCTGAGCCGTGGATGGGGGAGTCCGCCTGCATGGAGTGCATGAAGGCGATGTCATCGACATGCTTGGCGACATTGGGGAAGAGGTCGGAGACGTATTTGCCACACTGACCGTATTGCTTGAATTTCCAGCGGGGTTCGACAATGCGGCCTTGATTCTTTTTGCCGCCGCGGCCGAAGGTTTTGACATCGACGGTCTTGCCGTCCATGCCGACCATGTCGGGTTTGTAGTCAAAGGTGTCGATGTGGCTGGGGCCGCCATACATAAAGAGAAAGATGACGCTTTTTGCCTTGGCCGGGAAGTGGGTCTGGCGAGGGGAGAGGGGGTTGAGCGGGGTATCGTTACCAGGGGCTGCCCGGGCAACCTGGTCAAAGAAACCTTCCTTGGCAAGCAGGCCGGTGAGGGCGAGCTTGGTGAAACCTCCACCTATGTCTTGGAGAAATTCACGGCGGTTGGTACGCCGGCAGAAATCTGGTTGGTGAGTGCTCATGGACTTTGAATTTGGAATGAAGAATTTGGAATGAGGAATGAGCCGCGGGGCGGCAGTTGAAGTGGAGAGTTTAAGTTCGAGTCGGGAGTTCGAGTTGGCGCCTTAGCGTCTTAGCGTGAGTTTTTTTGATGGGCACGCCAAGCCGCGAAGAGCGCCAAGGGTAAAGATAGAAGATGGAAGATAGAAGATGGAATGGGCTTAGTCGAGGTAGAGGGTCTCGTTGAGGTTGAGAAGTAGGAGGCAGATTCTTGCGAGGGCGGCAGAGGGGTCTAGCTTGTAATCCGTTAGTAAATCCTGATGCAGGGTATTGAGCTCGGTGAGTTCCGCTTCGGTGGCAGCCCGGCCGGTGGTGAGCTCAAAGCCATGGTGGAGTTGTTGGTCTGTTAGCTCCGGGTATTGAGCTTCTAACTTGCCGGCAAAGATAGCAGCACGCTGGTTGATGAACTCGCTATTGAGCATGGTCAATGTTTGCGTGGGAACGGTGGTGGCAAAACGTGTCGGGCATGAAATATCTCGTTGTGGGGCGTCAAAGGCGCTGAGTAGGGGCAGTTGGATGGAGCGTTTGACATGGATGTAGATGCTGCGGCAATTCGCCTCAGGGCCCTTGGTAGGAGGCCAGACTTTTTTGGGCTGGGATGAGGTGGCTAGTACCGCGTCAGGCATCTTTGGGCGGATGAATGGCTGGGAAGGTTTTTGCAAACGCAGCTCACGGGAGAGGCCTAGGAAGCTGTCTCGGATTTCCTCCGCAGTAAGGCGGCGCGGGTTGTGTTTCCACTGGAGTTTGTTAAGCGGGTCTATTTGCGCGGCGGTTTCATTGGGCGCGCATGAGCGGCGGTAGGTCTCACTGGTGAGCATCAAGCGGAGCATGTGTTTGATGCTCCAGCCGGAGTCCATGAACTCAACGGCTAGCCAATCCAGCAGCGCCTGATCTGAAGCACCACCACCAAAGACGCCGAAGTCATTGGCTGATGCTACGATGCCCGTACCAAAGCAGTGCTGCCAGAGGCGATTGACCATGACCCGGGCGGTGAGTGGGTTGTCCGTGCTGGTGATCCAGCGGGCCAGAGCGAGACGCCTGCCATGGGAGCCGGTTTTCTGATAGTCACCAGTGATCGGAATTCGTGCCGCCTCGGGAGACTCTGCCATGACTTGGGGAATGCCGGGAAATACCTCGTCGCCCGGTGCGTGCACGCTGCCACGTCCGTGGATGTGGGATTTGGGAATGACGCGGTTTTCCAGCTGGGTCATGTAAGGCATGCCCTTGTGGGTAATCTGGTTACGGGCGCTAGTGATGGCTTGCCTCTGGGTAGAGATTTTATGGATGAAGTCCTGCCCATAGAGGGTGATGAGTTCATAGGGGAAGTGCTCAGCGTAGAGCTCTGGGCTGACGGGGTGAAAGAGGTGGGGGAAAACGGCGAGGTTGAGATACTTGTGTGGCTTGGGAGAGTGGACGATCAGACCGAGGGTGTTTTTGCCCGTGGTGAGGTGGCCCATGTCAGATTGATTGAAGGGGTAATAGCGCAGCTTGCCAGCTGTGTGGGCGGGGCCTGAGTAGATCGTGTTGCCATTGATGAGCACGGTGATGCGCTCAGCCGTGCCGCGGGTATAGACGACAAAGCGCCCAGGAATCGTGGTCAGGCCAAAATCCTTACGCAGGTAGAGGGTGTGTTGCTTGGGGTCCCATGGTTTGGCAGCACCACCGAATTCCGGGCCGGGATTGCCGTGACGCAGTGGCAGCCCGGATTCCTTGAAACCCTGGCCGGAGAAGGAGGGTAATGACCAGCCGGGGTCGGATGGTTTTTGGTAAGTGACCTGCCAGGGAACGTGGAAGCCGTCGTAGGCGAAGGGGATGATTGCCTTGTCCTGGTGTGAGGAATCACCAGACGGGGTGGCGAGGGTGTTGAGTTTGTTTTTATCCACCGATGCCCAGAGCTTGGTAATCTCCGCCTCACCACTTTTGATGGTCGCCTCGCTTCTGGCTTTGCTGGAAGGGTCCTTGAAGTGGGCTTTGATGTTTTTAAGAGTGGTGTCTTGGATCGGCTCGAAAAAGGCGCGCATGGAATAGTAGTCCGCCTGCAGGATGGGGTCGCCCTTGTGATCGTGGCACTTGGCGCAGTTGAGTGTCATGCCCAGGAAGGCTTCACCTGTAACATCGATGATATCACTGATCATATCCGCATGGGCCTGGGGGCGGTCAGCGGGTTCGTCATCGCGCAGCATCAGGGCAAGAAAACCGGTGGCGACACTGGAGGCGAAGGTGGGCTGGGGGATCTCGTCCCCTGCAAGCTGCTCGGTGAGGAAGCGGTCATAGGGCAGATCCTGGTTGAAGGCGTCAATGACGTAGTCACGGTAGCGCCAGATCTCGGGTTTGATGCTGTCACGCTCGTAGCCATTGGTTTCTGCGTAACGAACGGTGTCGAGCCAGAGGGAGGCGAGTTTCTCCCCGTAGTGCGGTGAGGCCAGTAGTGAGTCGACTGCAGCTGACCATGAGTCTGAGGGGATGTCTGCGTGGGTGGGGGGCAGGCCGGTAAGATCATAGCTCAGGCGGCGCAGCAGTTGGCCTGGCTCGGCGGCGGGGTTCGGCGTGATGGACTTGGCCTTGAGCCCGGCGGCAATGAAGGCGTCAATGGGGTTGGGGCTGGTGTTTCCCGTGACCTGGGGAACGGTAGGCTTTTGCGGTTTCTGATAGGCCCAGTATTTTTTGGAAGGCTTGTCTTCCTTGCCCTCTTTGTCCGTCGCTGCCAGCGAGCATGGCAGGCTGATGACCATGGCGAGGAGCCAGGGCTTGAGGTAGCGGGATGTCCTTTTGGAAACCATGTTGATGGTATTATTGATACTCGAGCTTGCCCTCGATATCCAGGCAGGCGTTGCGGATGAGTTTGCCGACTCGTGGAAAGTCGGTGGTCTTGAGGCGGGAGCTGGGGGCGGTGATCCAGATGGAGCAGACGGAGGCACCTGAAGTGCATGAGGGTAGGCTGATCGCAGAGCCAATACAGTGCTGGCCGGCGAATTCCTCCTCACGATCCACCCCGTAGCCGCATTGGGCAACACCTTCGAGGTGCTTGAGCAGGTCGGCAGGCTTTGTGATCGTCTCTCCGGTAAAGCGGGGGAACTCAAGATTCTGGACAATGGATTGTTTGTCCGGGTGATTGGCGAGCATGGCCTTGCCAGGGGCTGAGGTGTGCAGGTGGAAGGAGATGCCAAGGTCAATGGAAAAGCGGAAAGGGTGGGTGCCATCTTCAACGCAGAGCACAACGCCTTTGTTGCCCACGATAGTTCCCAGACAGCAGGTCTCGCCAGTTTCTTGGGCGATTTGCTTGAGGTAGGGGGAGGCGATGGGGAGAATACTCTTGCCGGGAGCGACGGCACCCACAGCAAGATTGAGAATGCGCTGGGTAAGCTGGTAGCGTTTGTTTTCTTGGTTACAGCTGAGGTAGCCGAGTTCACCGAGGGTGCGGCAGATACGGAAGATTGAGTTCTGCGGGAAGCCGGTGAGCTTGACGAGCTCAGTGAGGGTGTAGCCCTCGTTGGACTGGCCGAGGTGTTCCATGATGAGGAAGGAACGTTCCAGATTGGGGACTGAGTAGTTGGTTTTGGACGATTGCTCGGGCTTGGTTGATTTGTCAGACATGGTGGATTTTCTGTTCGCAGAGAGGGTGGCAGTTTCAGCCGGTAAAAAATAGTGTGGGAATATGTATCATGGTTACGTCCTTGTCAGCTTGATATTTCAAAAATGGAGTAAATTTGTTATTTTTCTATATGAGGTAAATCATGACCCCCGACCATGTCGGGGTCTTTGACGGGACGGTCATGGCACTTCAGGCCACTTGCCCCGACAAAGTCGGTGGCTGCGTGGCAGTTCGAGTTTTGAGTTCGAGTTCGAGTTGGGAGTGCGCCTGCGGCGGGGTGAAGATACAAAATACAAGAGGCACACGCTCCCCACACCTTGCCGTAATGCCCAACCTAAATAATCAGCAAAGACGAAGCATCCATTATTGTCTCGCCAAAGTTTACTGTATGCCGCTAATCTAACTCATGGCTCAACATAGAGC
>JAFMDE010000129.1 GCA_017857425.1 Akkermansiaceae bacterium
TGTTCCCAGGCTTGGGTGGCGAGGATGCGCCACTGGTAAGCAAGGTGCTGACCGTTGGGAATGTAGGGGTAGTAGTTTTTGATGTAGCTGTGGTTTTTGTCACGGATGGCGCGTGCCATGTCCAGGGCCTCATCGGCGCGGCCGCGATAGGCAAAGTGGTGTGCGGGCTCGGGCTCGGTGTCTGGTCCAAGGAAAACAGTGCCCTGGTAGGTCTCTGGAACCTCGGCTCCAGCCAGGGAGAGCCAGGTCTTGGGCATGTCGACGAATGACACCAGACGATCCACGGTGCTGCCGGGTTTTTCAGCGGGCCAGAGCTGCTTGAACTTCTCCGGAATGCGGATGATCAGCGGGCAGTGAGTACCGGAGTTATACATGAACCTCTTGGAGCGCGGCATCACGCCTCCGTGGTCAGAGCAGTAGATGATGATGGTGTTCTCATACTGACCGGTTTTCTTGAGCCAGGCGATGTTTTCACCGATGCGCTTGTCCATGTTGGCAACGGCATCGCTGTAGCGGGCGTAGCTTTTGCGAATCTCCGGCAGATCCGGGTGATAGGCGTGCAAGGTCATGCTGGCGGGGTCCGTTTGCACGGAGGCTTTCTTGGGGAAGGCGCTGCTTTCATGACTTTCAGCGTAGTTGCGCACGATGAAGAAGGGTTTGCCGCCGGGAATCTTGCCCCAGTCCTGCTTGAGATTGCCTTTGAGATTTTTCCAATGGCGTTGCTCAAAATTGAAGTCCTGCTTGTACTTGGCAGATACTTGATAACCCGCAGCCATGAGCTGGTTGATGTAGGTGTGATTGAGGACTTCAGAGGGGATCTCATAGAAGCTGCGCATCGGTTGGTTGCCGGTGGAAATGCAGTGAATGCCAGTCAGCCATGTGTTGCGGGTGGGCGCGCAGACCGCGGAGTTGTCGTAGCAGTGGGTGTAGCGGAATCCCTCGGCGGCGAGCTGGTCGATGTTGGGTGTTTTGGCATTCGGGCTACCGTAGCAGGATACCCAGTAGGTGCTGTTGTCCTCACTAACCAACCAGAGGATGTTAGGGCGTGGGGTCGCAACTTGCGCTTCATCCGCGTGACCCTTGAGAGGCAATGCAACGAGTACAAGCGCAGAGCTCAGGGCAACATGGCGCAATATAGGCATGAGATTGGATTAAAAATCTGCGGACGTGAGAGTCAAGCTCTGGCCGGGTTTGATGGTGACTTGCTTGGACTTGCCCTGGCAGACGACTTTTGTTTGCCCTGTGCAGTTAGGCCCGGCGGTGATGGTGGCCTCGGCCAGCTTGCCGTCCTTCCAGGAGATATCCACGGTGTAGTCACCCCGGGCGCGCAGGCCTTTGATGCTTCCCGTGCTCCATTGAGGCGGCAGTGCGGGCAGTAGCTTGATTTCCTCATTGTGGCTGTGCAGCAGCATCTCAGCCACAGCGGCGGTCGCGCCGAAGTTGCCATCAATTTGGAAGGGAGGGTGGTTGTCCCAGAGGTTGTCCAGGGTGGAGCGCACGAGAATAGCGTGGAAGTTGTCGTAGGCTTTGGCACCATCTGAGAAGCGGGCATACATGCCGATGGTCCAGGCACGGCTCCAGCCGGTACCGGCTCCACCTGCTGCGAGGCGTCCGTCGATGGATTTGGTGACAGCGTCACGCATCACCGGATCATCGTCGATGTCGATGACGTTGCCGGGGTAGGCGCCGATCACGTGTGAGATGTGTCGGTGGGAGGGCCGAGCCTCTTTGAAGGGCTTGATCCACTCCATCAGGCGTCCGTCTTCTGCCACCTTTGGGACGTAGAGTTTGGGAATAAGGCCTGCGATACGTTTGACAAAGGCGTCATCCTGTTTTCCCAGAGCGTTTGCAGCTTCTACGTAGTCCTTGAAGACCTGCATGATCATCCACTGCTCAACCGAGGTGCCCGCACTGAGAGCTGCTTCTTGCTCGTTGCCGTCCTTGTCGATGTATTTGAACGTATTCTCCGGGGAGGTGGCGGGCCGTGCCATCAGGGTTGCCTCGCCTTTGTCATTCTTTGGCCCCGGGATGAGCCAGCTTTCGCAAAAGGTGGCAGACTCGGTGAGTAGTTCCCAGTATGGTTCGAGGGCTTTCGGGTCCTTGTTAAAGCGGTAGTGCTCAAGGATGTGGAAGGAGACCCATTGTCCTCCCAAGTAGGTCGCTGCCCAGAGGGGTTGCGTGCCCATGGAGCGGGCACTGCCCCAGACGTCGGTCGAGTGACCCATAGCCCAGCCCTTCATGCCCATGCGGCGGGTCATGTCCTTGCCTTGAGGGAACCAGCTCTTGAGCAGGTCAAAGAGCGGTGGGTGCAGCTCGGCGAGGTTGCATGTCTCCGCCGGCCAGTAGTTCATCTGGACGTTGATATTGAGGTGGTAGTCAGAGGCCCATGGGGCGAATTCATAGGGATTCCAGATGCCCTGCAAGTTCGCGGGAAGGCTGCCAGGGCGTGAGGAGGCGATGAGAAGGTAGCGGCCGAACTGGTAGTAGGTTTCCATCAAGTCAGGGTCAGAGCAGGGCTTGCCCTGCGAGCCCTCGGCCGCGGATTTTTCTTTCTTGAGAAGGGCGAGCCGTGCCTTGGTGGGCAGCTTCATGATGGAGTCAGCCGTCTTGCCGATGTCGAACTGCACACGGTTAAAAAACCGCGCGTGATCACTGATGGCATTGCTTTTGAGTTGCTCGGTAGCCTGATCCTTTGCCCGGTCTAAAATGTCAGTGGTCTTTTGCTGCCAGCCGTCCGCGAGTGGAGCGGCGCAGTTTTGCCGGTTAAAGTTTGTCGCCACGGTCATCAGAATGGTGGCATTTTGCGTTCCCTTGAGCTCCAGCTTGGTGCCATCTGCGGAGGCGGTGGCTCCATGGAGGCGGATCCGGTTTTGGAACTTCGTTCCCAGCTTGCCACTGCCTTGCCCATCCATGACACAGTCTCCGCCCTCGATCCGGGCGCCATCCATCCAAGTGACCAGATCAAGCGGCTTGTCAGAGCTGATCTGCACGACCAGGCAGTCCCACTGGGCAGAGGCAAATACCTCTTGGGTGATCTTGGAGCCATCTTGTAGTGTATAGGTGCTGGTTGTTACTCCGGTTCGCAGGTCGAGCTGGCGGTGGGTGGAGGCGATCTCAGCGGTGTTCTGGTAGGCGAGCCTGAGCCGCCCAGCAGGCTGGTAGCTGTAGGGGCTTTTGTGTGGAGAGCCTTTCGAGGAGATATGCTTCACGAAGTGTTCGTCCGCTGCCTTGTAGTCTTCTGCGGCGACGAGCTCGCGGATTTTTTCAAAGTGGGGGAAGGAGTTCTCCTCCATGAATTGAGGGCCGTCGTTTCTCCAGATGGTCTCCTCATTGATAACGATCTGCTCTCTGGGAAACAAGCTGTAGGGGGTGGCTCCAAGCCGGCCGTTGCCCACGGGATAGGTGCCCTCCCAGTCATAGGCGGGCTCGTCATCCCAAATGATCAGGTTCTCTGCAGTAGGGCGAGGGACGTGATGCGCGGCAGGCTGTGGTGCGTTTTTGCCATGCTTTTGCAGGATGGGGGCGATGATTTTTGCCATCTCCGCTGCCCCCGCGGCATTCGGGTGGATTTTGTCCGGGAAGAGGTCCGGGCTATTCAAAAAGGGGCTGTGGAGATCGATCACAGGGGTGCGTGTGAGGCGGGCAATTTTTTTGATCTGGGGCAGGACGTCATCTTCAATAAAGGCTCCGTTAATGCTGTGCCCGTGTCTGATGAAGGAGGGAACGGGGTTCATCAGCCACACGGTTGGCTTGCTCGGCAGATTACGGAACCCGCGGATCAATAGCCGCGCCGCGCCACTGTAGTCATGGTCAAAGTTTTGCCTTTGTTTGTATTCCGAACGCTTGCTGTCATTGGTGCCGAGCTTGATGAGGACGATGTCCGGCTGGTAGGCGAGGGCGTCTTTATACTGCTGGGTGTTGGTCCATGCGGAGGGTGACTTGGAAATCATCGTCCGCCCACTGACCCCGAAGTTCTTCACCTCAAAGCCTTCTCCAAGGAGTTTTTGTAACTGGGCGGGATAGCTGGCGTTCTCACGATCCGCGATTCCTGAGCCGAAGGTGATGCTATCCCCGACGCAGGCGACTTTGATTTTGGCGGCGGGTGTCTCAGCGTGTGTTACGCCTGCAAGGCAGACTGTCAGTAGGCTGGTGAGAGAAAGGATGGTGAGGGATGTAAACTGGCGATATGTCATGGGATGTATACTTGATTGAGGGAGTGGTCATTTCAATAAATTACTGACCCCCTATCTGTGTGATGCAGGCTTGTTGATAAGGGTTTTAGAGGGAGATTTGAGGATCAGTATGTTCAAGAATCCCCAGTGTTTACAAATGAGGATGCTAGCTCATTATTATTCATCAAGCAGATGATCGAAGATAGTGAGCATGAGCAGAGATATTTACCCACTCCATGGTGGGCGAAGAATCCGCATGTGCAGACGATTCTCACATCGGTCCTGCCAGCTCCCAATGTGGCACTGAGGCGTGAGCGTTTGGAGCTCAGCGATGGCGACTTCATTGACCTCGATTGGGCGGATACCAGCGAGCGACCCAAGCGCATCGTCTTGGTTTTTCATGGTCTCGAGGGAAGCTCAGGATCTCCCTATGTGAGGCGCTTGATGAAAAGCTGTGGTGAGCATGGGGTATCGGTAGTAGTGCATCATCACCGCAGTTGCTCGGGAGAAAACAATCGTTTGGCTCGGAGCTACCATAGCGGGGAAACCGGCGACATGCAGAGCACATTGCTGCACCTCAAGGCTCTCCATCCGGACGCCCATATCGATGCTGTTGGCTACAGCCTTGGTGGTAATGCCCTGGCCAAATACCTGGGCGAGCATAAGGAAGCATCACTGGTGGATCGGGCGATGATTATCTCCGCGCCATTACAACTCTCTGCCTGTGCCAAGCGATTGGAAGGAGGTTTCTCGCGCATTTATCAACGCCATCTTATTAAGCAGCTACAGCGTAAAACCACGGACAAGCTAGCCAACCCAAAATTGAAAGAGATGATGCCGGTTGAATTGGATGAGGTGATGGAGTTGGAAACCTTCTATGACTTCGACGACCAAGTCACCGCTCCTTTGCATGGCTTCAGTGATGTACATGACTACTATGCACAGTGCAGTGGCATTCAGTTTCTTTCATCGATTACCACGCCCACGCTTATTATCCACGCTGCCGATGATCCGTTCATGACCGACGCCGTGATCCCCAAACCTGATCAGCTCTCAGATCAGGTGAGCTATGAGCTCTACTCTCATGGAGGCCATGTCGGTTTTATTTCAGGTGGCACGCCACTGCGTCCACAGTATTTTCTGGAAGATAGAATAGCAGGCTATCTTGAGTTTTGAGCCGCGCGGCGGCAGTTGAAGTTGAAGTTTAAGCGGTCGCTACGCGACGTGCTATTCTTTTCCATCCGCTTCCGTGGGTTAAAACCCACGGCTAATATTGGTTTGTCGCTACGCGACAGCAAAGCATGATTCCAGCAAAGCCCGTCGCGTAGCGACCGGTGATGATAGCCGTGGGTTTTAACCCACGGAAAACGTGCAAGAATATACCTCGTCGCGTAGCGACCGCTTACAGGGTCTGGCTCTCGCTTAAACTTGAACTATCAACTCGAACTGCCGCGCCGCGGCTCAGTCCGCGAGCTGGCCTAA
>JAFMDE010000130.1 GCA_017857425.1 Akkermansiaceae bacterium
GATCGTCTGATTGAGAAACACCAGCTCGGCTCCATGGCCTACTACTACGAGGGCAGTGGTGAGTATGAGAACATCGTTACCTCCGTCATCGCTGGTAATACCCTGCTCACCGGGCGCAACATCCCCATCGCCGGTGAGTATGAGGTCAAGAACGTGCAAGCCATGAAGATCATGGATCTGTTCGGCGTTGGTGGTTCCTTCTCCGAGTTTTATCTGACGGACTTTACAGACGATGTTGTTTACCTCGGCCACGATGGCCCCGCCCACTTTGCCATTGCCGAGGGTCGTGTCGGACTGGTTCCAGTGCCCGTCTACCACGGCAAACCCGGCAAAGGCCTCTCCATCCAGATGACCGTCAAACACGGACCAGTTACCATCCTCTCCGTCGTCCAGCACGGCGACGGCTCGGTTTCTCTACAAGTCGCCGAGGGTGAATCCGTGCCCGGCCCAGTGCTCCAGATCGGCAACACCAACAGCCGCTACAAGTTCTCTATCTCCGCCAAGCAGTTCATGAATGACTGGTCCAAGGGAGGCCCATCCCACCACTGCGCTATCGGTACCGGCCACATCGCCAGCCGCATTGAAAAACTCGCCGAGCTACTCGGCATTGAGTGCACGCAAGTTTGCTAAGACCCCGTGGGTTTACCCCCACAAATATTGGGGATCAAAATCCACCCCGTGTTTTTGCAAAAGAGCGACGTATTCTTCCTCGAAAGTGTGTTTTTGATGATGTTTCCGCTGGTTGGTTATGTATGTCATGACGTCGGTAATGGCTGACGTGCTGACCGTAAAGGCTGAATAGCCATCCTGCCAGCCGAAGTAACCCTTGGTCAAACCAGCTTGGTTAATGGCCTTTGAGCACCCTCCTTTCAGGCGTTTCATGGCATCGGCAAGAGCAATGTTTTTAGGAATGTTCAACAAGATATGAACGTGGTTCTCGATTCCTCCGACTCGTTGGGCATTCATTTCATGGGTTGAGGCGGTCTTGGCAATGATAGCCCAGATTCTATCCTCAATTTCCGGCGTGATCACCATCCGGCGATCCTTGGTGCTGAAGACACAATGATAATGGAGCTCGGTGTAGGAATTGGCCATGGATCACCATCTAACATTTCAGCGGTCGCTACGCGACGATTTTTTCTTTTTATACCCATACCGTGGGTTGAAACCCACGGCTATCATTAGCAGTCGCTACGCGACGGGCTTTGCCACAATTATTCGTCGATATGAAGCTTGTTGCTGCTTGGGTTCACGACTTTCGCATTCAGCGTTCGCTACGCGGCGGACCTTGCTATATCATGCTTTGTTGTCGCGTAGCGACAAATCATATTAGCCGTGGGTTTCAACCCACGGAAGACGCGCAAAAACACATCACGTCGCGTAGCGACCGCTTATAAGGTTTCAACTCGAACTGCCGCTCCGCGGCTCCCACTTCAACTTAAACTTCCAACTTCAACTGGCCACCTAGTGGCCCAACTGCCACGAAGCGGCCCCCCTAAAGCTTCTGCCCGTCGACGAGGAGTCTTTGCCTGAGCTTTTCGTAATCAACATCCTGCACGGCTTGCTGCGCGTCGATCGCCATGCTGGCAGCCGTGCCCGCACTCTGGCCCATGATCATGAACACGGGCTCCATGCGAATTGAGCCGTAGCCAATGTGGCTGGCGGAGAGGCAGAGAGGCACCAGAAGGTTAGTACACTCCTCTTTCTTGGGAACAATCGAACGATAGGCGATCGGATAGGGTTTGGGACACTTGTAGCCGGTGTTGCCCTCGTTACGTACGGTGGTCACACCGTTTTCTTGCACGACGACACGCTGGCAGGAGTGCGAATCCATGGGGTAAGATGCCAGCCCGATGGAATCCTCCACTGGGCGTTTGGACTCACAATTCGCTTGGGTCATGACATAGTCGGAGAGCATCCGGCGCCCTTCACGCACATAGAGCTGGTGCGGCCAATGACCTGTCTGCACAAATTCCTTCGGGTCCAAACCGAACTTGTTCACCCGCTTTT
The DNA here is from genome assembly GCA_017857425.1 of Akkermansiaceae bacterium. GTDB lineage: Bacteria > Verrucomicrobiota > Verrucomicrobiia > Verrucomicrobiales > Akkermansiaceae > Oceaniferula. The sequence continues at coordinate 2,011 of JAFMDE010000130.1, forward strand.
GCAGCTCCTCTGGCACCTGTGGATCGTTGGCTAGGAAGTAATACAGTCCCTGCTGGTAGTTGACGTGCTCCTGAAAGATATCTTCTCGCAACTCATAGAGCTCAAGCAAGGGAACAGGCAGACCTTTCCGCGCAGGAGGCAGCTTCGCAAAATTAACCGGCTCGTAAGTGCCGTCCGGCCAGCGGTGGTTTCCTCCGATGTAATCCGTGGAAAAGCTCCCGGCATTGTTCGAGTCCCCATTGCGCATCTGTACGGGTCCATCGGTCATGGGTTTCACCGTGTAGTGGAGAGTCCAGCGAAGTTTAGGGTCTGCATTCAGGAATCGGGCGAGCAGGGCGTAGCGCCCTGGATCATACCCGTTCGGCTTCGGGAAAGGCACCTTGCCGGGTCGGTTGGAGAGATGGGCGCGGAAATTGTAAGCTTGAACGCGGAAGTCACCCTCCCCCGGTTTGCCTGCAGGGTCGGACGATATTTCGGGAAGCAGGCCCGAGTCAGGATCATCCGGCACAACATAGGGGCTAATCGGTAAGCGACAGAACTGGTAAACATCCAGATAGGAAAGCTTTTGCCATTGCCCGCCTACGGACTCGCCATAGGTGGCGGAAGGCTCCCTGCCGACATGATAAGACACCCCGGCCGCGGCAAAGAGATCTCCCTCGTAGGTAGTATCCACAAAGATCTTGGCCTGGACCGTCTCCCCCGTGTTCATTGTAGCAGATACAATGCGCGCCCCCTCTTTCTCCACCGAGACCAAACCGCGTCGCAAAAGAACCTCAACTCCGGCTTCCTTAAGCATCTTGAGATAGAGTGCCTCGGCAGCAGATGGAGAAAAGTCGCGGATACGCCCAACCCGCTTATAGAACGTTCTGGCCAGGCCGCCGATGGATTTGTTTTTGCCCACATCGGTTGCGGTAAGCCCGCCCGAAGTCAGACCACCCACATGATGATCAAAAGAGAAGAACAAGACCTTCTTGCCCATTTTCGCGGCTTGAATTGCCGTGGCCACTCCGGCCGGCGTGCCTCCGTAGACAGCCACATCACAGCTCAAGGTCTTCGCCTCGCCGCGCTCAGCTTTCTGGCTGGGCTGGTAGTAATAAAGGTTTTTTACGCTACCATCCTGCTGCTGCGCGGAGGCAAGAATGGATGTCAGGACAAAAACTGCGAAAAGGGCTGTGACGCGATGTGTGACAGGCTTCCGTGAAAAGTTCATGACCCATGAATACGCCGAATCGGGTACCTTTCTGTCAAAGGTGATTCGTGAATTTGGAATGAGGAATTTGGAGCTGTTCAGCGGTCGCTACGCGACGTGATTTTGATGTCGTGCCCATCCGTGGGTTAAAACCCACGGCTAATATGCGTTGTCGCTACGCGACAGTGGCCTCTCGTCACGTAGTGACTGATGATCGTAGCCGTGGGTTTTAACCCACGGAAAGGGTTTATTCGTGATTTGCGTCGCGTAGCGACCGCTTAATCCCAATCCCAAAGCGGCGATGACTCGCCGCACTCCGAAAGTGGGCAGGATGCCCACGCTCCCCACTTCAACTTAAACTCTCCACTTCAACTGCCGCGCAGCGGCCGCTACGGCCGGTTCGCGAGCGCCTGCTTGGAATAATGCTTACCGTCCTTGATCCTGGTGACCTCCGGGTAGCTGCGCAGGAAGTTGTTCTCATCAATCAGGTTGATCAGGTAATGCGTCGTGCCCTCGGGCAGCTTGGCGGTGACCACGCCTTCAGCAGTAAGCTCGGCGGGAATGCGGAACCACTCCTCGCTCTTGTCGCCACTGTTCATGGTGTAGAGCAGGTTGGCGCGCACTACCTTGGCACCGTTTCCACGGTACTTGAAGGTGACGCTGTCACCGTTTTGCTGGTGGGAGAGCACCTTGCAGACCTTGTCTTGATTCGGAAGACCCTTGGGATGGTTCGGGTTGTAATACGGGTAGCTGGCCTCCATCTCGGTCAGGATCTCAGTAAGCTTGTCATCGAGCTCCTTGACCTTCTCCGGCATACTGGCAGCCAGATTCTTGGCCTCCTCAATGTCGACGCGCTTGCCGTCTTTGCCGTAAAGCTCGTAGAGCTCAAAGGGCTCGGTCCTGGCGTCGTTGACATGGTTGTAGTTACGCACCAGCTTGAAGCCATCCACGCGGATCGTGCTCTCCAGCGCCACGCTGTTGGGGAAGTGCCAGACCATGGTATTGCGAGCTTTACCACCGGCCTCTTTCACTAGGCTCGGGTCAGTGGGATCGTTGAGTAGGAGCTTGCTAACATCGAGGCCATCCAGTGACTTATCCTCGGGTTTCTCCGTGCCAGTGAGGTTGAGAATCGTCGGGTAAAAGTCCAGGCCGTTGATCATCACATCGGACTGCACCCCTGCCTTGATGCCCGGGCCGGTGATAATGAGTGGCACCCGGGTGCCGCCTTCCATCAGAGAAATCTTGCCTCGGTCCAGCGGGTAGTTGTCGGTAATGATCTCGCCCGGGGTTTTCTCCATGCCGCCGTTGTCCGAGGTGAAGATAATGTAGGTGTTCTCCACCAGCTTGTGGCCGGGCCAGCGTGGGTCATCGGTGTTTTCCAAGTAGGTGAACAAGTGCCCCATGTAAGTATCGAGCTCCTCGACCATCGCGCAGTAAAACGGATTGGTCTGGCCCTCACCCGTCCATGCCTCTGGGTTTTCTGGATCTACTTTGACACCGAGTTTCTTACAATACTTGTCCAGTAGCGCCTTGCTGCGGGTGTGGATCGGGGTGTGCACTAGCCAGGTGGCGTAGTAGAGAAAGAAGGGCTTGGCTTTCTGCTCCTCGATAAACTGCAGCGCGTCTAGGCTGTTCTGGTGGGTGGTAATGCCATCCTCGTCCAGGCGGTAGGGATCATCCTTCTTCTCGGTGGCAAAGCCCGTGACCCGGTCGGGCATCATCTTGCGCGTTGTGCCCAGATTGGAGCGGGTCCAGTCAAAGCCCTGGTCCTTGGGCTGGGGAAAAGAGTGATGGTCAATGGCCATATGCCACTTGCCACAATGGCCAGTAACGTAGCCGTTTTTTTGCAGCAGCTTAGGCAAGGTCACCGTGGTCTCAGGCATGCGGCCGGTGTACCATGGCGGCATCATCGGGTGGCTCGGGTTGTAGACCAGCGGCGGGTGGCCACCAACCACGTGAGTCTTCTGCGCTCTGGCCGGGTGGTCACCACTCATGATGGCACAGCGAGTAGGAGCACAGGTGGGAGCCGGTGAGTAGCCGTGCCAGAACTGCACGCCCTTGGTGGCGAGTGCGTCGATGTTGGGTGTCTCCATCGGTGTGGGCTCATCGATGTCATAACAACCAACATCCTGCCAGCCGAGGTCATCGGTCAGGATCATGATGATGTTCGGCTTCTCCGGCCGCTCGGCAGCGGTCAGGGAGGTCGTGAGGGAAGCAGTAAACGGCAAGAGCAGGGCGAGTGTCAGCAGCGGGGCGATCTTCATACTCTTAAATTAGCACCCACGATTGGATTTTAAACAGAATTTTTAGATGATATTCAGCCGCCGGGGGCGGCTGGAATTTGGAATTTGGAATGAGGAATGAGGAATGAGGAATGAGGAATGAGGAATGAGGAATGAGGAATGAGGAAT
>JAFMDE010000131.1 GCA_017857425.1 Akkermansiaceae bacterium
ACACTTGCAGGCTTGCTCAGGCCATCGGCGTCTTTGTAAGGCACATAGTAATCATGATTCCCGAGTACTTTATAGTTGGGCACATTAAGCGTATTCCAGGCCGCGAGGATGTCACGGGTGTGCTGCCAACGCTTGGGCTCTATTGCGATCGTCTTATTGGGAAATTTCCCGTAGTCAATATCATCCCAGTCAATGATGTCACCAAGCACCACTCCCCAGTCCAGATCGCGCTTATTCCAGTGTGAGATCGCGTTTTTAATACGTGCAATGCCCTCTCTAGGCTCACGCGCACCCCGGGGATCTGTATCCGCGTATTGAATATCGGCCACCGCCGCAATGGAGAATACCGGGGCTTCCCCTTCTTGTTCTCCCGCCATGGCGAGAGAGGTCAAAAAAGATCCAGAGATCAAAAGGCTGCTTAGCAAGCGGAAGGGTTTCATAGTTATATGCTTAGTCGTGTGCTGGTCGTTTGCAAATTGTTTTGTGGCGCCAGCGGGATTTGTCGTCCAGTCCTTTACTGTAGTTTTTCCAAGTCTCTTGTATGGCCTAACCCAAATAAAGCTCAAGCGACGCAGCGACCTGTTAGGCCGCTCATTGCATCAGCGCCACCACCAATGCCGCAGCAGACAAACACAGGGAACATATAATTATCCCCATGAGCCATTTTGTGCGCGTCAATAATGCCTGTGTGGAAGATGATAATTCTGCTACGCTAGCAGCCAAAGAAGCCGTCAATTTAGATTGTTCTTCATCGAGGATGTCTTTTGCCTCTGCGTGGCTCTCTAGTCTATCTAAACGATCTTCCAAGGACATCGCCCCCTCTTCCTTATCAGGTGCCGAATCGTTTGATTTCTGCCACACCTTCATTTTCGTTAAAAGCTCAAGAGCTACCTCACGGTTCTCGTAGGCAATTCCGACTCCTTTGGCGATGGACTTTAGGATAAGGGGATTCATTTCTAGATGTGGTTTTGTTATTGTTTAACGTCTTATTTTTGGCTCTGCCTAACGAAGTTGCTCACCTCTCAGCATCAACAGATACTCTGTTCGCTGTGCGCTTCTTTAATTGCTTCTTATATTTCTCCGCTAGTTGAGTCTCCCCAGCTAGGCTGCTTGCTGATATCATTCCCAGATAAGCTTCTATTTCACCTGGATAATAATGAATGATCTTCGCGTATTCTTGAATGGCATCGTCATAACGTTCGAGCTCGATATATCTGCGTGCCAAGGTATAGGTCAAAGCTGGCTTGCTGAACTTATGATCTGGAAATACAAATGCCACAATGCGGGCACTGAGATACCGGGTCATCGGCTTCACCGTCTCTGGTATGAGTAAAAGGATGGCCGAGATCAAACAGACCAAAGAAAAAATCACATAAGGTGCAGCCCCAAGCGACTCCATCTTAAATGCGGCCCTCACCAAGATCACAAACAAGACGAACGAACTCGCAGATAACAGCCAGCGAAGGATACTCAGTTTATTTTTGATCAAAGGGGACACAATTTTTTAGCGTTAGTGAGGATATTAGACCTATACGATATTCTATTCTGGCCTTTTACCAATCTGCAAATTCGCTAGGCTCAATACATGAGAATCACAGCTTTTACATCTGAAGTCAGAACTCTCATTTCCTTTTGCTTAATCATGCTTGCCGGCCATACAAATGCGCAAACCAAATGGAAAAGGCATCTTATTATGGAACAAGGTCACTGCAACTCCGCCGTCGCCATCGATGTCAACAAGGATGGCAAGCAAGATGTGATTGCCAGTTTTAACGGCAAGGTCAGCTTGTTCATGGCGCCTGACTGGAAGCAGGAGATTCTGCTCTATCAGTTTGAGAACGCAGGAGCCGGCTGCATCCACAGCACCACCATTGACGTGGATAATGACGGTGACCTTGATTGGGCAGGATCATTGGCGCATGAACACCCCTTCTGGCTGGAAAATCCAGGTCCCTCTGACTTTGCGAAAGGCCCATGGGTAAAGCGCATTATCGATCCGGAAATCACCGGGATTCACTGCCTGCTGACATCTGATATCGACAACGATGGAAGGCAGGACCTCGTGATCAATAATTTCCTGCCGGACGAAGGCATCGCCGACTCCATGGCCTGGTTCAGTGTGCCGGAGAATGTGCATGCCGCAGACAAGTGGCAGCGCTATATCTTTGCTGATGGTGACGCCCGTGGTGGTAGTCACTACATGAGTGCCGCCGATATCGATGGAGATGGCTGGAAAGAAATCGCCGTTGGCGCGAAGGGCAAACCGTTCGACGACGGCAACTGGTTCGCGTTCTGGAAAAACCCAGGTAAAGAAGGTGTCAAAGGAGCGTGGAAGAAAACTATTTTAGCTGAAGATCACCTGGGCGCGACGAACATTCTTGGTGCAGACGTAAATGGTGATGGTAAGGTAGACTGGGTCGCTAGCCGTGGTCATGGCGTCGGAGTTTTATGGTTTGAAAACCCAGGCTGGAAAATCCACGGGATTGATCAGGAAATCAAACAACCCCACAGCCTCACCGTTGCTGACCATGACCAAGACGGCGATATCGACATCGCAAGCTGTGGATTCGAAAGTGAGTGGGTGCGCTGGTATGAAAACGATGGCAAAGGTAACTTCACTATCCATACCCTTGACGAAGCTCAACAAAGCTATGACCTGCGCTCTATCGACATGGATGGTGATGGCGACGTCGACTTATTGAATGCCGGGCGCGGCTCCAAAAACGTTGTCTGGTATGAGAATTTACTCAAGTAGGCCTAATGCATTACACCTAACTAACCAGCGTCACGCGTCCTATTCCGCATTTTGGTTTTGAGCGGGTATTAATACAAAACTTCCTCGAGCAGCTTTAGGCGAGTAGACGACCGGGCCCTTCGCCGCCGCCGCATTCTCGTCTTCTTTTTTCATGCCAAGATATGCCTTATACATCTGCCCTTCTTTTATTGTAATGGGATAAGATCCGGATGGCACAGGTTTATCACCATCGTATTTTTTATATTGGATCCGCAAGCGATCTCCTACTTTTAAGCTAGCATGCGTAAGCTCTACTCCGATGACCTTGGCTTCAACCTCGAAATGAAGTTGGTTATAATTGCCCAAATTTAATTTCTTTTCAGAAACCCTTATCACTTTTATTTCCAATTTCTCAGGCGCTTTATTTTGCAATGCATGCATCATCGAGTTTGAAATTTCAGCACTGACGAAAGAGGCTGCTCCCGTTAGAAAAACGAGGGTCGTGATTAATGTTTTCATAGAATATGTCTGGAATTAGATTTTACTGGTTCCGATATGATTTGGCATTAGTCCTATTCGACATGGGTGGTGGCGTAGCATTTTTTGACATGCGGAATGGCTTGGGCTTGGGCATAGGCCGAGGCGCAAACATGCCACGAGAGCAAGGTCGCTAATTGATTAGGGCTCGTAAGAGTATAAAACCGCGTTTTCAGGAAGGCCCAGTGAGCCATCCGCCCTTACCTCGACCACCAATGGATTCATGCCCACCTTTCCTCCTGTCATCCGGATCTTATGTCTAGCTTCTTCCGTCTGGTTCACATACTTCAGGACAACATTTGCCGAATGTATTGGCGATAGCCAAAGCCTCGCTGTTCCCTTTGAGCTAGCCGATATTTCTCCGATTGTTCCACCAGAATATCCCCAGGTGTACGAAACACCAGTAAGCTTAACTGGCGTTTTATTCTCAATAATAATCGTACTAGGGCGGCCAACATTCATCACCACGAAGATGATCACAAGGGCCGCCACCCAGTTCACGAGCAGAATCATTCGGGCCCGACGAATTGGCGCAGCATTGGGGTTGCCTTCCACGCGCTTAGCCACCACCGATAAACAGAAACCTATCACATTGAGCAGCAATCCACATCCCGCGGTAATCATACCAGCAACCATTAGCTCATATAGCCCTGTGATAAGCCAAGCTGCGTAAATGCTGACGCCCGCCACCAAGGGCAGCACGGCACATAGATAAGTTAGTTTGAGTGCGTGATACTTGTCGCTGGTTTTAGAATATGTCATGTCTATCGATTGTTGGCACTGTGTGTGGCAGAGAAATACTCATCTGGGCTTACCCATTGCTCTCCATGCTTTCTTGAACTTTCAGTGTGCAGCAGTTTACTCAATTACTTTGCCAATAATGGTTTAGCTTCTGTAACGTCTCAAATGCTACTCCCCTATGGTTTAATCCCATCACCAATCGGTGAATTCCGAAGGCTCCAGCGTGAGGGCCCAGAGGATAACGGATTTCACAGCGAGTTATCGACGGATGATGAGGACATCACAGCGCACGAAAACGGCGATCTTGCGGGTGAAGTCTGTTTTGCCGGAGTCATCTTTGGGTGATTGGACAGCCGCGAGGCAGGGTTGTCCATCGATCATAGTGAGACCGGTGTTCAGGCGGAGGGTATACATGGTGGGCAACTTGATGGAGCCGTCGCCTTTTTGGGTTACCCACTGGCTCCAGTTTTCGTTTCCGACGTGGTAGACGAGTTCGGAGGCGAGTCTGAGGTCGATGATTCTACTGTCTTCTCCGAGGGTTGGTTCGACTTCGAGCGTGGTTCCGAGGTTTCGGGTTTCAAATTCGGTGGGGGTGGGTTGGGGAATGAGTTCGAGAGCCTTCGGTCCGTCGCCGGACTCGGGCACTTCCAGTTGATTCGGGAGCTCGTAGGGTTCCCATTCCGTCGGGTAGGTGAACTCGGTGATGGATTCGGTGGAGGATCTTTGGCCTGATCTGGCGATGACACTGGTGGTTTCGAGGATGGTGGCCTTGTTCTGCTCGACGAGTTTGGTGCAGGCGTCACGAAGGTCCTGATCATTGGCCCCAGCCCTTGGTTTGGTCATGAGATTGGTGAGCTCCTCGTGGGACATTTCGATGAGCTCGACTTGAACTCGGATTTGTTTCGGGAGGTTGATGATCTCCGCGAGGCGATCGAGTTCCGGGGTGGAGTCTTGTGATAGAGCGACGGGAGACACGAGCGAGAGAGCTGCGAGTACAATAACGGATTTTAATTTTTGGATCATAGGTTTCAACTGCTAGGAATTTGTTTTTTGAGTGAGGTGTTCGTAGGGGCTTTCATGGGGTGATAAAGGGGTTGCGGGGAGAACGTAGAAGGTGATGCACGGGGTTAACTGTTGCCTCCACTGCCTTGTTCGGCGTCTATTCTTTTGGCGTGAAGGGGGCCTTAGAACCTCTCTTTATGGCTGGGTTGAGTTGAACGTCACCTTCGATGCATCTCTCTAGAAATCCGTCCACATATATCTCGTCGCCCGGCTTTAGAGTGTCTTCACCCCAATGCCAAGTTGGGAAGAGGCAGTGAATGTTGTGCTCTAAGTAAATATGGTTACCGTCATCGCGATCTTGGACGCGAAGCACCTTCCCTTTAACTGTGATCATCTTCCCGATAAATGGCTTACCTTTACTCGCAACGTTATGCGCATGAAACTGAGCGGCAGGCTTCCCATAGTCTAACTGCCAGCCTTTTGTGCAACTGCTTGCGAGACCTGCGAGGATAAGTGCTGCCAAGATGGTTAAGGGTCTTGTTCTCATGTCATTTCTCTTCTC
>JAFMDE010000132.1 GCA_017857425.1 Akkermansiaceae bacterium
AAGCCAAAATAGCCCGAGAATGGCAATGCGCCATGGTAAAAACGGGGGGATTTTGTAAAGCGCGCGCCGCGCGCTGTTCTTGGTTCTTGGTTGGCGCTACGCGCCCGATTGCAGCTTGTTGCGTTTACCGAAGGCATGCTTGGCGTTTTGGCGTCTTGGCGTGCTTAAGGAAATATAAGGTGAATAAGGATATCACGCCAAGACGCTAAGGCGCTAAGGAAGAGGGGAGATTAGCCGCGGTGCGGCTGTTCTTGGTTCCTTGTTCTTGGTTCTTGGTTGGCGCTACGCGCCCGATTGCAGCTTGTTGCGTTTACCGAAGGCATGCTTGGCGTTTTGGCGTCTTGGCGTGCTTAAGGAAATATAAGGTGAATAAGGATATCACGCCAAGACGCTAAGGCGCTAAGGAAGAGGGGGGCCGCGGTGCGGCTGTTCTTGGTTCCTTGTTCCTTGTTCTTGGTTGGCGCTACGCGCCCGATTGCAGCTTGTTGCGTTTGCCGAAGACATGCTTGGCGTCTTGGCGTGCCTAAAAAAATAGCGCGCAAAGATGGAGTTCACGCCAAGACGCTAAGGCGCCAAGGAAGAGGATGGGGTAGCCCTGGCGCATGCTTTTTATCGTTTGCTTTGAAAGCGCTTCCTGTTTATGGAAGTGCTTTCCTGTTTACTGCTGCCTTATGAAGTTATTAAAGTCCTTGAAAGGTCATTGGATAAGCCACTGGATGATTATGATGCCCCTTATTTCTAGTAGTGTGTGTGAGGGAGGTTTGTCCTCTGATCGAAAGAAGTTGGAAGCACTGGGTGAACTGACCCAAGCACCGGCTATGGAGCAGGCGGAGGGTTTTGATTCCACGAAGAATCTGAAGGCGATTTATTTTGAAGGGCTCGATTACCAGGGCAAGCCGACCAAGGTATTTGCCTGGTTAGGCATGCCTGAGGATAAAGCTGCTAACGAGTCTGACAAGGTGCCTGCCAAGGTTCCAGCTATGGTGTTGGTTCACGGGGGTGGTGGCACCGCCTTCAAGGAGTGGGTGGAAAGGTGGAATGCGCGTGGCTATGCGGCGATCAGTATTGCAGTGGAGGGGCAGACGGATAAGAGATCTGAAGATGGAGAGTCATGGGAAAAGCACGAATGGGCCGGGCCTTCCCGGGTTGGAATTTACGGAGATGCCAAGGAGGAATTTAAGGATCAGTGGATGTATCACGCGGTGGCGGATACCGTTCTGGCAAACTCGCTGCTGCGATCGTTACCCGGAGTGGATGCCGACAAGGTGGGCATCATGGGCATTTCCTGGGGTGGGGTGATTACCAGCACGGTCATTGGTATTGATGATCGTTTTGCCTTTGCGATCCCGACTTACGGCTGTGGTGATCTCTCTGAGGTGCCAAACCAGTATGGCAAGTCCTTGGGCAACAATGCCGCCTATAAGGAAGTCTATGATCCGATGCTGCGCTTTGACAAAGTGAAGATGCCGACACTTTGGTTCTCCTGGCCGCAGGAAAAGCATTTCCCGATGGATAAGTTTGCCAACAGCTACCAGGCGGTTTCTGGGCTATACACGGTATCATTGATTCCCAAATTGGGGCATGGCCACGGGCCGCCGTGGAGCAAGCCGGACAGCTATGCCTTTGCAGATAGTATCGTTAATGACGATAAACCCTGGTGCCGACAGAAGCGTCTTATCAAGTTCGACAAAACCAAGGTGATGGTGATTTTTGAGTCTAGTGAAGCGCTCAGTGATCCGGTGTTGGTCTACAGTATGGACAAGGGGGTGAGTGGTGAGCGGAAGTGGCTGGAGCTTGCTGCCAAGGGAAACCAAGCTGAGCATTATGAGGTGGAAGTGGCATTGCCCAAAGCGGTCACCGGCTGGTTTGTTAATGTCCGCAGTGGTGAGCTGACGGTGAGCTCGGATTATCAGGAGTAGCCGCCCGCCTGCGGCGGCAGTTCGAGTTGAGAGTTCGAGTTCAAGTTGGGAGCCGCCGCCGCCGGCTGGTTGTCGCTCCAGCTGAATGCTTGGCGTTTTGGCGACTTGGCGTGCTAAAAGAAATAACATACCAATAAGAAGATCACGCTAAGACGCTAAGGCGCCAAGGAAGAGGTTCGGGGCGGGGCTTGTCGCGTAGTGACCAATGATGTTAGCCGTGGGTTTCAACCCACGGTAATGGGCATGAGTCTATTTGGCGTCGCGTCAGCGACCGCTCAAAAGTGAAGTGGCAAGCATGAGTCCCGCGACGTTCAGATTAAGCGGTCGCTGACGCGACGAGAATCTCTTGTGAACCGTATTCCGTGGGTTGAAACCCACGGCTAGGATGAGAAGTCGCTGACGCGACAAAAGGGGGGTGATCCGCATAGCGGATCAAGTTCAAGTTGGGCGCCACGGGCGGCAGTTTAAGTTGAAGTGGGGGGAGCCGCAGCGCGGCTGGTTGATTTGAAGTTAGTCTGGTATCCTTAGCGTCTTGGCGCTTTGGTGCCTTGGTGTGAGTTTTTTTGGCACGCCAAGACGCAAAGACGCCAAGTGGGATCAGATAGAAAGATTGAATGGTCAAGGTGGGGGTTTTTGTTATCGTGTCGCTGCCTCGGAAAAGAGGTGTCAATTTATGAATGGATTATTGAAAAGAGAGTTGGTGCGTGTGAAGGCATGGGTTGGTGTCATCTTGTGTGTTTTCGCTAGTGGATCTTCTGTGATGGCGGAGGTAGAGCAGTCAGCTAAACGCAAGCCTAACATTGTGGTAGTGCTGACGGATGACCAGGGCTATGGGGATCTGGGTTGCCATGGCAATGAGATCATCAAGACACCTGCCCTGGATAAGTTTTATGAGCAGTCGGTGAGGTTTGAGCAGTTTCATGTGGGCACGACGTGTGCGCCGACACGTGCTGGATTGTTGACGGGCTTGAACTGCAACCGCACGGGGGTCTGGCATACGATCGGTGGGGCATCGTTGCTGCGCCGGGATGTGGTGACTCTACCGGAGGTGCTGCAGGAGCATGGGTATGCGACGGGGTTGTTTGGTAAGTGGCACTTGGGGGATGACTATCCTTACCGGCCGCAGGACCGGGGTTTTGAGCAGGTGGTCTATCATCGGGGCGGGGGTTTGGCTCAGATCTCGGATCACTGGGGCAATGACTACTTTGATGACACGCTGTTAGTCAACGGTGAGCCGAAGCAATTCAAGGGCTATTGCACGGATGTGTTTTTCACCGAGGCGATGAAGTTTATCAAGGCGAACAAGGACAAGCCGTTCCTGTGTTTCATCACGCCGAACGCGCCGCACTCGCCCTACAATGTGGAGAAGAAATACCGTGACCTCTATGCGGAGGAAGATATGCCGGATGATCGCAAGAGGTTCTACGGCATGATCACCAACATCGATGAAAACTTCCAGCGACTACGTGGCTTTCTCAAGGAGCAGGAGCTGGAGGATGATACCATTCTCATTTTCATGACTGATAACGGCACAGCCAAGGGTGCTGATTACGATGAGCAGATGTTCATCAGTGGCGGCTATAATGCCGGCATGCGTGGCATCAAGGCTTCGGCCTATGAGGGTGGCCACCGGGTGCCGTTTTTCCTGCGTTACCCGGCTGGAGGAATCAGTGAGGGCAAGGACGTGTCTTGCCTGACGAACTATACTGATCTGATGCCGTCTCTGCTTGATTTCTGTGGGGTGGAATCACCCGCAACAGAGGGTAAAAGCCTACGGCCGCTGATAGAAGGAAAGGTTGCAGAGTCTGGTAAGGAGTGGCAGCAGCGGGTGGTGATCACGGATACACAGCGTTTACCGCATCCGATCAAGTGGCGCTTTTCTGCGGTGATGCAGGGAGACTGGCGCTTGATTCGAGGCAAAGAGCTTTATGATCTGAGTAGTGACCTTGGGCAGCGTAAAGATATCGCGGCACAGCATCCAGAGATGGTGGCCAAGCTGCGTGCTGAGTATGATACGTGGTGGCAGCAGTGCTCGCTTGAATTCCACCACGCCTCACCGGTGCACATCGGCTCCGAGAAATGCCCGCGGGTCCATCTGACGACGATGGAGATGCGCAATGATGATAGTGATGTGGTCTGGAACCAAGCAGGGGTGCGCTCCGGTCAGCCGAGTTTTGGTTACTGGGAGGTGCTTGCGGAAACTGCTGGCGAATATGAGTTCACCCTGCGCCGCTGGCCTGAGGAGACGGGTTATGCGATCACGGCCGGTATTGAGGGCGAGGATGTCGATCAGGGGCCGGAGGGTTTGATTTCAAAAACAGCGCTGACCTGGTATCGTGATGGCAAGGCTCTGGATCTGAATGCTGCGGCACTGAAGATCGGCAAACGTAGCTGGTATCAGGATTTTGCCGAGGATGCGACACATGTGACTTTCAAGGTGGGTCTCGATAAGGGGCCGCATAGGGTGCGTGCGTGGTTCACGGGTGGGCTTGACGTCAGGGCGGAGACGCTGCTGTCACCCTATTTCATTTCCATCAGAAAGCTGTCAGCCGCCGAGTAGGAATTTGAGTAGGAATCCGACCAGGAATCCAAGTAGGAATTTGTTGGCGAGCTAGTCCTCGTCGGTATCTTGGCCGCTGCCGTCGTCGATAATCTCGCCGGCTTCGATGGCAGCCATGCGTTGGCGCTCTTCTTCGTGGGAGTGGATCTGTAGACCTGCCTGCATGCCTTGACGAATGGCGGCCGCCTTCATGACATTGCGGATGGCACTGGCAGTGAATCCATTACGGCCAATGAGGATGGCGACATCTGACTGGGCAACGATCAAGCGGAAGTTGACCCGGTCCTCGCTGACTTCGGCAACACGAAGCTCAGCTTGGTCAGGGTGTTCAATAAACTGTAAGGCGATGAACTGGAGGAAATCCTTTATCTGGTCTGTGGCTTCTTTCATTATGCTTAGCTGGCTTAAGCTACGATCATTATCGGGTGAACTCAACGGCAAAGTCACGGCGGCCCTTTAATTTTGACATGGGGCTTAGTTTGGGTTGACCGGTGCCAGTCACTTGCTTAGGAAATGAATCACCTTTTATCTCTTCTTCTTTATTTCACTGAAAATTAACCAAGATATTTCAAAATGAGCCTAGCTAATCTCGCCATCGCAAAGACCGACGACCTTCCAATCAATCACCAGGGAAATGTCCACAGTGGCAAAGTACGTTCAGTTTACTGGCTCAGTGCTGAGGACAGTGCCCGCATCATTGAGGAGCGTGGATACCAGGTGTCCCCAGGGACAGAGCTGGCAGTGATGGTCATCAGTGACCGTATTTCCGCCTATGAAATCATTTGGCAAGGTGAAGACGGTCTGCAGGGTGTGCCTGGAAAGGGCGCCTCGCTTAACGCCACGGCACTGCATTGGTTTAAGGAGTTTGAGAAAGCTGGGCTTGCAGGAAACCATATCCTTGAGTCACCTCATCCACTGGTGTGGATTGTGCAGAAGGCTAAGCCTGTGATGGTGGAGGGCATTGCGCGCCAGTATATCACTGGCAGCATGTGGCGCGGTTACGATCGTGGGGAGCGCAATATCTGCGGTATTGATTTGCCAGATGGCCTTCAGAACG